>JAPKBD010000303.1 GCA_028824965.1 Alphaproteobacteria bacterium | reverse complement strand
GACCCCCGGCAAGCCCACGTCATAGAACATATGATTTGGGGCGTTTGGCTGGATAGCAAAAGCCCCACCCTGCAGCTGTTGATGGGCCGCGTCATTAAAGCCATGGGGCAACGGAATTTAACCCAGGCGTTAGAGCTGTTGCACAGCGTGGTCGCTGTTGCCCCTGATTATGCGGAAGGCTGGAACAAGCGGGCGACAGTCTATTTCATGATGGGCGACTATAAAGCCTCCATCTCTGATGTGGAGCGCACCCTGGATCTGGAGCCGCGACATTTTGGCGCCCTCAGCGGTTTGGGTTTGATCTATACCCACCTGAAAGACAATGCCGGTGCGCTGGACGCTTATGAGCGTGCCTTGTTGGTTAACCCTCACCTAGGGCAGGCCAAGGCGGAGGTCAAACGCCTGAAACGCAAAGTTAAGGGCGAGGAGATTTAGGCGCCCTTGCCCTTGCCCCGCTCAAACCCCCGGCCTCGCCACCTGCGCTATTTCGCCTTTCCCGCTGCCTCCAACGCTGCATAGTCAATGGGCGGTTCATGCATTTGCCGCATGACGTTGGCGTTGCGCGCCTTGATCATCATCGTCAGGGCATGGTTGTAAGGCGTTGGGATGCCATGGGTTGCCCCCTCGCGCACCACCACACCATTCAGGCTGTCGATCTCTGTCTGCAGGCCGGCTTCCATATGCTGCAACATGGATGGTTTGTTATAGGCCCGGCCCAGAATTTTCAGGATCGACGCCTTCGGGTCCGGGTCTGTTAGGGCAATGCCCTTTGCAGCGATCACCGCCAGTGTTTCATCCAGGATCAGGCCCTGCATCTCCATGGCTGCGGCATCCGCGCCAACTTCCCCCGAACGCAAGCCGGTGATGGCGCAAAGGGGATTTACGGCACAATTCAACATGAATTTGGTCCAGATCACGGACTGAATACTGTCTGCGATATGGGGGTCGAAACCGGCACCCGCCAGCATATCCCGCAACTGTTCCACCCGCGCACTGCCACCGCCTGATAATTCACCAATCCAGGTTTTGTTGGCATTGGTGTGGGTCGCATGCCCCGCCCTTGGTGATGCGGCACTGTGATAGCTGATACCTCCCACCACCCTGTCAGCGCCCAGAACCTCCGTCAAAATTTCCACATTGCCGACGCCGTTCTGGAAGGTCACCGCCCAGCCCTCGGGCTTCAACACCGCCCCCGCATGAACGGCTGCCGCCCTAGTGTTGTTGGTATCCGTATGAATGAAGGCAATGTCGGCAGCTGGCAAACCATCCGCAGACGTTGCCGCAGGCGCCTTCAGTCGATGTTCCCCATCAAGGCCGTCGTAGAGATAGCTGCCATCGTTCAGGGCATCGACAGCGGCCTGACGCACTTCGACGAACTGAACGTCCGCCCCCGCCAACATCAAACGACCGCCGTACAATGCGCCCATGGCACCGGCACCAATAATGCAAATCTTCATGTCCCACTCTCCTCTAGGCATCCTTTTACGCTATGCTAAGGCTAATTGATCAAGGAGGCGAGCCGTGAACGACTATGTAAAAGGCGATTTTTTAGTGGAGACTGATTGGTTGGCGGACCATTTGGATGACCCAAAGGTGCGCATATTCGATTGCACAACCCACCTGATACCGGACCCAAATAAAGTGTTCACCGTGAAAAGCGGCCTGGAGGATTATCAGGCCGGGCATATACCCGGCGCGGGCTATCTGGACCTACAGGCGGATTTGTCCGACCCCGCCGGTGCTTTTCGCTTCACAACGCCAGGGCCGGAGGCATTTGCCGCCGCCTTGGGTGCCAAAGGTCTGGGCGATGATTGTCGGGTGGTGTTGTATTCCACCGCTGCTGTGTCCTGGGCCACGCGGATCTGGTGGATGCTCTATGCCTATGGCTTTGAAAACGCCGCCATATTGAATGGGGGTTGGCAGAAATGGCAGGCGGAAGGCCGCGCGGTCAGCACTGATGACTGCGAATATGGTCCCGCCAGCTTTACCGCCAAGCCCCAACTAGGCCGCATCATTGACAGGAACGCCGTGCTGGCCGCCCTGGGCGATGATGATGCCGTCGTGGTCAACGCCCTAACCAAGGCACAACATGACGGCACATCGAAAGCTCATTATGGCCGGCCGGGCGGCATAACGGGCAGCGTCTGCCTACCCGCCCTGGATCTGTTGGCAGGCGACAATACTTTTTTGAGCACGCCGGAACTTACCGCGAAATTCGCAGAGAGCGGCATTGGCCTGGATCAAAGGGTGCTGACTTATTGTGGTGGCGGCGTTGCAGCTACAGTGGATAGTTTCGCCCTGACCCTGCTGGGCCATGATGATGTGGGCATCTATGATGCCTCATTATCAGAATGGGCCAACGATCACAGTCTGCCCATGTCGGCAAAGGCGTCGGCAGCCGGTAGAGCGGAGGGATAACCAATGGCGGACCTGAATACAGGCACTCATAATATTCATTACGAAGTCATCGACCTGACAGCGCCCTGGATTGAAGCGCCCGAGACGATTCTCTTCCATCATGGCGTTGGGGCCAACTGGCGTTGTTGGCTGGGCTGGACCCCGGCCCTGACGGATCGCTATCGTATCGTCGCCTTTGACATGCCGGGCCACGGTCAATCCCAGCCTGGCGATGACGCGATTACCATTGCCGCACTAACGGATAATCTTATCTCTCTTGCGGACGCGGTCGATTGCGCGAAATTTCATCTGGTGGGGGAGTCGATTGGCGGCACCGTCGCCTTACAATTCGCCATTGATCATCCTGACCGTCTGCTAAGCCTGACGGTCAGCAATGGTGCCCATATCGGCGGCTCCATCGAAAACGTGAACAATTGGGACGACGTCATCACTGGTCAGGGTATGAATGCCTGGTCCGACCAGATGATGGCGGGGCGGTTTTTCGAAGGCGCGTTAGAGGCAACGGCCTGGACCTGGTATCACCGACAACAGGCCAGCGCCGATGGCGGCACGGTCCTGGCCCTATTGCGGACCTTGGTTGACGCCGACCTGTCCGATCAGCTGGCCGGCATCACCCTACCCACATTGTTGCTGCATCCCGACAGCTCCCCCTTCGTGCCCGTTCCCATCATGGCGGACCTGCACGCGCACATACCCAACGCGCAATTAAAGGTATTCCCCGATGCCAAGCACGGCCTGCCGTTTTCCCACGCCGGGGAATGTGCCCAGGCGCTGAGGATATTTCTGGACGGCATTTGAACAAATGCCCCGTTGAGCAATGTTGTAAGTGAGCACCCAAAGATGAGCACAGAGACCATATCTGAGATTAATGCCTTTTGGCTCGGCTCCAGCCTGGACAACGCGGAAGCGGCATCCGATCGCCGGGACTGGTGGTATAGGGGTGGCGTGGCGGTCGATGACGACATACGCGCCCGGTTCGGCGGCCTTGTCCAACAGGCCTGCGCACGGGACCTGATGGCCTGGCAAGCCACGCCCGACGGCGCGCTGGCGCTTATCCTGCTGCTCGACCAATTCACACGAAACCTTTATCGCAATACGCCCCAGGCCTATATGGGTGATGAATGCGCGTTTGAAATCGTCCGCCGGGCCATTGAGCAAAAGTTCGACAAAGCGCTCCCACCCGTCTCCCGAATTTGGCTCTACCATCCGTTTCATCATGCCGAAGAGGTGGAGGATCAAGACAGGGGGATAGCCCTACTCAACGAACTGCGGCAAGAAGCAGCTGTGGAATGGCGGCCTTATGTGGAACGCAGTATCGAGGGATGGACCCGCCACAGAGATATCGTTGCACAATTTGGCCGGTTCCCCCATCGCAACGCAGTTCTTGGCCGGGGGACGACCGATGACGAAGCTGAATTTCTAAATGCAAACAGTGAGGCATTCGGGCAAGGACCGAAGCCAGCGGCGGCATGATGGACGTTAGGTCGACTGCGATAAGTAGTAAGTTTCCATCGCACCAATCCCTTTGATGTCCACTGCCCCCCTTTTCTTGAACAGAAATTTCTTCTTCAAGGTCTGATAGACGGCATCGCTGACTTGGATCGCCCCTGCTGTTCCGCTCGATTCCATTCTGCTCGCGATATTTACGGTGTCTCCCCACAGGTCATAGGCAAATTTTCTTTTCCCAATAACACCAGCGACAACCGGGCCGCAATGAATGCCGATGCGCAGGGAAAATGAGCCACCTCTCTCTTTTTCAATTTCCTTGATCGCCGAGAGCATATCCAAGGCCAGAGCGGCAATGGTCTCTGCATGGCCCGGTTTTGGCTCCGCCAGACCACCAGCCACCATATAGGCATCCCCGATGGTCTTGATCTTTTCCAACCCATGCTTATCGGTGAGTTCATCAAACCGGAAAAAGATCTCGTTCAATTTGCTGACCAGTTGATCCGGCGACACCGCGTTCGAATATTGCGTGAAATCGACGATATCGGCGAATAGAACGCTTACGTCGTCGTATTGTTCCGCAATGATGCCCTCGCGTGTTTTCAAAACCTGGGCCGCCTTTTCAGGCAATATGTTCAACAGCAGCCTATTGGCTTTTTCCCTCTCGCTTACGGCGTTGGTCACGAAGTGACCGGCAAAGACGAAGACAACGATGGAGGAAACGCTCAAATTCATGACGAAAAAGATAATTCTGGTTTCATCCGCTACTTCATGGCCGTGCATCGAGAAGAAATCATTAAACACCACGGTGATCCCGATGTTCACCAAGTGCAGCAGCAGCCAGATAATTGACTGCCTTAAAGAAAAGAACATGAGGGCGATTACGGGGCCGCAAAAGGCCCAAGCCAGGACAAAGCCGGAATCGAAAACGCCCCCAATACTCCATTGAATAAATGCTGTGATGTAGATGATGCAGATAATCTGGACATAAACGAGCGGTTGATGCCTGCGTGTCACATGGCAAACAGCCAGAGACCCACCAACGATGGCGAAAAAAGAAAACGGCAACATCGCGATCAGTCCAAGCCCGAAAACGACGTAATACATCACCGTCCAGGCAATGCCTGCAAGGCAGCAGGACGCCGACACCAGGAAAATTGTGACCTTTTCCAACCTGATGTCTTCGGTATCAGTTGTGTCCAGGCTGTGTAAAAACGATTTGAATTTGGGACTGTACAGCTTGTTGCG
>JAPKBD010000302.1 GCA_028824965.1 Alphaproteobacteria bacterium | reverse complement strand
CATATTTGTCATTGATCGGTTTGAATTTATCCAGGTCCAGGAACAGTACCGCCAAGCACCCCCTCTGTCGGCGCACACGGGACATTTCCTGATCAAGATATTTGTTCAAATAAGGCCGGTTGGCAGCCCCCGTCAGGGCATCGGAATAGGCCCTGTGATGCAGACGCGCCTCACTCTCCTTACGGGCGGTGATGTCGGAAAAAATGCCGACGTAGTTGGCCCCCCCGCCTGTCCGGCCCGGTACCTTCGAAATCCGCAGCCATTCCGCATAGACCTCTCCCCCCTTGCGCCGGTTATAAACCTCCCCCTCCCAGTGGCCGACGGCAGCAATCGGCTCCCACATCTGTCTATAAAATGCTGCATCATGTAGGCCCGATGAAAGGATGGAGGGGTTTTTGCCAAGCACTTCCGCCCTGGCGTACCCGGTCAAACGGGTAAAGGCGTCATTGACGGCCAGTATGGTGCCCGCACTATTCGTGATGGTGGCACCATCAGTTGCTGCCAGAAATACCTGCGCATGCAATGCTGCTGCAGCGGCTGCCTTTACCTCTATGGCGTTTGGGCGGTTCAACCACCAGCCCACCGCCAGGCCACTGACAAAGATTATGCTGCCGATGGCAACAGCTGGATAAAACCCAATGATGATGATGAAAGCTGCGACAGCTATCACAGACATAGAAAAAGCGTCGACAAACCTGGCGCTTAGCCGGGTTCGGCCTTCTTGATGCCCCCAAAAATTCCCCCAGCTTCGGTTCAAATACATCATGATCACGACAAGGGTTGCAAATATGCAGACGCCAATATGGCTTTACCAACCCCAATAAATCGTTAAGTTTTTTGATTACTTTTCCACGATGCACTTACCCGACACCCGCAGGACACCCAATTTGGGAAAAGGAAAACAATGATCAAGACTGGAAGTCAGCACACCCAATCCCTCGTCGATGGCCGGCAGGTCTTTATTGATGGCGGCGTGGTGGATGATGTCACCACCCACCCGGCCTTTCGCAATGTGGTCGCCTCTGTCGGGCAGATCTATGATTTTCAAAGCCAGCCGGATAATCGGGAAGTTATGACGTTTGCCATACCTGATGGGGACTACACCGGCGCGCGGGCCAACCGCATCTGGCAGCTGCCTTATTCGTATGAGGACCTGGTAACCCGACGCAAGGCCTTGGTGGCCTGGACCGAACTACACGGCGGCTTTCTGGGCCGGGCACCGGACCATGTGGCATCGTGCATATCCGGCATGTACATGGGGCGGGATGTCTTCCACGACTATGACCCCGCGCGTGCCAACGCTTTGGCAGACTATTACCGCTATGCCCGCGACAATGAGCTGTACCTGACATACGTCATTATCAACCCCCAGGCGGACCGCTCAAAAGCCGCCCATGAACAGCAGGGGGAATTCCTCACGGCCGGCGTGGTGGACCGCGATGCCGCCGGCATCACCGTGCATGGTGCCAAGATGCTGGCGACGGGCGCCATTGTCGCCAACGAAGTTTTTGTGACATGCATCCAACCGCTACAGCCCGGCGACAAGGAATTTGCGCTATCGTTTGCCATACCCATGAATACCAAGGGTCTAAAGGTGCTGTCCCGCAAATCGTATGAGGCCCAGGCCCCCAGCCAATTCGACAACCCCCTGTCCCACCGCTTTGATGAAAACGATGCGGTGCTGTTTTTCGACAACGTCCATGTGCCGTGGGAGCGGGTGTTCATCGATTGTGATACGGAGATGTGCCAGAAACAATTCCACGCCACGCCCGCGCATGTCTATCAAAACTATCAGGCCCAGGTGCGCCTGATGGTGAAGATGAAATTCCTCATCGGCCTGGCCCACAAAATAACAGAGACCAACGGCACCACGCATTTTCCCCAGGTGCGGGAAGCATTGGGGCAGTTGGCAGCCCAAGGCGCGATGGTGGAGGCCATGGTCCAGGCCATGGAAGTAAAAGGCTGGTACTACGGCGACTATTTCGTGCCCGACCGCCACAGCCTGTATGCCGCCCAGGTACTGACCCAACAGCTATACCCGGTCGTGATAACCGCATTACGGGATCTGGCGGGCGGCGGCATGATCATGCTGCCGTCATCGGTGGTAGATTTCACCAATCCGGAACTGCGCGATTTAATCGGGATCACCCAGCAATCCCCCGTCGCCAGTTCCGAAGACCGGGTGAAATTCTTCAAACTGGCCTGGGACGCGGTGGGATCCGAATTCGCCTCCCGCCACACCCAGTACGAAATGTTCTACGCAGGCGCGACCTTCGTCACCAAAAACCACAGCTATCGCACCTACGATTGGGACAGCAGCAAGGACCTGGTGGACCGGATGCTGGACAGCTACAGCCTGGATGACGAGGTTTAGGCGTCAAGTGGGAAGCCTGGTAGTTGGATTGCCAGGTCAAGCCTGGCAATGACGAGTTAGGCGGATAAATGCTTAAAAACAGCCAAATTCGTCACGCACCTGTCATTAACGGGCTTGACCCGTTAATCCATGGATACGGGGTCAAGCTGCCGAATGGACGGGCCTATTCGCCGATCAGCTTATTCGCTTTCAGGTCTCGCATGACCGCCGGCCAGATTTGTACCACGCCTAGGAAATTACCAATCACCCGGTCTTTACTAATGGGGTCGCCCTTGGCGATCAGCACTGCGGTGGCCGTATAGATGGGATTGACGAAAAACACATCGCGCACCTATATGAACCGCATCTTCGCCAAGACAGACGTCAACAATCAGGCGGCCCTGATGAAACTGATGCTGACGAGCCTGCCCCTTTCCAGCTAGACTGAAACCTCAAATAGGGAGGGTTTAGGCAATGGCCGTGACCAAAGAGCATAAAGAATTTTTCGCCGTTGATTTCAACGATGGCTGGGCTGTGCCCGAAGGCTACCCCGCCGGCATCCAACAAAAGGTTTTGGCAGGGTCCTTGGATGAGAAGAACGGCACCGGCAGTCGAACCCGTCTGTTACGCTTCCAACCCGGCGTCTACACCACCGAACCCTTTGTCCATGAACATTGGGAGGAGGTTTATCTGGTTTCCGGCGATCTGGCGGTGGGCAATGATGCCAATGGCAATGGTGGGGAGCCGTTTGAGGCAAATACCTACGCCTGCCGACCGCCCGGCGCACCCCACGGCCCGTTCAAATCAAATGGCGGCTGCGTGCTGTTCGAAATTCATTATTACGACCCGGCGTAGAGTTTTGACCTTGCGCGTGAGCGGCAAGATGGATTGCCGGATCAAGTCCGGCAATGACGATGAAGCGCCGAATATCCTTTGAAAACGGCCAAATTTATCTTACCCAGACTTGATCCGGGTATCCACAGGCACAGGCTTTAAAGGCCTAGCCGTCAGGGCCCAGGACGATTGGCGCACCGTGTGGTGTTGCGTGCGCGGCCCGATCCCAGGCGTTCTTTCGTTGTACCAAGGCATCCGTTGTGACCAGGCCCTTTTCCGCGACCAAGGTTTCCAGGGCCTTCAGCCAATGCAGATAATAGGTATCGCCCAGGTCAGGGTCCCCTTCCCCATGGGCGGCTGTAATCTCCGCGCTTAGATGTTCGGCCCATTCAGGCCAGGTAAAATGCCCCTGGGCATGCAACGACACGGTCATGGCAAAGGCCTGGGCCTCCCACGGCTCACGAAAGACCGGGCCTTCGTCATCCCTGGGCAGGGACGGCAGGTCGGCAGTGCTGGGTACGTTCGGGCTCATGCGCCCCGCTCCAAATCTGGCTCCAGGCCAAGCTCCAGATCGGGCTCCAGATAATCATCCCACATATCTACATAGACCTTGTCCACAGCAGAGGCGTCATCGCCCCAAATCGCCCGCGCCGTGAAACTGACACTGTAAAGATGTTGCGGCTTTTGCCCCGCGAACACTGCATGGGTGTCGGGAAATATGAAAACGCCATGGTCCCGGTCAATCACGCCCGCTTTGCCGCGCACATATCGGGGGATGCGGGTATGACCCTTGGGATGAATATTGCGGGCCCGGATTTTTTCCCCAGCCGTGAACTTCGCCGCTATATCCTCATCCACCCGCGCCGAACGATCCGCCCGCCGCCGTGCCAGAACCTCATCTATGCCCAGCGGTGTTCCCTGTTTCACAGTATCGCGCAGCTCAGGCGGGGTTTCAATTTCCGCCCGGCTGACCATGTCGTGGGCGACCAAAATATCTTCCGTCCGATACAGCCAACGTTGATAATAGGATGAGCCAAGATAAAGGGCCGGGTCCATTTGCTCGAGCAAATAGCGGCCCGCGTCCACATTCCAATTTCCAATTGCCCCCAGGGCGGTGTTCAAGGCCCAGACCCGGCCTTCCCAGGGGCTATGAAAAATCGGCTCATCCTGCTCAATCGGGATGGGACCGAAACCGTCCATGCCACCCATGTCATGAATGCCGTCCATTAGGTGATGCTCCCATCCAGGCGATCCGTGCCAATCATGGAATTGCGCGTGACCAGATCCACCAATGCCGCTTCATCCAGGCCATCGGTGCCCATGGGGCGTTCAGGCAGGACCAGATAGCGGACCTCCGCCGTGCTGTCCCAGACGCGCACCTCGACGTCTTCGGCAATCGCCTGGCCGAATTCCGCCAGCACGCCGCGGGGGTCTTTGACGGCGCGGGCCCGAAAGGGAAATGATTTATACCAGGCAGGCGGCAAACCCAGCACCGCCCAGGGGTAGCAGGAACATAAAGTACAGACCGTCAGATTATGGACTTGCGCTGTATTCTCCAACACCACGATGTCCGCCCCTTGGGTTGAGACATAGCCCAAGCTGTCGATGGCCGCCGTGCCGTCTCGCAATAGCCACTGTTTATAGTCCGGATCGACCCAGGCGCGTGCCACAACACGGGCACCATTGCGAGGCCCGACCTTGTTCTCATAGGTATCGACAATGGCGTCCAGGGCATCTGGGTCCACCAAGCCTTTATCGGTCAACAGACTTTCCAAAGCACGCACCCGAAGGTCCGTGTCCGAGAGGTGCGAATGGTCTGGATGATCGCTCATATCGGCACCTCAAGCTACGGTGGGGAGGTCTTCTTCCAGGATTGAGATGTTGAGGTCGTAGGAGACTTCCCCCTCATCCTCATCCCGGTGTAGGACG
>JAPKBD010000028.1 GCA_028824965.1 Alphaproteobacteria bacterium | reverse complement strand
ATCAGACCGCCGATGGAGGTGCCGTGGCCGCCAATATATTTAGTGGTGGAATACACAATCACAGCAGCGCCGTGATCGAAGGGCCGGCATAAAATAGGTGCCGCGGTGTTGTCCATAATCAGGGGAATACCCAGCTCACGGCCAATATCGGCGACCTCTTTGATGGGGAAGACCACCAATTTCGGGTTTGGCAGGGTTTCGGCGTAATAGGCCCGGGTTTTATCATCTGTGGCACGGCGGAAATTTTCCGGATCGGAAGGGTCCACAAAACGCACTTCGATACCTTGCTGTTTCAAGGTATTGGCAAACAGGTTCCAGGTCCCGCCATACAGATCGGTGGAGCTGACGATGTTGTCGCCAACCTGGGCCACGTTCTGAACGGAAAGTGCCGATGCCGCCTGACCGGAAGCAACCGCCAAAGATGCCGCCCCACCTTCCAGGGCAGCAATGCGCTGTTCCAGAACATCACTCGTCGGGTTCATGATACGGGTATAGATGTTGCCCAGCTCCTTGAGGCCGAACAGATTGGCGGCGTGTTCAGGGCTGTCGAACTGAAACGATGTGGTTTGATAGATTGGCACGGCAACTGCACCTGTGGCCGGGTCCGCACGATAACCTGCATGCAGGGCCAAAGTTTCCGGGTTCTTGCTTTCGATCGTCATTGTCGTCTCCACTACTGTTTACGCCAGCCCGGCTACCCACAAAAAAACCGCCACAGCATAGGCTGGGCGGTCGGTACCGTCCCGGTTTAGCTGTATTTTTAACGCGCCCGCAAGCTGGCTCAAATCGGCGCTGAGAGGATACTAAAAGATATTTTCTTAACCTGTCAAATATAAATTCCAACATATCAATGTCTTTATATAGCCTACGATGCCGCCAGACATTGGATTGCCCCACACTTACCGCTATGTTGGGGACAATCAAAAATTTTGGATTGAGAGTAATGACAGCGACGGATTTCCCCTACACCGACGAGCTGCGCCAACGCTTTACGGCTCATTTATCGGGCTTTGAGCGTCAGGTTCACGGCACGCCCGATGACGGCCTGAAGCATGCAGCCGTAACCATGACGTTGATCGACGACGGTCATGGCCAAACCGCCTTTGTATTAACCCGGCGCACGCCCCGCCTGTCATCCCACGCGGGGCAAAAGGCCTTGCCCGGCGGACGTGTCGATGGGGGCGAGACCGCCACCCAAGCCGGCCTGCGCGAATTGTCGGAGGAAATAAACCTTCACCTCGGCGAAGATGCGGTGCTGGGCCTATTGGATGACTATCCCACCCGATCCGGCTATGTGATCACGCCTGTAGTAATCTGGGCGGGCAACGGTGCCACCATGTCGGCGAACCCGGACGAGGTGGCCAAGATCATGCCGATCCCCCTGGCCGATCTGGTCCGCGCGGATTCCCCTGAATTCATCACCATTCCCGAAAGTGACAAGCCGGTCCTCAGGGTTCGCTTTGGCGACGACCAGGTGCACGCACCCACGGCGGCCGTGATCTATCAGTTTTGCGAAGTGGTTATGAAAGGCCGCGATATCCGGGTTGATCACTTGGAACAGCCGGTGTTCGCCTGGAAATAGCCGGAAAATAATTGGGGAAGCAGAAGGAAAGCTAGACAAGATGGCAGATCAAATTCGTCCCCGGCGCAGTGTTCTCTACATGCCCGGCTCTAACGCGCGCGCAATGGAGAAAGCCAAATCTTTGGCCGCCGATGCGCTGATCCTGGATCTGGAGGACGCGGTCGCGCCTGACGCCAAAGTGATGGCGCGGGCGCAGGTAATAGAGGCTGTGAACAAGGGCGGCTATGGCCCCCGGGAAGTCATCGTGCGGGTTAACGGCCCCGCCACACCCTGGCATGCGGACGATTTGGCGGCGGCTGCGGCCTCAGCCGCCAATGCCGTGCTGCTGCCCAAGGTTGAAGGTGCGGGCCAAGTACGCGCCACAGCGGCGCAGTTACCCGACGAGATGGATCTGTGGTGCATGATCGAAACGCCGCTGGCGATTTTACATGTGGAGGAGATTGCCGCCGCATCGCCAAAAACCCGTTGCCTGGTTGTCGGTACATCTGATCTGGCGACGGATCTAAATGCCCTGCATACGCCGAACCGGGAGCCTTTCACCACCGCCCTGTCCATGTGCCTGTTGGCCGCACGAGCCTATGGCCTGTCCGTTCTGGACGGGGTTTATCTGGACCTGGCGGACGATCCCGGCTTTGCGGCTGCCTGCAAACAAGGGCGGCAGTTCGGCTTCGATGGTAAAACTTTGATCCACCCGCGACAGTTGGCGGCAGCAAATCGCGCCTTCGCCCCCTCCGATGATGACATTGCCGAAGCCGACATCATCGTCACCGCATTTGAGCAGGCGCGAGCTGATGGCAAGGGCGTCGTCGTCGTCAACGGCCAGTTGGTGGAAAACCTGCACGTGGCATCAGCCCGCCGCCTGTTGGCCCTGGCAGATGCCATCAGCACAATGCAGGTGGGGATAGGCTAAATCGGCCAATCCCCCTTGAAAGGCTGTTTCAAGGCGCGCTCGATCATTTCCAGATGATCCTGGCCGTAGAACATATCGCCATCGACAAAATATGTCGGTGAGCCGAAGACGGATCGATCAATCGCTTCTTGGGTATTGGCCTTGTAAATTGTCTGGACCTCGTCGGACAATGCTGCAGCCAGAAGTGGTTCCGGATCGACGCCAACGCCGTTTGCCAAGCCGACCAGGGTATCGCGATCATCAAGGTTGGCGTCATAGCGCCAATGCCCTTCCAACAGGGCGTGGGCCAGGTTTCCGATGTCCAGGCCCTGCTGTAATCCGGCGAGCAACATGCCGTTGCACATATCGTTGCTGTTATCATGATGGGTCGGGCGATACCCCAAAACCGGCGCATTGCGATATTCCGCCCAGCGGTCGATCTCCCGCTTGAAATAATATTTCATATGCTTTTGCGTCCGACCGGCAAAACCGCTTTCGCCACTGCCCGTCAGGGCGACCCGCAAATCCATAGGTTTGTGAATAATATCAGCCCCGGTCGCATCCGCTATTCTCGCCAGCAGGGACGATCCCAAATATGCGAAGGCTGAATGGGCAGAGTAAAAATATTCAATCGTCGGCATAGGTCGTAGGTTCCTCTTGCGCACTGCAGCAGATGTAAAAGTGACTGCCTAAGTCTCAAAGATCGCCAGCAGCCGAGTCTCAATACTGCGCCGTGGCGGGGCGTCGTCAGCCACACCGGGAATATTGAAAGAGGTGTGGGGGCAATAGACGGCCTGGTCGGGCTGTTGGTTCAACTGTGTGAAAACCAGAACTTCATCCGTTTGCATCTGGGGGAAGTACCAGAATTTATGATCCGGATTGTGTACCGGCGCTGCCACCAGACTGTCGCGCCCACGTCCGGTATAAAAATACCCGATGACATCAGCTAAAGGCAGGGACTGCCAATCAATCACGGCGAGAGGATTATTCACCACCACATGGTCAAACGGCTGCCAGGTGTTGTACCAGGCATAGGTCCAATTATCCTGGGCCGTTACGCCTTCCCGTTCGAACAACTCCCCCACATGCTCATCAATACGGGACATGTTGTAATCGCAATGGACAAAGCGGGAATAGCCATCGTTGAAATCGATCGGCGTTTCCGTGCGCACAAGATGACTTTTGGTGACGACCTGGGCGGCACCTGTTTGCTTGCGGATCAGGGCCTCCATCTCTGCGTAGTATGTCCCGGTCACCTGATCGTCGTCGCGAAAATCGGTCACGACGGTCTTGTTTTGTGTCAAGGTAAAGCCGGAAGTGGCCAAATCCAATGTACCTGCGGCCAAGCGCGGGCGGGCATCATAGACCGTCGCGTCCTGGAACGAGGTATTGGCACGACGTGTTTCACGGCTGCCAATGCGCGGCGTATCCTCCCGATCCCGCCATTCGGCGTTGACGTAGCGCACCTTTGCCTCAGTATCGAATTTGGTGTCGTAGTTGGTATCGAACTTGGGTACATCCGGCGTCAAATCATTCACGATGAAATCCTCTTGCGGTTCTGGGTATCTTCGTAGCCCACCATATTCAGCGCCAAATTACCATAGCGTTCAGCAATGGTTGCAGCTGTGAGCGGGCCCTCGGGGCGATACCAGCCGGCCACCGCTGTACACATGGTCACGATTGCCAATACGGCCTCTTCCCTGTGAGGACAATGGAAGCCCCCCTGTTTTTGCCCATTCTCAATAACCACCCGGAACAGGGTGCTGATTTGATCACGCAAGGCCACTGCAATGTCCCTGTCCTCGGGTGTGAGGCTGCGCAGTTCCGTATTGCCGACAAAGGCCTCCGCCTGACGCTCCGTATGCAATGTCACATGGGCCTGGACGATGGCGTGCATCTGTTCGCCAGGATCTGTGCCTGCCTCGGCCTGGGCCGCCTTTAACAAAGCAATCAAATCACCGGTAACGCCCACCACCAAGGTGCGCAGCAGATCATTCTTCGATGGAAAGTAATAATAAGCATGAGATACGGCAGTACCAGCGCGGGCTGCAATATTGCGCATGGAGGTGCCGTGGAAGCCGTGTTCAAAAAATGCCTGCAACGCTGCCCCTAATACGGCGTCCCGCCCGGCAGTTATATCGGGCACCTGCGCCTTCGATAAATTCGCCATATCTGCCATGGGTTGCGTGCCTACTCCGCCGCCTCTGTATGGGCCTCTTGCGGCAGACCGGTGCCAAAGCGCAATAACTTGCCGGAAAAGGTATCCGTTTGCTGATCGTCGCGGATCGTGACCTCACCATTAACAAGGACGTAGCGATAACCCTTGGCGCGTTGGACCCGACGCCATTCACCCGCCGGCATATCATGGACAATCTCGTCCGGCAGCACTTCCAAATTCTCATAGTCGTAGACGATGATATCGGCAGGCGCGCCTTTCTTCAGCACGCCCCGGCCTTCAAAGCCGCCGAATTGTGCGGGCAATGCGGACAAACGCCAATGGGCCTCCTCCAAAGAGATCATGTTGTTCTCACGCACGATCTTTACAATAGTCTCGGTGGGATAACGCCCCGCGGTCAGGAATTTCGTGTGGGCCCCGCCGTCGGATACACCGAACAAGACATAAGGATCGTCGACAATTTCCTTGAGATATTCCAGGCTGCCATTTGGTGGGGCAGCGAAGAAATCCGTCTTCAGGTCCTCCTCCACCGCCATATCCAGCATGACGTCCACGGGATGCTTGCCGGTCTTTTCCGCGACCAGAGCCAGGGTATGATCGAGCCATTTCTGGTTCTTCTCCAACTGCGGACCAACGATGACAATATCGGGCAAGGGGCCAATGGCTGTACGCGGCATTTTTTCCTTTAAGGCTTCACGCCGGGCAGGATCGGCCAATTTCGCCTTACGTTCCTCCAACGTGCCCGTGGTCGCCTCACACCAGACGTCGATATCGTCGAACAGGTTCCAATTCTCGAACGTGAAGGTAAAGCCCGCATCGGTGGTCAGACCTTGGGCCACAACGCGGATGCCCCGTTTCCGGCAACTCTCCAGCCATTTCAGGACGGCGCGATGGATCTCCGGCTTGTGATCAAAGGCCTGGATGACGTTCATGATGATGGGGCGGCCTGAAATTTCCGCCATTTCTTCGTAGAAAGCGCGATCTTTTTCGTTGTCACCGGAGATCAATAACATTTGCATAAAGCCTTCGTTGCGTTGCCGCAGAACCTTGGCGAATTCCCGACAGGTATCGTCATGCATGACATCGGTGGGCATAGGCGTGCCGTCATAGTCACGCTGCACCGCTGCGGGGCCGGATGGGACCATCCGCTGGGCCGACCAACCGCAGGCACCCGCATCCATGGCCTCATTAATCAAACGGCATAGTTCTGCGTGCTCCGCATCGGTGGGTTTGCGCCCGGCCTTTGCATCTTCCATACCCAGCACCCAGATCAGGAAGGGGGAGATGGGCACATAAGGCAGAATGTTCATGGCCTTTGGCGTGCGATCGACGCTATCCAGGTATTCCGGAAAGGTGACCCAATCCCACGGCATCCCCTCCTGCATGGCGGCCATGGGAATTGCCTCCACCCGGGTCATCGACAGCATGGCGCGCTCCCGCTCCTCCTCCCGCACCGGTGCGAAGCCGAAGCCGCAATTACAAATCACCACTGATGTAATGCCATGCCAGCCTGAAATGGTGCAGTACGGATCCCAGAACAGCT
This sequence comes from Alphaproteobacteria bacterium, assembly GCA_028824965.1. Taxonomy (GTDB): domain Bacteria; phylum Pseudomonadota; class Alphaproteobacteria. The sequence continues at coordinate 18,214 of JAPKBD010000028.1, read as the reverse complement.
GTGCATCATAGTGGGTATGCAGATCGATAAAGCCCGGCGCAACGACCAGCCCCGTCGCATCGATGACTTCATCCCCATCAGCCGCGTCAATATGGCCGATCTCGGTGATCAAACCGTCCTTGATACCGATATCACCCCGGAAACGCGGCAGCCGGCTGCCATCAATAACCATACCATTTTTGATAACGCGGTCGTAGCGAGCCATTGCGGTCGTCTCCTCAGATTATGAATTGAACGTACGTTCAAATATTTCAAAGAGCATGTCAATGATCAGAAATGCGTGACCGGAAACGAGTACTGTCGGGACTTGCTGTCCGGGCAAAAAAAGGGCGACAGAAACAGCGCGATCAATGATCGCATCGTGCTTCTGCCGCCGCGATGAGGTCTTTTTTTATGCTTTGTTCGGTGCCTCTGGCAGTTTGAAGTTGAACATCTTATTGGCATTCAGGCCCAGCAATTTGGCCCGCGTATCGTCCGAGATGTCGGACATCGTACGTTCGATGGCCGGGGCGGAATGGGGCCAGGTGCCCTCATGATGGGGATAATCATTGGCCCACATGAAGTTATTTTCCAATCCGAATTTTTCCACCAACGCCAGACCGGCGGGATCTTCCTGAAAGGATGCGGCACCATGTTCCTTGAAATAGTCACTGGGCAGGCCCTGTAATTTCGGCCGCACCCAGAAATGATGCTTACGATAGGCCTCGTCCATCGCTTCCAACGCCCAGGGCACCCAGCCAACGCCCGCCTCAATTAAGGCAAAGCGTATTTTCGGGAACCGTTCCAACACACCGGAGGCACACAGGTTCGCCATAGGCTCAATGGTCGGTGTCAGGGAATGAGAGACGTAGTTGATCACCGCCCCGCCCATGCCTTTGGCGGCGCGGGGATCCCTTCCCGTGGAGACGTGGAAGGTAATGGGCAGGCCCGTTTCCTCAATCACCGCCCACATGGGGTCGTACATGGGCAGATTATAGTTTGGATCATCCACATCATGACCGCCAAAGATTGGCTTGCACGGCAATGTCAGACCACGAAAGCCCATTTTTGCCACCCGGTTAATTTCAGCGATGGAGCCGGGAATATCGCCGGTGCCCAGGCATGCCATGGGCGACATAGTGTCATTGGAGGGGCCGAAAAATTCCCAGGCCCAATCGTTCCAGACCCGGCACATCGCCATTGCAAAAACACTATCCTTTGTGGCCCACATGGCCAGGCCCTTGTTGGGAAAAATAATTTCCGCATCAATACCATCGCGCTTGTGATCCCGGGCACGGCCTTCAATCGTATCACCAACGCTGTTACGTTCCTTGTCCTGCCCCTCCATGGCCGCGATGCGGATCTTGATGGGGCGATAGCCTTCAACGACGGCCCAGCGATCACCGTTTTCATCCACCCGCTGATGGGGGATGCGGTCTTTGTACTCAGGCTCAATCCGCTTGGCCCACAAATCCGCCGGTTCATTGGTGTGTGTATCAGCCGATACCATGAGGTATTTGTTGGCGGCACCGGGATGTGCCGAGCGTGGCCAACCATCGGCACCTGGCGTTTCCATGCGCCATTGATTAGCGTCGTCTACTGAATGTTGTTCGCTCATAATATCCTCCAGAACTCTAGGTTGCCAACTGCCACTGCACCAGGGTGTAGGGCGTGTCAGCATCGTCGTGGGCCTCGAACACAGCCTCGACCGCCGAACCGATAACCACCTCTTGGTCAGCCGCGCCCGGCAAATTTCCGATCATGCGAATGTTGCCCGCATGGGGTAGCTCCACCAGAACCACCGTATAGGGGCCCATGGGTTTAAGGGCGGGATGAACCGGGTGCCAGGGGCGTTCCCAGCTATAGATCAAACCATTGGCCGCCACCTGTTCCCATTGCATATCGAATGAATTGCACTGATGACACATCCATTCGGGACCCCATTGCCAGCCGCCGCAGCCGCCGCATTTTTGTACCATCAACTCACCGCGCCGGGTGCCTTCCCAATAGGCGACATCCAGGCCGTCGGGCGATGGAACGGGTGCCGGCATGCCGGCTGGAAGATATGAGCTACTCATTACAACGTCTCCTCTGTGCCCATAATCAGGCTGCTGACCGGGGTCACCATGGGACCCGCAATGTTCATGGCCAGCTTGGCACCTTCAACTTGATTGCAGGATTGACCGCGCAGCTGACGTACTGCCTCCAATTGCAGACCCAGGCCATGCATGTAGCATTCTGCCAGATTGCCCCCCGAGGTATTCAAGGGCATGCGCCCGCTGGGTGCGGCCAGATTATCCTCCGTGAAGAACTCGTTGCATTCTTCAGGGGCGCAGAACCCATGCTCCACAATCGCCATCATCACACCAGTTGTGAAGTTCTCATAACTTTGCAGCACATCGATATCATCCGCCGTCACACCCGCTGTTTCGTACAGGCGCGGGGCTACTGTTGCGAAAGATGACGAGGGGAAGTTCGTGGCGTTCATCACAGGTGCACCACAACGGTGATCAGAGCCTTGGGCTGCTGCCAACAGATACACCGGCTTTTGTTTCAGATCCTTGGCACGCTCTGCTGAAACCAGGATCAGGGCGGCGGCACCATCATTTTCCTGACAGCAATCGAACAGGCGGTTCACAGGCTCCACAATCCAGCGGCTATTATCATAGGTCTCCGCATCCAAAGGCCGGCCATTCATAACCGCACGGGGGTTGGCCTGGGCATGGCGATAGGAGGTCATGGCGATGGCGCGCAGGACGTCGTTGGAAACGCCATAATCATGCATAAAACGCGTCGCCCGCATGGCATATTTCTGGGACGGGGACATCACCCCATAGGGCGCCATATAGGCGGCATCGCCCGATACTGTCGGGTCGGGCGCACCTTGGCCAAAGCGACGGAACTGCCCCTGGGCCAAGGCCCGAAAGACCACAACACATTCCGCATAACCGTTGGCAATGGCTGCCGCACCATTGGCCACGGCTGCGGCCACACCGCCACCGCCTCCGCCAAACTGCATGTTGGAAAAGCGCAAATCAGGGATGCCCAAGGCGGCGGCAAGGCGGGAGGGATCACTGCGATCATTGGAGTAGGAAGCGAAGCCATCAATTTCCTGGGGGTTAATACCCGCATCTTCCGCTGCCCGAACGATGGCCTGCAATGCCAGGACGAACTCCGCATCCGGCGACTGGCCATGCTTGTAATAGACGCTTTCGCCTACCCCGGCGATTGCGACCTTACCCCTAATAGTGCGCGCGCTCATCGCTGCGCACTGACTGCTATGGCAATCAGCCCCACATTTTTCAAACTCACTGGATACGTCCTCCAACTAATAACAATTAGGTTGCTAAGCAATATTCTAACACTCATTCGAAAAAAAAGGCGACTCTGATTTTTACAATCTGGTGAGATGCTGTACCCTAAGTTTTTTGATCGATGTAGGAGTTCAGGAAATGGTAGAGACAGCGTTGTTCGGGCCGGGTAGCTATCGTTATGTGCGTGGTCCGTTTCAATATTCGGGCGGGGTTCGGGCCGAACCCGGCTTTACCATTGAACGTGTGCGTTTTGCCAAACCGCGGCCAATTGTCGAAGGTTTTCAGGAAATTGAAGCCCATTTGACTGCTCTGGGACGCCCAACAGAGGCCTTTTGTGCCTGCGAATTACGCTCTCCCGCCCCCTTTGATGATGCGGGCTTTATTGCATTCAACCGGGTCTACGTGGGTACGTTAGAGAAATGGGGTATTTTCAAGGATGAGGAAAACCCCGTCGCCCGCTCCAACGTCTGTCCGGAGTTGCACAAGCCCAGCGAACCTGTCTTCGAAGCCTTCTGCTACACCGTGCCGACAACAAAGCCCCAGTCGAATGCGGGGGGGATTTCGGGGGATGACGTAAAAAGCTTCGTCATTGCTGGGTCCGGTGAGGCGACGGAAGCAGCGGGCGATTACGCTGATCGGATCATCCGCCTGGGCGAAACCACGCCGGATGCTTTGACGGAAAAGGCCCGCCATGTCCTCAAAACCATGGAGGCCCGCATGTCCGGCCTAGGCGTTAATTGGGCTGATGCGGGCACGACCCAGGTCTATTCGGTCTATGACCTGCACCCGTTTTTTGCTTCCGAGATTATATCCAGAGGTGCGGCATCATCCGGCCTGACCTGGTATTATGCCCGCCCGCCGGTTCAGGGTTTGGATTATGAAATGGATGTGCGGAACGTTCCCACAGAACTGGTGATATAAATTTGCCGTCTAACAAACTCAGGTGCCAACGCCCAGCATCAGAATACCACCCAGTAAAACAGCGCCCAGGAACGATGCGAAGACCAGGGCGCCCAGCAAGCGGACGACGATGGAAAAATGGGTTCGCGTCAACCATTCCCGGGTCATGGCCACAGACACCGCAAGTATGGTGATGGTAAAGGGCCATATCCAACTGGGCTGTTGAAAAAGCTCGACGAAATATTTTTCGCCGCTGGCCATGAATGAAACCGCCCATATGGCCAACAACAACCAGCCAAGGGCAACCACAAATAAGGCAACCGCCAATGCAAGCAAATTTGCAGCGGCGTTTCTGAAGATACTGCCTGTTGAAAACCCGCCATAGGCCCTGGCTCTTACAGCCTGATAAATGGGCGCCGGAATGATCGAAAGCACGGCATAGTTCACCGCGAGGGCGAGGAGGATCTCCACCGGACTTCGCGTACCTTGCGGGATCACAAATCCCATATACACGATAGAGCCTTTATAGGCGGCCGTCGTAGCTAGGCCGATGATGATGGAGAACAGACCATCGCCCAACCTTGCACCATGCTTGTGTAAAAGCATGTATACCGCCAGGGTCACGGTCACGAACAGACCAACCGCAATTTGATCGGTCGTCCCTAGTTGGCCAAGCACCTTTTGTTCAATGAGGGAATAGAACAGACCGCCCTGGCCCACAGCAAGAACGCATAAAACAATCTGATCCCACAAGGAGGATTGTTGAGCGTCTTGTTTCGACAAAATTTATACTCCAGCGTTTGTAGATGTACATTCCACACGCCTGTATCTCACAATTGCATATAAACCACAACCAATGATTGTAATAATATTATTATTACACATCAGTCCCGGACCGGCCCACCAATACAACAAGCATCGTGCCGCCGCGTATCGCGGTTTGAGGATCCACCCTCCCATGCGATATATATGTTGAAACACGGCAGGCATTTTTAGATCGGTTGGATAGATGATATTGCACGACAATCTAGGCTCGGGTAACGCCTACAAGGTGCGTCTGTTGCTGTCTCATCTGGGCCGGTCATTTAAGCGCATTGATTATGATGTAACCAAGGGTGAGACCCGCACGCCGGAATTCCTGGCCCTCAACCCCGATGGCCGCATTCCGTTGTTGCAGTTTCCAGATGGCCGGGTTTTGACCCAATCAAACGCCATAATGTCCTATCTGGCCCAAGGTACGGCTTATCTGCCAGGCGAAGCATTCGCCCAGGCCCAAGTCCTGCAATGGATGTTTTTTGAACAGTACAGCCACGAACCCAATATCGCCGTCGCCCGCTATTGGTTGCATTTTCTAGGTCCGAACAAGATCGAGCGAACGCAATTGGAGGAGAAATGGCAAAAGGGCTATCAGGCCCTGGCTGTCATGGAACAGCGTTTGGGCACGGCGGATTTCCTGGTCGACGGTGGCTATTCCATCGCCGACATCGCCCTCTACGCTTATACCCATGTGGCGGACGAGGCAGAGATGGAATTAGATGATTATCCCGGCATTCGCCGGTGGCTGGACCGGGTTGCAGAACAGCCACGCCATGTATTGATCACCCAGGAAGATTTCGACGCCGCCTAAGATAACGCCTAAGGTTTAGGCCCCTAAGCCTGCATCACCTGGCTTATAGATCCGTATCGCCCTTTAACAGGCGGTGGGCGATGGTGCGGCGCAGAATTTCGCCGGTACCGTCGGCCACATTGACCACACGGACCGTATTATAGGCCTCTGCCAATCCGACCTCGTTGGTGAAGCCCATGGCGCCATGGGTTTGGATGGCGCGGTCAATGGCCTTCGCACCCACTTCAACCGCATAAGCCTTGGCCATAGACAGCTCCTTAATCGCCAGATCACCCCGGTCCAGCAACTTGGCCGCATTCAGACCCATTAAATGGGCACCGTGCAATTCCATTGCCGACTCCGCCAACGGGAACGTCACGCCCTGATACTCCGAGATGGGCTTCCCGAACGCCTGGCGCGTGCCCGCGTAATCCAATGCCAGCTCCAACGACCAGCGTGCAAGTCCCAGGGCCCGGGCGGAGTTGTAGATCCGCCCCATGGAAACCCCAAACACAGCGTTTTTGAAACCATCATGCAGCTCACCCACCAGCTGGTAAGGTTCCACCCTGATCTCATCAAAGACCAATTGCGCCTCATTACCACCCACAGCACCATGCATGGCGATAATGCTCTCCACCTCGAACCCCGGTGCATTCGTGGGCACCAGAAAAGCTGAAATGCCGCCCTTGCGCGCCGCTGCCCGCTCCGGATCCGTTTGGGCAAAGATGATGCAATAATCAGCGATCGGCGAATTCGTGGTCCAGATTTTGCGACCGGTGATTTTCCAGCCGTTGCCATCGGGCACCGCCTTTGTGGTCAGGGCCGCGGCATCGGAGCCCGCGCCTGGCTCGGAAAGACCGAAGCACATGGACGTCTGGCCCGAGATCATACCGTCAAGAATTTCAGAGCGTGCTTCGTCCGTCACCCGCTCCAACAATCGTGATGGGCCAAATGCCCAGTGGCTGATGGCATAGACGGCCAGCCAATTGTGTGGCCCACAGGTGCGAAAGGTATGCTCCCACGCCACATAGTAGGCCAACATGCCAAGGCCGCTGCCACCTAGTTCTTCGGGCACGCACATATTGTAATAGCCGGCCTTGGAGGCCGCCATGCGCACCTCGCGGATGATCTCGATCACCTCTTCCGTATAACGGCCGTCCTCGTCATAGGTATAGCGGCCGTTGGACAGCAACTTGTGGTGTTTCTCGTGCCGGGACATAACTTCCGCCTTGAGGAAGTCGCCAAGGCCGTCGCACAGGGCGTGGATTTCATCAGGAATATCAAATGCGATAGCGCTCATAACTCAGGTACCTTTCGTGAATATGTTGGCCCTACTGTGAAGCCCTGGGCCACGCTGGTAAAGGGGTCGTCTTGCCTGCACCCGATAGAGGGGCCTATGTTGGCGGCAATAGTTTCCTTATTTGTTGGAGAAAGCTTCCATGAGTTTGCGTACGAAACCATTGCAGGAGAATTTTGGGATCGAGGTCCTGGACGTGGACCTGTCCCATATCAACGACGATACCTTCGATGAGATCTATCAATTATGGCAACAGGACCCGCTGTTACTGTTTCGCCGGCAAAGCTTGACCGAAAGCGTACAAGTTGATTTCAGCCGCCGCTTTGGTGATCTGGACCAAATCGTGCGGGATGACATGCATTCGCCTTTGAACCCGGAGATTATCTATATCACGTCCCTGCTGCGCCCCGACGCCACGCCACTGGGTGGTTTGGGTGCTTATGAAGTGCGCTGGCATCATGACCAGGTCTATCGCCAGCGGCCCGCCTCGGGCTCCATATTCTATGGTATTGAAATGCCTGAAGGGGGCGGGCGCACGTCGTGGGCAAACACGGCCCTGGCCTATGACAACTTGTCGGAGAACCTGGCCGCCCGCATTGAAGGAGCGCAGGCGACGTGTAAATACGGGCGCAAGGTCGATCAAAACGCCTCCATACGCCGAGACTTCGTTGATGATCCAGATCGGTTAAAAGTCATTGACGAACGCACCCCACCCGCGACCCATAATGTGGTGTTGGAAAACCCCATAACAGGCGCAAAATCGATTTATTTCGACCCCAATAAAACCATCGTGTTTGAAGGCATGTCGGAAGATGAAACACAGGATCTGGTCACCGCATTGTCGGACCACATCGTGCAGGACAAATTTGTCTATACTCACGAATGGCGCAATGGTGACGTGGTGATGTGGGATAATGCCCGCCTATGGCACCGGCGGGAGGCGTTTGATGAAAGCCTGCCGCGCCTGGCCAAACGTACGACGATCTTTCTGCATGAAGAAAACTTCGCCGTGCCGGAACCTGGCTTCATAGCATGAGCGACGGACCGCAGTCGCCGCAAACGCCACTTCAAGGCCTAAAGGTAATAGAGGCCGCATCCGTAATCGCGGGGCCGACCATTGGCATGCATTTGGCCGACTTTGGCGCGGATGTGATCAAAATCGAACACCCGACAGGCGACGTCCTGCGCACTACGGGGGCGCAAAAAGATGGCGTCGGTCTGTGGTTCAAAATGGCCAACCGCAACAAGCGCCTGATCACCCTGAAATTGAGCAACCCGGACGGTCAGGCGATTTTCAAGGACCTGATCAAAGATGCGGATGTAGTGATAGAAAACTTCCGTACGGGCACGATGGAAAGATGGGGTCTGGGGTGGGAGGATTTGAAAGCCATCAACCCACGCCTGATCATGGTACGGGTCACCGGCTTTGGTCAGACCGGGCCCTACAAAGAACGCCCAGGTTTCGGCACCATCGCTGAAGTGTTCAGCGGTTTCGCCGCCATTACGGGGGCAGCTGACGGCCCGCCGACCCTGCCCGCCTTTGGCTTGGCGGATGGCATCGCCGCATCCTATGGCACCTTCGCCACCATGTTCGCGCTGTATCATCGGGATGCCCAGGGAGGTAATGAGGGCCAGGAAATCGACCTGAGTATTTACGAGCCGATCTTTCAAATTCTCGGGCCGCAGCCGATGCAGTACGATCAACTGGGCATGATCCAGCAACGCTGGGGCAATCGATCGAAAAACAACGCCCCCCGCAATACCTATCAAACCCGCGACGGCCATTGGGTCGCCATTTCCACCAATGCCCCAGCAATCGTCACCCGGGTTCTGACCCTGTGCGGTGGTGAAGACGTCGCCAACGACCCGCGATTTGCCACACCTCAGGGCCGGGTCGAGCATATGGAGGAAGTGGACGGCATCGTCGCAGACTGGGTCCGTGAACGGGATCTGGACGACGTGCTGCAGAAATTCGAGGAGGCAGAGGCCGCCATCGGCCCGGCCTACAACATCGCACAAATTTTTGAGGATCCGCAGTATCAGGCCCGTGGCGACATCATAGAGCTGGAGGATGAGGACCTGGGCAAAATCAAGATGACAAATGCATTCCCCTATATGTCCAAAACCCCGGCTCAAATTCGCCACGGCGGCGGCCGCAAAGGGCAGCACAACGAAGATATCTTAGGCGGGCAGCTGGGCCTGGATGAAGCCGCCTTGGCCGCATTGAAAGACAAGGGTGTGATCTGACGGCAATCTCTTTGACATAACAGCATTGCATGGTTGAAACTATGCCCAGCCTTTGGAGGGAATTGTGATGACAAAAGATATTTTCGCGAACCCGGATGCATTGCCGGCGGAGAATGTTCTGACCATCGCTGATAGGCTGGAATTCCGGGCCGGCATCGAGTCATTTGCCCAGATGCGCGATCAATATTTCGACGCAATGGACCTGCCCCATGATGCACGCATCCTAGAACTGGGCGGAGGGACGGGCATTAGCAGACATCAGCCTGACGCAGTGTTATGCGCTCTTCGTGCCAAAAGTGATCCGTTAGCATTCACTGATATTATGTCCGAAGCTGGGGGTAGAGCCGTCGTGAGACAAGTTGCGCGATGGCAAGGTACTCAGCAGCATGCCATCGCCGCCCGCTGGGCAATGACGTGTGCGGGCAGCTCGTGAAAAAAGAAATTCCCGAATGTGCCCTTACTTTACCTAATCTCTAACGTATGCCGTAGATCGGAAAAGGCTCGCCCGTGATCCTGGATTAACGGGTCAAGCCCATTAATGACAATTTAGCTGTTTTTAGCCTTTTCTCGACACATCTTCGTCATTACCGGGCTCGACCCGGTAATCCATGCCGCCTCAAGTCGGAGAGATTTATAACTGCCAATAATGCCGATCTGCGGGCAGGCTTTTACCGCGCCACAGGCCCTTGATGTCGGCGATCAGGCCGCCTTCCCGGACCATGTTACCCAGGTCGCCGTCGTTCAGCGACAGATATTCGTCATGGCGCACGGCCCCGACAATAGTGTCAAAGCCCGTCTGCCCCTCTAAGGACGGCACCAGGGAGATGCCGTAAAAGCGTTCGGCCTCATCACTATTCGCGACCGGGTCATGCACCAGAACCTCATGGCCACGATCTTTTAGGCCAGTGATAACATCGATCACTTTGGTGTTGCGTAAATCCGGCACGTTCTCCTTAAACGTCAGGCCCAGCAACAGCACCCGGCCCGGACCGGACATATTTTCGTCAATACAGCCGGCGATGAAATCACCCATAGCATCGTTCAGCCGCCGGCCAGATAGAATAATCTGTGGGTCATGACCAAGTTTCTGGGCCTGATAGGCCAGATAATATGGATCAACACCGATGCAGTGGCCGCCCACCAGCCCCGGCGTAAAGGGCAAAAAATTCCATTTGGTGCCCGCAGCTTCCAACACATCGTGGACTGAAATCTTCAGTTTCTGGCAGATCGCCGCGACCTCATTGACAAAGGCGATGTTAATGTCCCGTTGGGCATTCTCGATCACCTTGGCGGCCTCTGCCGTTTTGATATCGGCGGCCCGGTGCACACCGCCCGTGGTGACCTTGCCATAAAGCTCCGCCAGGCGGTCCAGCACTTCAGGGTTTTGCCCGGCAACGACCTTGGTGATCTTATCAACGGTGTGTTCCCGGTCGCCTGGATTAATCCGCTCTGGTGAATAGCCCAGGAAAAATTCCTGCCCGCAGTTCAGGCCGGAAGCAGCCGCCAGGGCGGGGCCGCAAATATCCTCGGTGACGCCGGGATAAACCGTGCTTTCAAAGACGACGATATCACCCACCTTCAGCATCTTGCCGATGGCGGCACAGGCAGCTTCAATCAAGCGCAAATCCGGTTGGTTGTCACTGTCCACCGGGGTCGGCACGGTAACGATATAGATGTCTGCACCAGCAATCGCCGCGCTATTGTCCGTCACTGTCAATGCGCTGTCTTTCATGACAGGAGCATCGATCTCGCCGGTGCGGTCATGGCCTGTTTTCAGTTCCGCGATCCGGGATTGGTCCACATCATAGCCGATGGTGGGAAAATGCCGGGCCAGGGCCACAGCAAGGGGCAGGCCGACGTAACCAAGGCCGATAACCGCGATGGGTGCAGTGGACGACATAATCTTTTCTCAATTCTCGATTCCACAGGATCAAGGGGAGGTAACATTGTCATCACCATCTGACAAGATCGCAATCGTTTGTCGCCTTCAATTGTCCCCCACCAATTGTATCAGGGCGACGAACAAGGTTATAAGCAGCCATGTCGTGGAGCATAATATTAGGCCTTGGCCTGTTCAGTTGTATCGTCAGCTATTTGGCGACGTGGGCCGTGCTGGCGATGTTGCGGGCCCGGTCGATCCTGGATCATGCCAACGAACGTTCCAGCCATCTTGGTTCCGTCCCCCGTGGTGGTGGCATTGCCGTGATGGCGGTGATCGTTGTGGGCTGGTCGCTCTATGCCCATTTTCTTGGTGCCAGCTTCAATGTCATAACCATCGCCCTGTTGGCCGCTGCCCTGGCGGGCATTTCCTTCATCGACGATGTGCGCGGCCTGCCGACCCTGCAACGCCTAGTGCTGCAAACCCTGGCCGTCGCCCTGGGCTGTCTGGTGCTGCCAGATGAACCAGACTCCCTGGGCATATTTCAGGGATGGCTGCCGCCGGTGGCGGACCGTTTGGCAGCAGGCTTTTTGTGGCTGTGGTTCGTCAATCTGTTCAATTTCATGGATGGCATCGACGGCATCACAGTTGTGGAGGCGGGCAGCATCGGCCTCGCCCTGGTACTGATGGCCTATTTCGCGGGCGATGCGGCTCACGTGGCGACCCCCGGCATCATTGTAGCTGGTGCCGTGATCGGCTTCGGCATCTGGAACTGGCGGCCGGCAAAGATATTTCTGGGCGACGTGGGCAGCGTCGGCCTGGGCTTCCTATTGGGTTGGTTGCTACTGTCTCTCGCTGGCAGCGGACAATGGGCCGCTGCCTTGTTACTGCCCCTCTACTATCTGGCGGACGCCACCTGGACCCTGTTGCGGCGCATGTTGGGGGGGGAGGATTTTTGGCAGGCCCATCGCTCGCATTTTTATCAACACGCCGCCAGCAGTATGGGCGACCATGGCCGCGTGGCCCTAATCATCCTGGGCTGCAACGGTGTTCTTGTGGCCCTGGCCCTATGGTCTGTTCTGGGGGGCACACAATGGGTGGCGCTGCTTATAGGCGGCGTGGCGGTGGCTGGTCTGTTATGCTATTTCAGCAGACTGAAATCTGAAAACCCCAATCAAAATGAGGCTGAATAACAGTGGGCTGGCTCCGCAACATTAATGGGCGTATCGCGACGGTTGCCGTGCATGATATTTTCATGGCGGCCCTGTCGTTTGAGCTGGCGATCTGGTTCCGCTATCAAAGTTATGGCAAACCCCAGGACTTTTTCTTTTTATGGCACGGCACGGCGATATTCGCCTGCGTCTGCGCCATTGTCTTTTGGCGCATGGGGCTGTATCGGGGCATCTGGCACTATGCATCGCTGTCGGATCTGATCGCCATCGTTAAGGCGGTTACCCTGGCCATGCTGATTTATCTGCCTGTTATGTTCGTCATGGACCGCCTGGATAATTTTCCCCGCAGTGCCATGTTCCTGAACTGGCCCATGCTGATCGCCTTCCTGATGATCCCGCGCCTGCTGTATCGATTTTCCAAGGACGGTGATCTGCGCGCCGTCTTCGAACGCACGGACGATGGCCGGGTGCCGGTATTATTGATCGGGGCGGGGGATGAGGCGGAGACGTTCATCCGCGAAATGGCCCGCAACCGCCTGGCCAGCTATCGCGTCGTCGGCATTCTCGATCACAAGCAAAGCCGGATCGGCCGGGATATTCGCGGCGTCACCGTCTTGGGCGGGCTGGACGATGTCGAAGAGGTCGTCCTGACCCTGGATCGCCAGGGACGCAAGCCACAACGCATCATTATTACCTGGCCAAAACTGGATGGTGCAGCCATTGGGCGGCTGCTGGAGAAGGCGGAGAGCCTGGGCCTAACCCTGTCCCGCATGCCCAAAGTCACCGACTTTCAGCGCGGCAATCACAATCCCGACGCACAGATTGAGGTTCAACCGGTTCAGGTTGAAGACCTGCTGGGCCGACCACAACAGGTTCTGGACCGGGACGCCATGGCGGCGCTGATCACCGGGCAACGGGTGCTGATCACAGGTGCGGGCGGGACCATCGGTTCGGAATTATCCCGGCAGATCGCGGCCCTGGCACCGGCCCATGTGACCTTGCTCGACAATGGGGAACATGCCCTTTACCGCATCGACCTGGAGTTTGAGGAGACTTGGCCCGAACTCTCCCGGGCTGCGGTGCTGGGTGATGTGCGGGATGCCGAACGCCTGGATGTTGTCTTTCGCCGGGAGCAACCGGACCTGGTTTTTCACGCTGCCGCCTTCAAACATGTGCCAATGGTGGAAAACAATCCCAATGAAGGCGTACTAACCAACGTCATGGGCACTGCCAACGTAGCCAGAATTTGCAGTGCCGCAGGCGTTAAGGTCATGGTGCAGATCTCTACCGACAAGGCGGTTAATCCGACCTCCGTGATGGGCGCATCAAAGCGTATCGCAGAAATGATCTGCCAAGGCTTAAGCCTGACGTCGACAAGCTGCCGTTTTGTCACCGTACGGTTCGGCAATGTCTTGGGCTCCACCGGGTCCGTGGTGCCGTTGTTCCAGCGGCAACTGGCCCGCGGTGGCCCGCTGACCGTGACTGACCCCGAAGTCACCCGCTATTTCATGACCACGCGGGAGGCGGTGGAGTTGATCCTGCAAGCCACGGCGGCCACGCCCGAAGGCGATCAGGGGGGCAAAATATTTGTCCTGGATATGGGAGAGCCTGTGCGCATTCTGGATCTGGCCCGGCAGATGATCCGCCTGGCCGGTCTGACGCCTGAAGTAGATATCAACATCACGTTCACCGGCCTGCGCCCCGGCGAAAAGCTGTATGAGGAGCTGCTGCACGATGGCGAAGCGCCACAGCTGACTAATTTGAGCGGCGTAAACCTTGCCGCCCCCAGGGTCATCGACCATGAATTGTTAAGCGCCCAGGTGGAAAAATTAGCCATCGCCGCCACAGCACGGGACACGGACCAGACCCTTGCCATGATTCGACACCTCGTACCCGAAATGCAGAATAGTCCCGCAAACGCCCCAAACACTAGCGATCGAACGACCCAAATTGCGGCCCGGCAGGCGGACTAGCACATTCTCTTTGGCACCTTGGTAAGCCGTGCTATAGCCCCAGTAAATGCCCTCGGCAAAAGCCCCTACAAATGCCCTGGGCAATGTTCACGCCCCAAGATTGCGACCTCATAGGAGTACACAATGTCGACAGCATCGTCGGATAACCTCGTTGTCATCAAACGAGCCCTCATTTCTGTTTCAGACAAAGACGGCTTGGTGGAATTCGGTCGTGCCTTAGCGGGCCACGGCGTGGAGATCCTCTCGACAGGCGGCACGGCAAGGGCTTTGGCGGATGCGGGCATCGCGGTAAAAGAAGTTAGCGATCACACGGGTTTTCCCGAGATGATGGATGGCCGCGTGAAGACCCTGCATCCCACCGTGCATGGCGGCATTCTGGCCCTGCGCGATGATCCCGAACATATCAGCGCCATGACAGATCATAACATTGGTGCCATCGATCTGGTGGTGGTGAACCTGTATCCGTTCGAAGAAACAGTGGCCAAGGGCGCAGACTTTGCCACCTGCATTGAAAATATCGATATTGGCGGCCCGGCCATGATCCGCTCGGCTGCAAAAAACCACGCCTATGTGGCCGTGGTGACAGAGCCCGGCGATTATGCCGCGGTGACGGATGCAATGGCAGCCAATAGCGGTGCAACGGATGGTGTCCTGCGCCGCCAACTGGCCGCCCGCGCCTATGCCCGCACGGGCAGCTATGACGCGGCCATTTCCAATTGGTTCGCGGGCCAACAGGGAGATAGCTTCCCCAACCGCCTGGTGGTCGCGGCAGAGAAGAATTCCGAACTACGTTATGGCGAAAACCCGCACCAGCAAGCCGCATTCTATACGACGGGCAGCAAACGCCCCGGTGTCGCCACGGCCCGGCAGATACAAGGCAAGGCGTTGAGCTACAATAATCTGAACGACACGGATGCGGCGTTCGAATTGGTTGGAGAATTTGATCCGTCCGAGGCGGCAGTCGCCATCATCAAGCATGCCAATCCCTGTGGTGTGGCCATAGGTACGGATATTCTCGATGCCTATCAAAAGGCCCTGCGCTGTGACCCGGTCAGTGCCTTTGGCGGTATCATTTCCACCAACCGACCCCTGGATGGCGCGGCAGCAGCAGCCATGGTGGAGATTTTCACCGAAGTTATTATAGCGCCTGACGCCGACGAAGCAGCGCGAACGGCCATCGCGGCAAAGAAAAATCTGCGCCTGTTGTTGACGGGTGGTTTGCCCGATGCCGGTGCCGAAGGTATGACACTGAAAAGCCTGGCAGGCGGCTATCTTCTGCAATCCCGCGATAGCGGCCGTATTGGCCGGGACGATGTTCAGGTGGTCAGCAAACGCGCGCCCAGCGATCAGGAAATGGCCGATTTATTGTTGGCCTTCCGGATTTGCAAGCACGTTAAATCCAACGCCATCATCTACGTCAAAGACGGTGCCACGGTAGGCATAGGTGCCGGACAGATGAGCCGGGTGGACTCCGCCCGTATCGCAGCCCGCAAATCAGAAGACGCCGCACAAGCGTTGGGCCAATCCGAACCCCTGGCCAAAGGCTCCGTCGTTGCCTCAGACGCTTTCTTCCCCTTCGCAGACGGCTTGTTGGCGGCGGCAGAAGCCGGTGCCACGGCAGTGATCCAGCCGGGCGGCTCCATGCGCGATAATGAGGTGATCGCAGCGGCGGATGAGGCCGGCCTGGCCATGGTCATGACCGGCATGCGCCATTTCCGGCACTAGCGGACGATGTGCAGAGCGAAAAAGTAGCGGGACATCGTAGACTTGCTGGTCCAAAATCCTTTGGTAATCATCAAAGGTTCTAATCATGCCAGCAGTCCATAATCTCGGCGAAATCGTTGATCGCGGTCTTGACCCGCAAACGACTTGGATGATTGAGGTCGGCCCGGACGATACGGTCCGGGAATTCACTTTTGCTGATTTTCATCGCATTGCCGATGGTATCGCGCGCGCCTTGCTGGCGCGGGGGCTACAACGCGGCCAATCGGTGGGTATTCTGGCAGGCAACAGCGCTGAATATCTGCTGGCCTATTTTGGCATTATGCGGGCCGGACTGACCGCCGTCCCCATCAACTACAAACTGCCCGCAACAACCGTCGCGCGCATTCTGAACGATGCCGAGGTTCAGCTGGTCTTCGTTGATGAGGCGAACAAACACCTCGCGGGCGACCTGGCTCAAATCCCATTGGATCAACCAGCGGCGTGGGAGGGTTTTCTTGATCCGGGCCCGCTTACACCTTTAGTTATGGCGGAGGATGAGGCGGCGAATATCCTCTATACCTCCGGCTCCTCCGGCCTGCCCAAAGGCGTGCCGTTGACCCATGGTGGCTATGTCTGGGCTGCCGAATTGATGTGTGATGCCTTTTCCACCCATGGCGGACAAGCGGGTCCTGGGGGCCGCCCCCCTGTATCACATGAACGGCCTGATCCTCAGTGCCCTGACGGCGATGACGGGCGGCACGGTGGTGATGATGCGGCAATTCTCCGCCATTGGATATTTGCAGGCCGCGGCCACACACGGCTGTCATATCCTCACCTCTGTGCCGACCATGATCGCGATGGCCGTGCGCGAGCCGGAGGTGATCGCGGGCCTTGATCTATCCAGCGTGGAGCGGGTGATCATGGGCTCCGCCCCGGTTAGTGAGGCGCTGTTCGACAAGGCGGGGGAGATCTTTCCCAATGCGGTGGTCTCCAACAGCTGGGGCACCACAGAATCCAGCCCCATCGCCTTTGGCCCGCACCCGGACGGCCACGCTACGCCGAAATTGTCCATCGGCTATCCAGGTGATCATTCAGAGATCAAATTACTGCACGGCCCGGACGAGACCGAAGGCGTTATGTGGATCCGCAACAAGGCAGTGATGCCCGGCTATCTGAACAGGCCGGCGGAAACAGAAAAACGTATCACGGACGGCTGGTATGATACCGGCGATGTCATGCGCCGCGATGAGGGCGGCTTTTTCTTCTTTGTTGGGCGGGCGGACGATATGTTCGTCTGCGGCGGCGAAAATATCTATCCGGCAGAGCTTGAACGTTTGTTGGAGAGCCATCCCGACATTGCCCAGGCCGCCGTGATTTCCCTGGACGATGAGATCAAGCAGCAAATCCCCGTGGCCTTTGTCGTAGCCAAACCGAACACGGCCCCAACGCCCGAAGGCATAAAGCAATTCGCCCTGGCCAACGGCCCCGCCTATCAACATCCACGATTTGTGGCTCTGTTGCCCGAACTGCCCCTGGCCGGGACCAACAAGATTGACCGGCGCAAACTGTTGGAACACGCTGTCGCAAATTTCAAACGCCGAACCCCCATCACAAAAAGGACACCGCCATGAAGGCCATGGTCATCCACAAACACGGCGAGATCGAAGACCTGACATACGAGACAGCATGGCCGAACCCCATCCCAGGTGAGGGGGAGGTCTTATTGCAGGTTAAGGCCTGCACCCTGAATTATCACGACCTGTTCACCCTGCGCGGCATGCCGGGGATCAAAGTGCCCATGCCCATCATCATGGGCTTGGACACTGCAGGCGTCATTGCGGAAATCGGACCCGACGTCGAAGGCTGGTCCGTTGGCGATCGCGTGGTGATCGATCCTATCGACCGGGTCGCCGGGAAACTACAGGGCGAGATGATGGACGGCGGCCTGGCGGAATTGATGAAGGTGACAGCGCAACAATTGATCAAACTGCCCGATGCGGTCAGCTTCGCCCAGGCAGCCGGGGTGCCATACAAAAGGGCGAAACCGTTTTGATCCTTGGCGCATCGGGGGGCGTGGGCACGTGCTGTGTGCAGCTGGCCAAACTGGCGGGCGCCCATGTTATCGCTGCCGCCTCCACAGACG
>JAPKBD010000301.1 GCA_028824965.1 Alphaproteobacteria bacterium | reverse complement strand
CGATATCTATTACAACAACAACATCAATGGCTGGGCGCCCGAATTCATCAAACGACGGCCCGACATTACCCAGGCAATGGCCTCCGCGTTCCTCAACAACATGTACACAAATCGGGCGGATTTCGTCTTTACCGTCGACCGCGACTTCGTGCGCAATTGTCAGACACCCATCCTGGTCCTGCCCGACGACATCCCCGCCCACCCCTACGCCACAGCCATGGAAACAGCCCTGCTGGCCCCCAACGCCCAAGTCAGCCTGTATCCCTGGAAAGAAAACGACCGAAAAATTGCCCTCGCCCTCACCCACATCCGTGGTTTCCTAGGAACGAACGCGGGGGCAGTTTAGGAAAAAGCGGCGGAATGGCGCGCGCGGCAACGGCCGCGATACGACCGTTTCCCCTCCCCTAATACGGCGTCCTAGTCGCGCTTTCGGGCCAACCGTCGAAAAACGGCTTTGGCGGTCATCATCGTGCGTTTGCGGGTGTAGATTTCGCCTTCGACGAAAACCAATGTGCGGGTGGTGCGGGTGACGTGCGCTTTGCCTTCGACCCAATCGCCTAAGTGGGCCGGGCCGATAAAATCTGATGTCATGTGCAAGGTGACGGCCATACCTGTGCCACTGTTGGAGACGGCGCGGGCCAGCAGGTTGTCCGCGAAACTCATCACCATGCCGCCGTGGATGATGCCTGCGTTGTTGAGGTGATCGCCCAGAACCCAGAAACCGCGGCGATTGTCGGGATCATCGGGCACTTCAAACAGGGGGCCGATCATGCCCACATAGGGGCTGGGGCGGCTGGATGGGATGAAATCCGGCGGGGGTGCCTTATCGTCAATCCTGTCTTCAATATTGTGGGCAGCGTCTTTTGAGGCGATCATATCTAACTCTGTTACCTAAGGCTGGGATGTAAAACCCGGTCGCCAACCCGGATGCCCAGGCGACGGCTGAGACCACCGTTAATCTCCAGCACCGCTGTCGCATCAACCGGCGTCACGATGGGGATCAGGGAATGGGGGATGGCGCGGGGATGTATATAGACGATGCGGCCATTGCCCGCAAGGAACAACATATCCAGGGGGATCAGGGTGTTCTTCATCCAAAAACTCAGCCGTTGGGCGTTGGGAAAAATGAATAACATACCCGCATCCGCCGCCAATGTTTGACGGTGCATCAGACCTTTGCTTCTGGCTTTGGGCGTTGCTGCCAGCTCTATTCCGAACTGATGCCGCGCCGTGGCGGTGACGACGGTGACTTCGTTGATGGGGCCAGCGGTCGCTGTCAGGACGAACAGCAACAGAATTGGCGATAAAATAAGTGATAAACGGATCATGATGGGGCCAATGTAGCGCAACAAAGCGCCGTTGGTTAAATATTTGGCCCCCAAAAGCGTAACCGCCCGGCCAAGTTTTTTGGCCGGGCGGTCATCGGGGTTCGAACGCGCAGTGCGTCCGGGTCGAGACTGGCTTTATTCTTGTGAGACTGGTTTAACAGCTTTAGGTCATTAAGCTGACAAACCTTCCATGATAGAGCGGTTGACGTCGATCAACGGCTGTATCTCGGCCTCGCCGCGCAACACTTTGCGGCTGTGTTTATCCACCCAAATGGCCAGAGAGATAATTCCGGCGCGTGTTTCATCGGGCAGTAAATTACTTTCCAGGGCGCAATCGGCCTGCAATGCCAACCATATCAATAACAGCAAGGCGATGGCCTTGACTGCGCAGACGCTCTAAATCTTCGGCTAGATTCTCTGCGTTGGAACGGATCAGCGCCGGCATGGCATCTTCCCGCATTTTCCACCAGCTGTGTAAGCTACCCTGGGGATCTGTATCGACCATTGCGACGGAGCCAAAGCCCGCAGCATAAGCCTGTACAGCTACGTGTGCGGCCAGGGTTGTTTTGCCTGAACCACCTTTTTGAGACGCGAAAACTATAGTTTGCATTTTACTTCCCTCAAGATATCCCTCTCGCCCTCCCCCAATACTCATAGGCATGGATGTCGGTATTGAGTGTCCCAGCCGAAGGGTTTCCGAGCATTTCTATCGCGCCATCGAGGTCATAGCCGAAGTGATCAGCCACCGACGAAACCATGTCGAGGGGGTTTCGTATAACGTAAATGGCACCCACGGTGTATTCCATACTGACGAGGGGGATACCAAAGGATTCACCCAACTGATTATGGGTCTTGACAAAAACTGAGTCCGGATGTGCACTTGTAAAAGCCTTATGCACAAGTGTCCGAAGTGGCGCGAGTTCTTCGTGTGTCATATCGCTAGGTCTGCGCCCGTCCGATACGTGCTCATACCAATTTCCAGCGGAATCGCCGAGACAGAATTGATCCAATTCATTGATATCAGCCGGTTGGTCGGGATCCCGGAGCAGGTTGTGCAGAAAGGCCCGCAGCCAGGTATTTCCCGACTTCGGATAGGATGCCAACCAAATAATACCGCCCATTACGCGCCCCAGCCTAAACTTGACAATCGGCACACAGGCCGCTGATTTCCACCGTTTCATCGGCAATGGCAAAGCCGGCCCGGGCCGCCAGGCCAAGAATGGCACCATCCAGCTGACCATCCCGCATCTCTACCGCCAGGCCGCAATCCTGGCAAATCAGGAAGTGTGCGGCGTGGTGAGCCTCATCATGGGCGCCTGGATGGCCGCAGCCGATGAACGCCTGCAAACTGTCAAGACGGTGGACCAGGCCTTGATCACAGAGAAACTCCAACGCCCGATAAATTGTCGGTGGGGCCACCCTGCCCCGCTCATCCTGCAGCAAAGCCAACAGATCGTAGGCACCAACCGGGCGATGGCCACGCCAGACCAGTTCCAACACCCGGCGGCGCAGGGGCGTCAAACGTTCGCCGCGACGGGAACACCGCTTCTCTGCCCCATCAAGAGCGGAGACGATACAGCTTGAATGATCATGCCCGCGTGCAGCGAAAGGGTTCTCAACCAAATGGTTCGTGACCAACTGATTCTGGGCCAACTGATCATCTACGATTTCCTTAGCCATTACCCCACCTCCCCACGCAAAGACCGCACATGCCCTATGGGCAGTGACAGCAAAAACAATATTGCCGCCGCCGCAACGATTGCCGCACCCGACGGCAAATCCCACAAATAAGACCCTGCCAAGCCCAATATCACCGATAAAACTCCGATAAAGGCCGCCAGAACAGCCATTCTTTCCGGGTTTGTTGCCAATCGCCGAGCCGCGGCAGCAGGTATGATCAGCAGTGATATCACCATCAGGATGCCGACCACTTTCATGCCGACAGCAATCACCACAGCCATCAACAAAGTAAAAATCAGCTTTAACCGGCCCGTCGCGATGCCCTCCACCCGCGCCAGATCTTCGTCAACGGTGGCCGATAACAACGGCCGCCAATAAACCATCAACAAACCCAGAACGACGGTCATCAAGCCATAAATGACGGCCAGATCAATCATGTTCAGGGCCAGGATATCGCCGAATAGATAGCTCATCAAATCAACCCGCAACCCCTCCATCAAGGCTAGTGCCAACAGCCCCAGGGCCAGGGATGCATGGGCCAGTATACCCAGCAACGTATCGGACGCGACCAGACGGCTGCGGTCCAAAGCCAGGAAGCCCAAGGCCATCATCAGGCACAATACAGCGATACCAAGGTCCGCGGGCACCCCAATGGCAAGACCCAAAGCGACCCCCAACAGGGCGGAATGGGCCAGGGCGGCACCGAAATAAACCATGCGACGCCAGATCACGAAACAGCCCAACGGACCCGCCACACCCGCGACACCGATGCCGCCCAGAACGGCGCGCAGCATAAAATCCTCAATCATGATGCCCGTGCCCATGTTCATGCACGTGTTCATGCCCATGGTCATGTGAGTGGTCGTGCTCATGCCCCAGGGGTACGACACCACCATCAGGATCGTGGCTATGGTCGTGATGATGGTGATAAAGGGCCAGGCGGTCTGCCACTGCCGCACCAAACAGGGCGCGGAATTCCGGATCACCAACAACAGTGTCGGGGCGGCCCGTGCAACATACATGGTGGTTCAAGCAGATAACCCGGTCTGTGGCGGCCATGACGACGTGCAGATCATGGGAGATTAACAAAACCCCGCAATTATAGCGATCACGGATGGTCTCGATCAACTGGTACAACTGGCCTTGGCCTGCCACATCGACACCGCTCATGGGTTCGTCCAGGACCAGGAAATCAGGTCGCCGCAAAAGGGCGCGGGCCAGCATGGCGCGATGCAATTCACCCCCCGAAAGCGCCGCCACTTGTGCCTGCAAGCGCCCTGACAACCCCACCTCTGCCAAAGTTTCATCCAGGACAGGACCGCTGACTTTGCCCCCCAGGGTCAGAAACCGCTGCAAAGTCAGAGGCATGGCCGGATCAATTGTGATATCCTGCGGGACATAACCGTGACGTAACTGGGCCGCGCGCCAGACACGCCCCACTTCGGGCCGTAATAGGCCAAGTAAGATACGGGCCAGGGTGGATTTTCCCGAACCATTCAGGCCAATCAGCGTGACGATCTCACCACGATTCACGGTCAAATCAACGCTTGAGAGAACTTGACGCCCCTGAAACGACATCCCCACGCCCTCGGCTGCGACCAAAGTCGCGTGATCGCGAACCTCACTGGCTGGATTGGGTGACTGCGTATGAATATTCATTATGTTATATTATAACAGATCTATAAATTTGATCAACATCGCCCGATGGGGGAGCATCGACACGATTTTTCAGACCTGCAAAGGCAACTCAACTCAGTGGTCGGAGAGATTTAGGATCTGTTCCCGCATGCCCGTATCATAATCTTTCCCGGCAACAGTCAGGACAAGACCCATGGGAAAGCTGCTTTCGATCAGGTCTTTACGCTGCAAAGCCCGCCAGACGCTTTGATTTTGGAAACCCGTCGCATCCGCTGCCATCACAACACCGGCACCCAAATGGAAGTGATTGCCATGTGCCCGCGGTAACGAGACGATTAAAACACTGCCGTCATCCCGCGCCGTGGAGGTTTCCGGCGACATAGCCAGTTCTTGAAACAATGTCAGCGTCTTCAACTGCAACTGGTTCAATCGCAGCGGATTAAGTTTTGGCGGCATAAATTTTCTCTCCTATATAGTCTGAATAGGTCGCCTTTGAGACGGCTGCAAGACTTTGTTAATGATTGTCACC
>JAPKBD010000300.1 GCA_028824965.1 Alphaproteobacteria bacterium | reverse complement strand
GAACAGGAACAGCCAAACCACATCAACGAAATGCCAATACCAGGCAGCCGCTTCCAAGCCGAAATGATGCTCCGGCTTGAACTGGCCCTTAGCCGTGCGGATCAAGCAAATGAACAGGAATATGGTGCCGATCAAGACATGTAAGCCATGGAAGCCCGTCGCCATAAAGAAGGTGGAGCCATAGATACCTGAGGTAAAGGCAAAGGAAGCATGGGCGTATTCGTACGCCTGAACGCAGGTGAAAATGGCACCCAACAAAACGGTGACGATCAAACCCTGAACGGCACTTTTGGTGTTGCCTTCGCGGACCGCATGATGGGCCCAGGTGACCGTGGTCGATGAGGTCAACAAGATCAGCGTATTGATCAGGGGCAGATGCCAGGGATCAAAGGTGTGGATCCCTTCGGGTGGCCACATGCCGCCCATCTGTTCCGTGGGGTACAGGGCCGCGTTGAAAAAGGCCCAGAACCAAGCCATGAAAAACATCACCTCGGAGGCGATGAACATGATCATGCCGTAACGCAAATGCAGCTGCACCACGGGTGTATGATGGCCTTCAACTGTTGCCTCCCGGATGATATCCCGCCACCACACGAACATAGTGTAAAGCACGATCAAAAAGCCAAGGATGGCCAGCCAGGCAACGCCTTCATGCATAAACCAGATGCCACCGGCGGCCAGAACCAGCGCACCAATTGCGCCAAGGGCCGGCCATGGGCTGGGATCCACTAGGTGGTAATCATGCCCTTTTGCGTGCGTATCAGCCATTTATTCACTCCGTTCCCAGCAACTTTATTGTCACGTCTTTGCCGTCTAGTTGGCGGCGATTTTTTCAGTCGTCGTTATTGTCGTCTTCGTATCGTCTGAACTGTCAGCCACCTCGAAAAAGGTATAGGACAGGGTTATGGTCTTTACATCATCCAAATTTGGATCGTCAGAGATTGCGGGATCAACGAAAAAGGAAACCGGCATATCCACGCTTTCCCCAGGTGCTAAGACCTGTTCGGTAAAGCAGAAACAGTCGATCTTGTTGAAATAGGCCCCGGCCTTGGCAGGTGTCACGTTGAATGTGGACGTACCCACGATGGGCCGGTCCGTCGGGTTAGTTGCCTGATAAAACGCCAGGGTCTGTTCGCCCACATGCAGGGTGACCGCACGTTGTTGCGGGCTGAAATCCCACGGCATACCGCGGGCCGTATCTGCGTTGAAACGCACGGTGATGATCCGGTCGCCAATTTCTGACGGGGCTTCCTCTGCCACCTGTGTCGTGCCACCGAAACCCGTGACCTGACAAAACATCTGGTACAAGGGCACTGCTGCATAGGCCATACCAACCATGCCGAAAACCACACCGGCGGCGATAATGGCCGTCAGACGGTTACGCCTGGCACCAGCGATCTGGCTGGTTCTGTCTAACTGCCGTTCCATACCTGACCTTGCATATTGTACATGGTGAGGAAAAACGCCCCGAACATAAAAAACAACAAAATTCCGGCCACAATGAGGTTGCGCCCAAACCGCTGTTTATGCATTTTACCGATCGGCATCAGATGGTGCCCCCCAGGGCCAGGGACTGCAGACCCGCCAAACGCTCACCCAGCATCAGGGCAAACAGGGCGAACAGGTAAAAAATGGAATAGCCGAACAGCCGCCGCGCCGGCTTGTCGCCATCATTGTTATCGCCCACCCGCCAGATATGAAACGCCAGGGCCAAAAATATCAGACCGAAAATTCCAGCACCAACGCCATAAATCAGTCCGCAGGCACCAAAGACCACGGGGCTAAGCGTCACGGGCAATAAGATAACGGAATACAAAAGGATCTGCCGCCGTGTCGCCGGCTTGCCAGCCACGACAGGCAACATAGGCACACCTACATTGGCGTAATCATCGGCGCGATAAAGTGCCAGGGCCCAGAAATGCGGCGGCGTCCAAATAAAGATAACGGCAAACAGGGCGAAGGAAGCCATGGTGATATCACCACTGGCCGCAGCCCAGCCGATCATCGGCGGGAAGGCACCTGCCGCACCGCCGATAACGATGTTGTGGGGCGTCCTTCGCTTCAGCCACATGGTGTAGATAAAGACGTAAAAGGCGATGGTCATAGCCAACAAAGCTGCCGATAACAAATTAACAAAGGCCGCCATAACCAGAACGGACGCAAATGACAGCACGGTGCCAAAAATCAAAGCCGACCGCGGCTTAACATGGCCACGGGGAATGGGCCGATCACAGGTGCGCAGCATCTGGCCGTCAATATCGGCATCGTACCACATATTTATGGCACCCGATGCACCAGCACCCACCGCAATGCAGATTAAGGCGACAATGGCGACCATTGGATGCAGGCTGCCAGGGGCAAGCATTAGGCCGACCAAAGCTGTGAAGACCACCAGGCTCATCACCCGGGGCTTTAACAGCGCCACGTAATCAGCCAAACGGGCCCCGCCGACGGGACGCCGGTCGCTCTGATCTATGGGGTCTATGGCTAGATTGCCACTATTCACAGATTGCTTCCTTCAACGTAAATTTTGATCCAAACATCAACGTGGCTACTGACCAGCTGATACCTAACGAATGCTGATTACCGTATACCTACCGAATTCTGGGCAGCTCTTCGAACTGATGGAAGGGCGGTGGCGAAGGCAAGGTCCATTCCAAAGTATCCGCGCTTTCGCCCCAGGGATTGTCCGGGCACTTCTCACCAGACGTAATAGTGCGAATGGCGATGTAGATGAAGAACAAGGTACCAACAGCCGTGATGTAGGAACCGATGGACGAGATCATGTTGAAGCCCGCATAGGCATCCGGATAATCAGGCACACGGCGCGGCATGCCCGCCAGACCGCTGAAATGCTGCGGGAAGAAAATGATGTTCACGCCGATGAACGTGATCCAGAAATGGATCTTGCCCAGGGTCTCGTTATATTGCCGGCCGGACATTTTGCCGATCCAGTAATAGAACCCGGCATAGATGCCGAACAACGCGCCCATGGACATGGTGTAATGGAAATGCGCCACAACATAGTAGGTGTCGTGCATCACCAGATCGACGCCGGAGTTGGCCAGGACCACGCCGGTCACACCGCCGATGGTAAAGAGGAAGATCATGCCGAGGGCAAACAGCATCGGCGTCGGGAAGGTCAATGAACCACCCCACATGGTCGCGATCCAGCTGAAAATCTTAATACCCGTGGGCACTGCGATGACCATGGTGGCGCCAATGAAATAGGCCCGCGTATCCACGTCCATACCGGCGGTATACATGTGATGGGCCCAGACAATGAAGCCCACCGCACCAATCGCCACCATGGCATAGACCATACCTAGGTAACCAAAAATCGGCTTCTTCGAGAAGGTGCAGATAATGTGGCTGATGATGCCAAAGGACGGCAGGATCAGAATGTAAACTTCCGGATGGCCAAAGAACCAGAACAGATGCTGATACAGAACCGGATCACCGCCCCGCGCCGCGTCATAGAATGCGGTGCCGAAGTTACGATCCGTCAGCAACATGGTGATGGCACCGGCCAGGACGGGCATGGACAACAACAACAAGAAGGCGGTAACCAGCACCGACCAAACAAACAGGGGCATTTTGTGCATGGTCATGCCAGGTGCCCGCATATTCAAAATCGTGGTGATAAAGTTGATCGCACCCAGAATGGACGATGCACCGGCCAGATGTAGAGACAAAATTGCCATATCCACCGACGGCCCGGGATGGCCGGAGGTACTAAGCGGGGCATAGACCGTCCAGCCCGTACCGGCACCGTTACCGCCCGCAGTCCCTTCAAAGAACATGGAGCCGGCCAGCAACAGAATTGCGGGGGGCAGCAGCCAGAAAGAGATATTGTTCATACGCGGGAACGCCATATCCGGCGCGCCGATCATCAAAGGCCCGAACCAATTGCCGAAACCGCCAATAAAGGCCGGCATGACCATGAAAAAGACCATGATCAGGCCATGGGCCGTAATCAAAACGTTGAAGAAATGATGGTCGCCACCCAGAATTCCCGGGCCGGGCGCTGCCAGCTCCATCCGCATCATAACGGACATGCCACCACCGATCAGGCCGCCAATAATGGCGAAGATCAGGTACATGGTGCCGATATCTTTATGGTTCGTGGAGTAGACCCAGCGCCGCCAGCCCGTGGGCGTATGGTGGTCGTGGTCGTCGTGCGCCGCGGATGAATATGCCATCTATCTGTCTTCCTATCGCTTAATTCTTTTGTACTTGAATGTTGGCACCCCGGGGATATTCCAGGGGGCCAACCTACAGGTCCGTACTCAGGACCATACTATTGCGCAGTGCCGACCTTGGCAGCTGCCAGCTTCACACTGGATTTCTCATCCCGCGCGGCATATTCCTCCTTGGCCATTTTGACCCAAGCGGCAAATGCCTCTTTCGAGACGACCTTGACCATGATCGGCATAAAGCCGTGGCCGGTGCCGCATAGTTCGGAACATTGGCCATAGTAGGTGCCTTCTTTCTCGACCCGAACCCAGGTTTCGCCCAGGCGCCCGGGCACCGCATCCAGCTTTACGCCAAAGGCTGGGATGGCCCAGGCATGCAGCACATCATTTGCCGCGATCAAAAGGCGAATATTGGTGTTCACAGGCATGACCACAGCTTCATCCGTGGCCAGCAGCCGGGGCTGTCCGGGTTCCCGCTCATCATCATCAAGCATGGCGGCATCGAAGGTGAAGTCCCCGTGATCGGGATATTCATAGGACCAGTACCATTGATGGCCGATCGCCTTTAACGTCATCTCCGCGTCCTTGGTGCTGTCGGCGAAGTACAGCAGTTTCAACGAGGGGATCACGATCACCACCAAAATCACAATGGGGATGGCCGTCCATAACACTTCCAACAAGGTGTTGTGGGTCGTGGTCGTCGGCGTCGGATTGTTCTTGGCGCTGAACCTGACCAAAACGTAGAGCAACAACAAGGTCACGAACACCGCGATAACCGTGATGACGATCATCAGCAAATTGTGGAAATCGTTTATCTGTACCGCCACGGGCGTCACCGGCGTCTGCAGACCCAATTGCCAGGGATGCGCCATGCCATGGTCCGCCTGTGCCGACAGGCTGATCGCCGTGGTGCCCAACAGCGCCATCGGCGCGAGCAAATTTCGCCAAGCCGTCATATCAAAGCCTCAATTCCATCCAAAAAAT
>JAPKBD010000299.1 GCA_028824965.1 Alphaproteobacteria bacterium | reverse complement strand
CGGTGTATCTGGTGGCAGCATAACGGGCAGTATTCCCGGCGCCCCGGCCATGATCGCCCCTGGTGCAAGCCGCGATGCCGCGTTAGCGCTGTTGCCACGGTTGCCGGTCAATGGCGCCCGTCTGGCCGGCTCCATCGCCCTAAAGGGCGCGCGGATCGATGATCTGACGATGATTGACTATAAAGACACAATTGATGAAGACAGCCCCGCGGTCACCCTGCTGTCGCCCAATGGTGCACCAAACCCCTATTTTAGCCAATTCGGTTGGGTTTCCATTGGTGATCTAAAGGTGCCGGATGGCAATTCCGTTTGGCAGGCCGATCATACCTCTCTGATACCGTCGCGGCCCCTGACGTTGACCTGGGATAATGGCCAGGGCGTACGCTTTATCCAGGTCATCGAAATCGACGATGCCTTTATGTTGACCGTGACCCAGCGGGTGGAAAACAATTCCCCTGCCGCCATCTCCACCCACCCCTATGGCCGTATCGCACGGACCCATACACCAGATACCCTGGGTTTTTATATCCTCCACGAAGGTCCCTTGGCTGTCTTCAATGATACCTTGAAAGAGGTGGATTACGACGATCTGGTCGAAGGCCCGGCAGATGCCACCAAAAGCGTCGGCGGCTGGATCGGCATTACCGATAAATACTGGCTGACCGCCCTGATCCCGGATCAGAAGGCACCCTTTACAGGCACCTTCCGTTATAGCGAGATCAACAAGGAAGACACCTACCAAACCGACATTATGACACAGGCGCCGCAAGTCATTGTACCAGGGGCGACGGCACAAATCGTCAACCATGTCTTTGCAGGTGCCAAGGAAGTGCATTTGCTGGATCGCTATGAGGAGCAACTGGGCATCGCCCGCTTCGATCTGGCAGTGGATTTCGGCTGGTTCTATTTCATGACGAAACCGTTGTTCTTTGTCCTGGATTACTTTTTCAAGCTGCTGGGTAATTTCGGCCTGGCGATTTTGTTGCTGACGGTTTGCGTCAAGGCGATCTTCTTTCCCCTGGCCAACAAGTCCTACAAATCCATGTCCAAGATGAAGGCCTTGCAGCCGGAAATGACCAAATTGCGGGAACGCTTTGGTGATGACCGGTCCAAGATGAACCAGGAAATGATGGCCCTGTACAAGAAGGAAAAGGTCAATCCTGCATCAGGTTGTTTGCCGATCATGGTGCAGATCCCGGTCTTTTTCGCCCTCTACAAGGTCATGTTCGTGACGATCGAGATGCGCCATCAACCGTTCTTTGGCTGGATCCATGATCTCTCCGCCCCAGATCCTATGTATATATTCACGCTGTTTGGCATCATTCCCTGGGATGTGCCGCAATTCCTGATGATCGGGATTTGGCCGGTCTTTATGGGTGCATCCATGTATGTGCAGCAATTGCTGAACCCCCAGCCGGCAGATCCGGTGCAGGCGAAAATTTTCCTCTTTATGCCGTTATTCTTCACCTTCTTGTTGGGCAGTTTCCCCGCCGGCCTGGTGATTTACTGGACTTGGAACAATCTGCTTTCGGTCACCCAGCAATGGGTCATCATGAGGCAGATGGGCGTTCCAATTTCGCCTAAGTAGATGACTGAAATTCCCGCCACGGAGGAAGAGGCAGCCGCTGTCGCTGCAGCGATCGAGCGCGGCCGTCTGCTGTTTGCCAAGGAATGCGAATTCGTCATGGGTGTTGCGAAGGAAGCCCAACTGCCCGCGGCGGAATTGCCCGAGATCGCCTTTGCCGGTCGTTCCAATGTGGGGAAATCCAGCCTGCTGAATGCCCTGACCAATCGCAATTCACTGGCGCGGACATCGAACACGCCGGGGCGCACGCGAGAGGTTAATTTCTTTCGCCTGGGCGGGCGGTTGATGCTGGTCGATCTGCCCGGCTATGGCTATGCCAAGGCGGGTAAGGAAGAGATCGCGCGCTGGAATAAGTTGATCGAGGATTATTTGCGCGGTCGATCCAATCTGCGTCGGGTCTGCTTGTTGATCGATGCCCGCCGCGGTATTGGTGAACCGGACCGCAAGGTGATGGAGATGCTGGATAAGGCAGCCGTCGTCTATCAGATCATCCTGACCAAGGTGGACAAGGAAAAGGTCGGTGCCTTGGCGAAGATCCAAGAAAAGGCAGCGTTAGAGGTCAGCCGTCATGGCGCGGCCTATCCCGATATCATGGCGACCTCCTCCGCCAAAAAAACCGGGCTGGCAGAGGTGCGCGCAGCCTGTGCCGCCCTGGCCGAAAGCAATGCCGTTGACAGTGGGCCGTCAGAAACACCCACAGAAACATCCCCCGAAACGATCCCCAAAACGCCACTGGCGGACCCCTCGTGACTGCGCTAAAAGCAAGCTTATGAGTGACAATCAACAAGACGAGCAATTGCACACCGCACGGACCCTGGCGGAAGCCTTGCCGTTTATGCGCCGTTTCACGGGCCAGACCTTTGTCATCAAATATGGTGGCCATGCCATGGGTGATGCGGAGCTGGCGGATAATTTTGCCCGCGACGTCGTCTTGATGAAACAGGTGGGGATCAACCCCGTCGTCGTTCATGGCGGCGGGCCGCAAATCGGCGCTATGCTGGAACGTTTGAAAATTCAAAGCTCCTTCATCGATGGTCTGCGTGTGACCGATGCCGAAACTGTGGAAATTGTTGAAATGGTCCTCTCGGGCTCCATCAACAAGGCGGTGGTAACCGCGATCAATGGCGCGGGCGGTGTTGCGGTCGGTATCTCCGGCAAGGATGGCCGTTTGATTGAGGCGCGTAAGCTGCAACGCACCATCAGGGACCCGGATTCCAATATTGAAAAGGTGCTCGATCTGGGCTTTGTCGGGGAGCCGGTGCGCATTAACCCGACCTTGCTGCAAACCTTTGCCAAGTCTGATTTGATCCCCGTGATCGCCCCCATTGGTGTTGGTGAGAACGGCGAGACCTATAATATCAATGCCGATACGGTAGCTGGAAAAATCGCGGCCACGCTACAAGCAGCCAAGCTTGTCATGCTAACAGATGTCGCCGGCGTTCTGGATGGTGAGGGCAAGCTGATCTCAAAAATGACGCCGGGGCAGGCGGACCGCCTAACCCGTGAGGGTGTCATCAAGGGCGGCATGATACCGAAGCTGGAGACATGTTTGGATGCCGTGGCCCACGGTGTGGGGGCGGCGCATATTCTTGATGGCCGACTGCCGCACGTGTTGTTGCTGGAAGCCTTCACGACGGCTGGTGTCGGCACGATGATCGAGGGCGGGCGTTAACGCACTCCCTCATCACAGTTGCTATTTGACCTTCTTCAACTCTTTCTTCAACTCTGCCTCAGTCATCGGATAGTCAATCCCGTTGCGGGCATTCAGCATGCTTTGGGGCCGTACACGGGCAATGCGCAGCTGTAATTGCATGGCCGTGCGCATGGAGAAATCCGCCTTCCAGGCCAGGGCCGTCACTGTTTCAGGTCTTGCAACTGTCAGCACCCGGTCGACCAGATTTGTTGAAAAGCCGCTTTTCAGGGACAGGCCGTGGATGATAAATTCCCGATCGCCGGTCGATATGGCATCTTGCAGAGCATCATCATCCAGGCCCCCGTCCTTGAATAGGGACGAGGCCGCCTCTTTCCCGCCATGCTCGTTTTTCTCTGGCTTTTCCTGTTTCTCAGGCTCGTTTATTTCTGCCTTGGCGGGTTCAGCTTCGACCGCTTTTTCCGGATCGATATTCTTCTTTACGGCCTTTGCCAATTCAACGGCTGTATTCGCATCGATATCATTTCGATTGCACAATGTTTCCACCAACGAGGTGGCGACAAAGCCCGCGATACGCCGAACGGCATTGTCGGACAGGCTGGGCCATTGCACCAGGGGTTTGTGCCAGGGCTCAACAACGGCGGCGTTATCGATGATCCAATCCAGGGTATCTTCGCGCAATTGTGCACTGTCATTGGCCAGCAGGGCGCCGACCGCTTTTGGATCCAGGGTCTGTGCAACTGCGTCTGCGACATCGCCACCCACGGCCTGGCGTTTGGCAATAGCGCTTAGCGCACCGGATTCCCGACCTGCCGCAATGATCGCCAAGAGGTCTTGGTCGCTTAACAAAGGTGAGAATTGCAGGACCGGCGCGGCGACAATGTCTTCCAGGTCCTTGGCCAGTTGCAAGACAATATCCTTTGGCACATTGTCGGCGGCCTTTAGATGCTCGGAAACGATAGCTCGGATTTTGGGCAGCTGATCCGCGGCCAACTCGCGCAATACGGTGATGGTTAGTTCTTCGGCCTTTTCCCGTTGCAGGGCAGACATTTCCGGAACCAACGTGCCGATCTTGTCGGCCAGATGAAAGCGTACGCGTTCATCGCCGTCCTGGACCAGCTTGGCATCGGCCTGGCGGGGCGTCGATGGGTTGGAAGCGATGGCCCGGCGAACTTCCGCCACGTCATCATCCGCCAGATCGTACAGAATTTCGGGCCGGGTATCCTCGCGCCTGGCCAGGCGCAGACGCTC
Source organism: Alphaproteobacteria bacterium (assembly GCA_028824965.1). GTDB lineage: Bacteria > Pseudomonadota > Alphaproteobacteria. The sequence continues at coordinate 735 of JAPKBD010000299.1, read as the reverse complement.
TTTGGTGCCGTCCTTTTCAAGACTGCCGCGTTGTTGTTCATAGCTCTTCGGCTTCGCCATCCGGCTCAACAAATTCTTCAGCATGCCGAAGCCTCCTCCACGTCATCATCACTGCGTTCGGCCAATACTGCCCGGCCCCGACCACCGCGTTTGGCGCGATAAAGCGCTGCGTCGGCCCGTTTGATTAGGGCGTCCAGATCATCTTCATATTCGGGATCGGCCAGGGCGATGCCGATGGAAAGTGATAGGGGATGATCCGCATCGCCAGAGAAACGTTGTAAAGTTTTGGCGGCGGTCAACAGTTCCTCTGCCTTAACCTGGGCGCCTTCAAGCGCTGTTTCTTCCAACCACATAGCGAACTCGTCGCCACCAAGGCGGCCTGATATGTCACCTTGGCGGCCCTTTCGGTTGCTCAAAATCTCGGCAACGGCGATCAGGGCCGCATCGCCCACCTGATGGCCGTGGGTGTCATTCACGGATTTGAAGTAGTCCATGTCGATATACAACAGAACGCCAAAGCGTTTTTTGCGAAGATGCTGGGCGATCCGTTTGCCGACGCTGTCGTGAAAGCCGCGGCGGTTCAACAGTCCGGTCAGTTCATCAACAGAGGACAACTCCTCTAGCCGCTCCTGAATTTCGGCCTGGGCGATGGCGATCCCCAGTTGCGAGGAGATATCCATCAAAGTGACAATCGTCTCTTCCAGGGCATCCAGGTCATCCAGTGCCACGGCCAGT
>JAPKBD010000298.1 GCA_028824965.1 Alphaproteobacteria bacterium | reverse complement strand
GCATCTATCAACTGCCCGGTTATGCGGACCCGGCTGCCGCCCTTGCGCACACTACCTTCCAGAATATAGCGGGCACCAAGCTTGCGGCCCACATCAGGGATGTCGACGTTTTGCCCCTTGAAGGTAAAGCTGGAATTGCGTGCGATTACCGGCAACCATCGCCACATCGCCAGACGGGTCAGAATATCTTCGGCAATACCGTCGGCGAAATATTCCTGCTCCGGATCGCCGGACATATTTTCAAAGGGCAATACGGCAATCGCAGGTCGGCCATCAAAGCCGGAAACGGGTTGGGAGACATCGCTGCTGGCAGCTTCTACAGAGGTTTCTTCTGGCGGCCAACGCCAGACGGATACGGGCCGGGAAATATTCTTAAGTTGATGGCTTTCGCCGCCGCCAAATTGCTGGGCCGATTTACCATCCAAGCTTTGGTAAGCGGTATCAGAAATCAAGACCTGACCCGGGTTCCCAAGAGCTTCCAGTCGCGCGGCAACATTGACGCCTTCGCCAAAGACGTCATCTTCCTCAAACACCACATCACCAATATGGATGCCCGCGCGCAGGCGGATAATGTCATGACCTGCCAAGCCCTCTTGGATACGGATAGCGCAATCAATTGCATCCCAGACACTGGCGAATTCTGCGATCCAGCCATCGCCCATGCTTTTGACGACGGTTCCCCTAAATGCACTTACCTGGGGTTCAAATAGTTCTTTGCGTAACTGCCGCAGGGCATCAAGCGTGCGGGTCTGATCTTCGCCCATAAGGCGGGAATAATCAGCTACGTCGGCGGCTAATATGGCGGCAAGGCGTCGTTGCAAAAACAGGATCCTTCTTTCCTCATATACTATAGCAACCGCGCCAAATGCGAAGGTTAAACAAAATGGGCCGCCCCACTTAACAAGGGGGCGGCCCAGATCGTTTAATATGCGGCTGAAAGGTCAGACGCTGTAGTACATGTCGTATTCGACCGGATGGGGCGTGTGTTCCATACGGTAGACTTCTTCCCACTTCAGTTCGATATAGCCGTCGGTGAAGACACCGCCCTTTTTCAGGAAGTCACGATCCGCATCCAGGCTTTCCAGCGCTTCACGCAGGGAGCCACAAACTGTCGGCACCTCGGCCAATTCCTCCGGCGGCAGATCGTAAAGATCTTTGTCCATTGGGTCGCCGGGGTGGATCTTGTTCTCGATGCCGTCCAGACCAGCCATCAACATGGAGGTGAAGGCCAGATAGGGGTTCGCGCCTGGATCGGGGAAACGGATTTCCACCCGTTTGCCGCTCGGTCTGGGTGAGAACGGGATACGGCAGGAGGCCGAACGGTTACGGGCCGAATAGGCCAGCAGCACCGGCGCCTCAAAGCCAGGGATCAACCGCTTGTACGAATTGGTCAGCGGGTTGGTGAAGGCGTTCAATGCCTTGGCGTGCTTCATGATGCCGCCGATATAAAACAGGCACATTTCCGACAGATCCGCATAACCCGAACCTGCGAAAAGCGGCTTGCCGTCTTTCCAGATGGATTGATGCACATGCATACCGGAGCCGTTATCCCCCATCACAGGCTTGGGCATGAAGGTTGCCGTTTTGCCATATGAGTGAGCGACGTTGTGCACCACATATTTGTAGATCTGCAGCTGATCAGCACAAGATGTCAGGGGCGCGAATTTCATGCCCAATTCATGCTGGCTGGGGGCCACTTCATGATGGTGTTTTTCCGTGTCGATGCCCATTTCGCGCATCACGGTCAACATCTCACCACGCAGGTCAGTTGCACTATCGACGGGAGGCACCGGGAAATACCCGCCCTTGGGGGCTGGGCGATGGCCGGTGTTGCCGCCGTCAAAGTCACGACCGGAATTGTACGGCCCTTCACTCTCGTCAATGGAAAAGAAGGTTTCGTTCTGGGTGACGGCAAAACGCACGTCATCAAAGACGAAGAATTCAGGTTCAGGGCCAAAATAAGCCATATCACCAACGCCGGAGCTTTGCAGGTATGCTTCCGCGCGCTTGGCTGTTGAGCGGGGATCCCGGCCATAGGCTTCATGGGTTGCGGGCTCCACCACATCACAGAAGATGACCAGGGTCGGCTGCGCGAAGAACGGATCCATCACCGCCGTTGAGGCATCGGGCATCAGGGCCATATCGGAATCGTTGATCGCCTTCCAACCGGCAATGGACGAGCCATCGAACATCACGCCATCGGCGAACAGATCCGCATCGACCATTTTTGAATCCATGGTCAGATGCTGCCACTTACCCCTGGGGTCAGTGAAGCGAAAATCAACAAAGGGGATTTCTTCGTCCTGAATTTGTTTCAGAACGGTTTCGGCATTGGACATGGCTATCGGTTCCTTCCTGTGTCCCTAATTATCTATCGTATTTTGTAATTCGTCGTCGTGTTGATTGGGTATTACGTGTTGAGGGCAAGCTTGTCTATATAGCGACCCTAAATTGCATCGGTGCCGGTTTCACCGGTGCGAATGCGGATTGCCTGCTCAACGGTTGAAATGAATATTTTGCCATCGCCAATGCGGCCCGTGTGCGCCGCCGTCTGGATGGCCTCCACCGCGCGCTCAACGAGGTCGTCCTCGAGCACGACTTCCAATTTCACCTTGGGCAGAAAGTCCACAACATATTCCGCGCCACGATACAGTTCCGTATGCCCCTTCTGCCGACCAAAGCCCTTGGCTTCGATCACGGTGATGCCTTGGAGGCCGATTTCATGCAACGCCTCCTTCACTTCATCCAGTTTGAAGGGTTTGATGATCGCTTCTATCTTTTTCATCGCGCCAATTCTCTATCTACCCGCATCGATCCGCATCTGGTCGATCAATTTGATCTGTACGGTCAAGTTAATCACGGTTGTTCAAATCTAATTTATACTAGGTATATAAGCACAAACCGTGCCAACTTACACACACGCTAACCCATTGAAATAAAACCGCAAATGCATTCGCCTAAATCAACGCGAAAACAATTGCCTATTATATCACCACATCGCACAAATTTTACGCAACTCTCCAACCCGTTATTTAGCCAGAAGATCGCGAATACGGCCCATGGCGGCGACAATATTCTCGGTCGAATTGGCGTAGGAAAAGCGTAAATAGCCCTCGCCAAAGGCCCCGAACGAGGTACCGGAAATAGCAGCGACGCCGGCTTCATTCAGCATTTTTTCCTGCAACACCTGGGATGTCAGGCCTGTGCCTTCAATATTGGGGAAGGCATAAAAAGCCCCGCCCGGCACCACACAGCGAAAGCCGGGAATGGCATTCAGCTCATCCACGATCACGGATCGCCGCTCATCGAACGCCTTGACCATATTGTCGGCCGCATCTTGCGGGCCACGCAGGGCCTCAACGCCGGCCCACTGGGTCGCTGCATTGACACAGGAATGATCGTTGACGCACAGGCGCGTCGCTTGTTCGGCACACGCCTCGGGCCAAATGGCATAGCCCAGGCGCCAACCTGTCATAGCATAGGTTTTGGACCAGCCGTCCAGCAGGATCAAACGGTCCTGAATGGAGGGATAGCTCAACAATGAAATGTGGGGTTGGTTGTCATAGACCATGCGGCTGTAGATCTCGTCCGACAAGATCACCACCTCTGGGTGTCGTTCCAGGCCGGCCACCAGCTTATCCAGCTCATCCTTGTTGACCACGCCGCCCGTGGGATTGGCCGGTGAGTTGATGATGATCAGGCGGGTTCGTTCGTTGATTTTCGCCAACACCTCATCCGCAGAAAAGGAAAAGCCTGTGTCTTCGTGCAATTCAATGGGCACGGGCGTGGCACCCGAAAAGCGAATGGCCGATTCATAAATCGGAAACCCTGGATTGGGGTACATGATCTCCGCCCCCGCCTCACCAAACATCAGACAGGCATAGAACATGGTCGGCTTGCCGCCCGGCTGGATCACCACGTGATCAGGATTAATAGTGGCACCGCGATATTTCAAAATATCGTCGGCAACCGCCTCCCGCAGCTCCGGTATACCATTGGCGGGGGTATAGCCGTGATGGCCATCGGCCAGCGCCTTGCGCCCCGCCTCGACAATATTTTCGGGCGTCTGGAAATCGGGCTGGCCGATCCCAAGGTTGATGATATCGCGGCCCTGTGCGGCCAGCGCATTAGCCTTGGCCAAAACCTCAAACGCGGTCTCTGTGCCCAGGTGGTTCATTCTATTGGCAAGTTTCATAGCTGGGGTTATGCCACGACTAAACGTCCGGTCCAAGTCCCAGATTGTGTTAATGCGCCGAGCGGTATTCCTTCAAGGCCTCCCGCGCGATGACCAGTTGCATGACCTGGGATGTGCCTTCGAAAATACGTAACAGGCGCGCATCCCGGAACAGGCGCTCGACGGCGGTTTCCCGCATATAGCCATAACCGCCATGCACCTGCACCGCACGATCCGCGATGCGCCAGCAGGCTTCGGAGGCGAAGTATTTGCAGGCTGCTGCGGCCTTGGTGACGTTCTGGCCCTCGTCCATTTGCCGCGCCGTCTGCTCCACCATGGCGCGGGCGGCCAGGCATTCCGCCTCACTGTCCGCAATCATCGCCTGGATCAGCTGAAAATCGGCGATGGGTTTGCCGAATTGTTGCCGCTCCACCGCATAGGCCGTCATTTCCTCCACCAACCGGGTCGCCAAGCCAACACAAACAGCACCCATGTGAATGCGGGCATCGTCCAGCACCTTCATGGCGGTGATGAAACCCTTGCCCTCAACCCCGCCCAACAGCGCGTCCACCGGGACGCGGCAGTCTGTGAAGGTAACATCTGCCGTGGGCGCGCCCAGCTGGCCCATTTTTTCCAAGGGTGGATCCACGTGCAGACCAGGGGTGCCCGCCTCCACCAAAAAGGCGGAGACGCCAGCCGCACTTTTATCATCAGGGTCGGTGCGCGCCATGACCGTGAACAGCCCTGCCACGGGCGCGTTGGAGATGAACCGTTTGCTGCCGTTCAGGACATAGCCGTCGCCATCAAGTATTGCGGTGGTGGAGAGGCTTTTCGCATCGGAGCCACTGCCGGGTTCGGTTAGGCAAAAACTGACGATCAAGTTTCCGGAAGCAATGGCCGGCAGATAGCGCTGTTGTTGCTCGGGCGTGCCGTCGAGCACGATGCTTTTACCGCCCACACCGTTGGTGGTGCCGACATAGGATCGATACGCGGGTGCCGCCCGGCAGAATTCGAAGATCATGCGGACTTCGGCCCATTTGCTTAACCCCAGGCCGCCATATTCGGCGGGCATGGCATAGGCGAACAAACCCATGTCGCGGATCAGATCCAATAACCCATCGGGGATGCGATGCTCCCGATCAACCTGCGCCTCCG
>JAPKBD010000297.1 GCA_028824965.1 Alphaproteobacteria bacterium | reverse complement strand
TCCCTGTGGGTCATAGCGCGCCCCTTGTGGAAGCCAGAACAATACGTTCGCCACGGCCCGGCTTATTGGGCTTGGTGGGTTTAGCCGGCCTAACTAGTTCGTTGGGTTTGTTGGGCTTCCAACCAGGAACGGGCGGGCCGTCAAGGCGGGCGGCATCTTGATCATTAACAAGCGCCGCCACCCCGGACCTAAACGGCAGGCTGGCCAGATCACTGATCTGGGCCGGCACCAAGGGTTGCAGGGCCAGATGGCGCAAGGCCAGGTCCTGCAAACGGCTGGGCTGGCTGAGATAGCTTAATTCCGCCGCCAGAATACGGCTGTTGCGATAGTTGTCCTTTAACTGGGCGGTCGCAGACGCCAATTGACGCTCCAGGCTCTGCACTTCAGAGGCGAGCCGATACAGGCCCATGGATACCGCAAGAACCAGCAACATGACGACAATGGTCAGCGGCCATCTCATGCTGCAAACTCCGCATCTGTCCGCTGGGCCACCCGCAAACGGGCTGAACGGGATCTGGGGTTCGAGGATGTCTCTGCCGCGCCGGGCTTGGTCACGCCACGGCGGGGCAGGCGAAATGTTATGGGGCGGCGATCCGCATCACTGGGCGGGCGGTGGCGGGAGCCGCTGGGCTGTAGCCCGGCCCGGTCCGCCAGAAACAGCTTCACTTCGCGGTCTTCCAAAGAATGAAACGAGACGATGGCCAACCAGCCTTCGGGCGCCAACAGACGTTCGGCTGCTGCCAGACCCTGGCGCAACTCCTCAATCTCGCTGTTCACATAAATCCGCAAAGCCTGAAATGTGCGTGTTGCGGGATGCGTGCGCTTGCCACCCGGTTTGCCGGGCCCAAGCACTTTTGCAACGATATTAGCCAACACAGCCGTCCGCTCAATCGGTGCGATATCCCGGGCCTTGATGATTGCGCGGGCAATGGCGCGGGAGCGGCGCTCATCCCCGTAATGAAAAATAATGTCCGCCAGCTCATCCTGTTCGCGGCTGTTGACCAAATCAGCCGCGCTTTCGCCCGATTGGGACATGCGCATATCCAAGGGGCCATCAGCGGCGAAGGAAAACCCGCGCGCCGCCTGATCCAATTGCATGGACGAGACGCCAAGATCCAGGGTGACGCCGTCAAGCTTGCCAGCGCCTGCGGCAATAGCCAGCTCCTCCATTTCTGAAAAGCGCCCCTGAACCAGGGTCAACCGGCCATCATAGCGCGCCACAACATCCGCGCCGGCGGCAACCGCATCGGGATCACGGTCAATGGCAATAACCCGGCAGTCAGCTGCATCCAGGATCGCACCCGTATAGCCGCCCGCACCAAAAGTGCCGTCGAGATAAAGGCCGCCATCCCGTGGCGAGAGGCCATCAAGGACCTCAGCCAGCATGACGGGGATATGAGGCGCATGAGGCATTGGCTGTTGGTCGGTCATTCCCCCGCCTCCAACTGGTCGCGACGGCGGAATTCGAACTTGGCCGCCTGATCCGGGGCCCGGTCCGTCGCCGCTTTCTCATAAGCTTCATAGGCGCTAGGTGCCCAGATTTGGAATGTTGCGCCACGACCCGCAAAGGTGGCCATATCAGTAATACCCGCATGATCGAGCAAGGGTTGCGGCAGGATAATCCGGCCCTCACCATCAAAGGGCAGACGATGAGATTTGGTCAGGATGGCGGTGGCGAGGTCGCCAAATTCGTCAGAAAACGGGTTGAAACTGTCAATCCCTTCGGCCAATTGGCGCATGCGATCAATGTCGCAGGCTTCGAGGGCACCGCTATTTCCAGGGGTCGGATAAGCGATCGCACCGGCAAAGGCATCGGAGGTCAAGTCGGCACGGAAGGATGCGGGCACGGACACCCGGCCCTTCCGGTCTACTTTGTTATCAAACCGCGACAAAAACAGAGCCACGACCATTCCCCTATCTATTTCCCTGCCATCGCGCCGTCAAAATTGCGAATATGACTTTGTACGGAAGCCATATTCCACGCCGCGATACCCAATTTGGGTTTTTATGGGATATCATGCCCTAATATGTCCGTCAATGATTAAACAAATAATTAAAACGGGCCATTAAAGATAAACCACAGGTATTTGAAGTGTTTCGATAGCTCTCGAAGCACTTCAAAACGGCCTTGATTTACAAAACTGGCGCACAGCATAGTGAAACAATGCGGCAGAAGTTTGTTCTCAGTATGTTCTTTTAAGGTTTTATTAGAGAAAGAGAGGCACCAGACGGCCTGTAAGCCGGGTTTTGTCCACGCCGCGGCCCATATTTAGCAGCGATAGACGATCATTCATCTAGGACGTCCGTTGCCGGACGCCTCGTGCAACCTACCCGGACGGCAGCGTAAAATCGCCTGTCGTATTACAGCTGAAGCCGAAACTTAAGCCGTAGCCGACACGCCGTCCCTATTCGGTTTTGCTCCCGGTGGGGTTTACCTTGCCACGACTGTTACCAGCCGCGCGGTGCGCTCTTACCGCACCCTTTCACCCTTACCCATCTTTCAAGACTGGCTTGGAAGATGGGCGGTTTGCTTTCTGTGGCACTTTCCCTGGGGTCGCCCCCGCCGGGCGTTACCCGGCACCGTCTTTTCATGGAGCCCGGACTTTCCTCCCCCAACCGAAGTTGAGGGCGACCGTCCAGCCGTCTGGTGGCGACAACATGGGGCGATCAAGTGATTTGGTCAAGTAATCCAGCTAACAAAGCCAAACATTCATCATCCATGACGCCGTCTATCCTGCCGGGCCGCCAATGACGCTGAAAGGCCGTCGCACAGGCCGCCTCACCCGCGCCCACCACATCATAGCCCAAGGCTTCAAGGCTCGCCCCGGCGAGGTCGTGGTTTTGCGCTGGCCACACACCTATGCCGGCAGCTGCCAATGCGGCCCAATCAAACAATTCGCCGGGATCTTCTTTTCGTGCTGGGGCCACATCGGAATGCGCCAGGACACGTTGGCTGGGAATGGAATGGCGGGTCAGTATCTCACGACATAGTTTGACGAGAACTTCCATTTGCCCATCGGGGAAAGCCCGACAGCCGAATTCATGGCCCGGATTTACCAACTCGACACCAATGGAACAGCCATTAATGTCCCGTTGCCCGGCCCAGCAACTGACACCTGCGTGCCAGGCCCTGCGTTCTTCATCAACTAAGGCATAAAGGGCGCCGTCTTCATCGATCATATAATGGGCCGAGACCTCTGCCGCGCTGTCGCATAGGCGATCCAAGGCATCTTGGGCACTGGGCATGCCGGTGTAATGAAGCAACAGCATATCAATGGCTCCCCCCTGTGGCCGGGCGTTGTGGTTCGGGGATGGCCTTTTGATGATCACGCTAAGTGGGTCTCAGCCAGAGCCTCTGCTCTGGCGAGGTCTTCGGGTCTATTCGCGTTGAAAAATGGATCGAACGGCTCCACAGGCCATTCCACATGCACCAGATCATAGCGCGCGGTCCACAGATCTATCTTGCGCATGTCTTCATCCACCATGGCCCGGCGCAAATCATCGGCCAGATCCACATCCCACAGCGCAATGGGCGGATGGGTGCGGTCGCCGGATTTAGCACAGGCGATCTGCGCGCCATCTTGACCCATTTTGGCAGCAGCCAGTCGCCCCACCAGATCAAGCGGCAGAAACGGCCCGTCAGTGGGGATAGACAGCATCATTTTGGTGTCGGGCCGATTTTCCGCCAGCCATTCCATGCCGGTCAGAATACCCGCCAAGGGCCCCGCCATGCCGGGAATGCTGTCGGCCACCACAGGCAGGTGGTATTCGGCAAAGCGCGTAGGATCACCATTGGCATTCAGAACCAATTCATCGACCTGGGGGCCAAGGCGTTCGATTACATGCGTCAACAAGGTGCGATCACCGAGGGGCCGGAGGCATTTATCACCGCCCCCCATACGCCGCGCGCCACCGCCTGCCAGTAACAGACCTACTATGCCGCAGGAATTATTCATCTATTTTAGCATCAAAGATCAGGCGATCCTGCCCCGCCAGACACAGGAAACGTTTGCCCTTGGCCCGGCCAATCAGGGTCAACTTCGCCTGACGTGCCAGATCCACCCCCCAGGCTGTGAAGCCGGAGCGGGAGATGACGATGGGAATGCCCATGCGAACGGTCTTGATCACCATCTCGGACGTCAAACGCCCTGTGGTGTAAAAAATTTTGTCTGCCGCCGTCATGCCGTTCAGGAACATCCAGCCGGCGATTTTATCGATGGCATTATGCCGGCCCACATCCTCCATATAGATCAGGGGCCGGTCTTCAAAACAGAGCACACAGCCATGAATGGCCCCTGCGGTTAAATACAGGCTGGGTTGTTGATTGATCTTGCGGCTAAGACTGTAAATCCACGACGTCTTCAGCAGTGCATCGCCCGGCAGCTTGATCTCATCAAAATGTTCCATGATATCGCCAAAGGCAGTGCCCTGGGCGCAGCCGGAGGTAAGGGTCTTCTTCTTTAGTTTTTCTTCAAAGTCCGTGACCCGTTCCGTGCGCACCACGACTACGGACAATTCTTCGTCCACGTCAATGCCGGTCAGGGTATCGTCGGGGCGCAGCATGTTTTGGTTCAACAAATACCCCACCGCCAGACAATCGGGATGATCGCCGATGGTCATCATGGTGACGATTTCCTGGCCGTTTAGATACAGGGTCAGCGGTTTTTCAACCACCACCCTGGTATCCACGGCTGCACCGGTCTGGTCGATGCCGCTGACGTCTTCGGTCAGGCGCTCATCGTCCGGCTGGGGGCTTAGTTCAAATTCCTTCATAACCCCAATATGGCTGCTTGAGGAAAATCCTCAAGCCATAAAGATTTGAAAGCCAAATCCTGCCGCCAATGATCCCACCAGGGCCATCACCAGATACCAGGCAAAGACCGGCAGACGCACCAGGGCAAAGACCGCAATCGCCGCCGGGATGCAAGACACACCACCCGCCACCATAAAGGCCATGGCCGCACCCGGTGCCATGCCCAATTCCATCAGACCCGACATCATGGGAATGGCGGCAAAGCCATTCATATAGGCGGGCACACCAACGATTGCCGCCAAGGGAATGGCCCAGAAACTGTCACCGCCCAACAGAGAGGCAATGGATTCCGCCGGGACATAGGCCAGCATGACACTTTCCAATAGGAAGGCCACCAACAGCCACTTGCCCAGGAACAGTGTGGTTTTCAACGCTTCATCACCAAACGTGGCGCGCCGATCACCGCTCTGCCAGAATTTCCAGACAACGTCGCCGTCACTGCGGGTTGAACTTGCCCCGCAACCGCCGTTACCGACCCCTTCACGCAGAGGCATCTTGAAACCACCGGCCCGCTGCATCGTCAACGTGGCG
>JAPKBD010000296.1 GCA_028824965.1 Alphaproteobacteria bacterium | reverse complement strand
CATCCGGCCTGGAAAATCGGCTCCGGTGAATACAAATCCGCCGACCTGATGGGGGCCATGGCGGCCACGGGCAAACCCATATTGCTCTCCACAGGCATGAGCCGCTGGTCAGAGATTGCGGACAGCGCGGCAGGCATTCGTGCCCTGGGCGTGGACCTGGCCCTGTTCCAATGCACATCCCGCTATCCAACGCCCCTGGATGCCGTTGGCCTGAATGTCATTGATAAATTGCGCGATGACCATGGCTGTCCCGTGGGCCTGTCTGATCACAGCGGCAGCCCCTTCCCGGCGCTCGCCGCCCTGGCCCGTGGTGTTGATATGATTGAGGTTCATGTGACCTTCTCCAAAGGCCAGTTCGGCCCTGATGTGCCGGCGTCCCTGACCTTTGAGGAATTCCGCCAGGTGGCCGATGCCCGCGCCGCATTCGCAGAAATGGATGCCAACCCGGTGGACAAGGACGTGGTCGCTGATGAAATGGAAACCATGCGCGGCCTGTTCACGAAAAGCCTGGCACCAACGCGGGCCCTGACCAAGGGCACTGTTCTAACGGCCGATATGCTGACGGCAAAGAAACCGGGCACCGGGATCGCCGCCACCTCTTTGAATGAATTTATAGGCCGCAGCCTGGCACGGGATGTCGTCCCAAACCGTTTGCTGCGATTAGAGGATCTGCAATGAGTTCCAATAAAGCACGGCGGAAAATTTGCATCGTCGTCAACAGCCGGGCCAATTATGGCCGCATTAAATCCGTTATGCGGGCGGTGCAGGAACATAGCGACCTGGAATTGCAAACCATCATCGGTGCCTCCGCTTTGTTATACCGGTTCGGTCATGCCATCGACATCATTCGCGGCGACGGGTTTGAACCCTCGGCCACGGTTTATTCCATTGTTGAGGGAGAGAACCCGACGACCATGGCAAAATCCACTGGCATGGCGATCATGGATCTTTCCACCCAATTTGAAAACCTGGCACCAGATGTGGTGCTGACGGTTGCCGATCGGTTCGAGACTATGGCGACGGCCATCGCCGCTTCGTACATGAATATCCCCCTGGCCCACACGCAAGGGGGCGAGGTGACGGGCTCCATCGATGAAAGCGTGCGCCACGCCATTACGAAGCTATCCCACGTGCATTTCCCAGCGACGGACCTGGCAGCGGATTATTTGCTGCGCATGGGTGAGGAACCGGACCGGGTGCATATGACCGGTTGCCCGGCCATCGATCTGATCGCTGATCTGAATATGAGCCTGCCGAAGGATCTGTTCACCGACAATATGGGCGTTGGTGCGGACCTGGACCCGAACAAACCATATATTGTCGTTCTGCAACATCCCGTCACCACGGAATTCGGCCAAGGGTTCCAGCAGATCCAGGAAACCCTGTCCGCTGTTGTCGCCCTGGATATGCAAACCGCATGGTTATGGCCCAACGTGGATGCGGGTTCCGATGATGTATCGAAAGGTTTGCGCATGCACCGGGAACATGTGGGCGATGGCAAACTTCATTTCTATCGTAACTTCAGCCCCGAAGATTATGCCCGCCTGATCGGCAATGCTGCCTGCCTGATCGGCAATTCTTCATCCGGGTTACGGGAAGGGGCATATCTGGGCACCCCGGTGGTCAACATCGGCACCCGACAAAGCGACCGGGAACATGGCGCCAACGTGGTCCACGCCACCTATGAACGGGCCGATATCGAGGCCAAGTCACGGGCCCAGATCAGCCATGGCCGGTACCCACAATCAAAGATCTTCGGCAATGGCACGGCCGGGCAACAGATCGCTGATATTCTTGCCAGTGCCACCATCAACGTACAAAAGCGCCTGACTTACCGGCCCTGATGACGTCGATGACCCTGGGGCAAAGCCAGAAATTACGCGACGCGGTCCGGGGCCTGATGCCCTTGGCAGAGGACATATTCAACAAAGTCCGCGCCGCCAGCCAGGACGATGTTGGTGTCACACGGGCAGCCTGGAGCATTCAGGACCAAGCCGCAGCCGACATTCTGTTGGCCGCCGCCCGAAACCACGGCCTTACAACCCGGCAGGATGCCATCGGCAATACCTACGCCACATTAAACGGAATGAACGAAACGGCGCCGGGCATCCTGACCGGATCGCACCTGGATTCTGTTGCCAAGGGCGGCAATTTCGATGGCCTGGCCGGTGCCGTCGCAGGCGTTATCGCCTTGGCCGCCATGAAAAAGGCCGGTTTGCAGCCCGGATGCAAATTGTCCGCCATGGGAACACGATGCGAGGAGAGCGTCTGGTTCGGCATTGCCTATATTGGTGCACGCCTGGCCGTGGGCGATATGGGCCGGGCGGCGTTCGATGCTTTAATGCGCCTGGACAGCGGGCAGACGATTTCCGCTCATATGTCGGAGCTGGGCATCGTCGCTGACGATATTTGGCATCATGACCATGTGGAAATCACAGCTGCTAACACCAAGGCGTTTTTGGAACTACATATCGAACAGGGTCCCTTGCTGGTTGAGCAGAATGTGCCCCTGGGCATCGCCACGGCGGTGCGCGGCAACCTACGCTTTGGCGACGGTATCTGTTTTGGGGCCTATCAGCATTCCGCCGCCACGCCGCGCCGCCTGCGCCAGGATACGGTCCTGGCCGTTACTGAATTGCTGCAACGGCTGGAAATATTGTGGCATGACATCGAAGATAACGTAGATCCATCCGCTGTTTTTACGGTGGGGAAGATTTTTACGGATCCTAGTCATCACGCACTGACAAAGGTCCCCGGCGAATGTCATTTTTCGCTCAATTTCGGCAGTACGGAACAAAGCTCCCAAGATCGCTTTGAGGCGGCCATCGCTGATCTAACGGCGGAGATCGGTGCCCGCCGCCGGGTTCGCTTTGTCATGGGCGCACCTGTGGGATCATCACCAACACCCCTTAATCCCACCTTACGGTCCAGCCTGGTGCAAAGTGCTGAACGCCTGGACATTCCCTGCACGGAATTCGCGACCGTAGGCCATGATGCCTCCATCTTTGCCCGCGCAGGCATTCCCGCTGCCGTTCTATTGGTGCGCAATAATGATGGCAGTCATAACCCGGATGAAAAGATGGCGATGGCCGATTTTGAACAAGGCGTTCAGGTGCTGGCGGCAACAATGATAGAATTATCCAATACCAAGAACAATGCAGAGGTTATTTGAAAATGAAAATTGCGATTATGGGATCGGGCGGCGTTGGCGGTTATTTTGGGGGCCGACTGGCGGAAGCAGGCAACGATGTCAGCTTCATTGCCCGCGGTGCCCACCTTAAAGCCTTGCAAGACAATGGTCTGAAGATCATCAGCCCGCTGGGCGATCTCCACCTCGAAAATGTTTCTGCAACCGATGACCCCGGCGAGATCGGGCCGGTCGATATTGTTCTGTTCTGCGTTAAATTGTTTGATGTCGAGGAAGCCGCCGCACTTTGCAAACCGTTGATCGGTGCTGACACGGCTGTCATATCATTGCTGAACGGTGTCGATGCGCACGAGCAGATAGCCCCAATCCTGGGCGCGGATCATGTGGTCAGCGGCATCGCCCGCATTTCCTCACAGATCAGCGCACCGGGGGTGTTCGAGCACAAGGTGCCCTTTGCGGAGCTGGAATTCAGTGAGGCCGACAACCAGCCAAGCCCGCGTTTGGACGACTTCGCGAATGCCTGTGCCGCAGCAACCGGCATCGACGCGCAAATATCATCGGATATCGAGGTGGCGATCTGGACGAAATTCGTGATGTTGGCAACCATCGCCGGCTTCGCCTGCCTGACCCGGCAAGCGAACGGCGTCATTAAAAGCGATCCCGATCTAATATCCGCCCGGGAAGATGCCCTGCATGAAGCCATCGCCGTGGCCCGGGCCTGTGGCGTCGCGCTACCCGATGACACGTTCGAAAAAACCTCCGCAATGCAGGCGGCCTTTCCCGACCATGCCATGCCGTCGATGTTTTTCGACCTTGATTCCGGCAAGCGTATGGAATTAGACGGCCTGACCGGCACGATTGTCCGCCAGGGCCGGGCGTTGTCCGTACCGACCCCGGTCAATCGGGTTATCTATGCGGCCTTAAAGCCCTATAGAAATGGCGCGCCTGCATAGGTCGTGCCAGTCATCGGTGGCCCGAGACGCAGTCGTAGGCGTACATGCGAGTAATGTCGGATGCACTAAGAGTGGTGGCGCCTAGATAAACCGCCGACTTATTGTATTGGGCGCAGTAATTCTGGGCAAAGTTATGGGGCTCCACAGCCTTTCCCGCTTCAATACTAACCGTGCTATCGCTCCCAACGACGACACTGGGCGACTTGAACGGATGCGGCGCGCATTGCGGCAAAGCAGCCATCACCAGCAGCAAAACTGTACGGACCATTAGTTTTTTGGATGTTCCCATAGCCTCGACAAATGTAGATTAATACTGTCACCATAAGGAAATGTGCCGGAGGGTCGGATCGTCAACAATGTTAGCGCAACGAGGAGACGTAAAACCATGAAACCTGTTTGTTTGGTCATAGGGGCCGGTGCCGGCATCGGCGGTACCGTCGGAAAACGCTTTGCCCAGGAAGGCTATCACGCCGCCCTTTGTCGACGCAGCGATCAAGATGGTTTGAACACCTTGGTGGCGGATATTGAAGCCGCGGGCGGCAGCGCGTCGGGCTATTTGCTGAACGCTGTTTTGCCCGACGGGATTGAAGAGCGGATCGCCGCAATTGAGGCTGATATTGGCCCGATTGAAGTGGTGGTTTTCAATCTTGGCGCCCAGATTGGTAACCGGGCCTTGGCGGATACCACGTATAAGGCATTTGAGATCGGCTGGCGCATGGCCACGTTCGCATTGTTTCGTGTCGCCGCCACCCTGTGTCCGTTGATGGAGGAGCGGGGCAAAGGCACGATCCTGGTCACCTCCGCCACAGCAGCCGTACGCGGCAACGATGGCCAGCATTCCCATGCTGCCGCCATGGGCGGGCGGCGCATGCTGTGCCAAAGCCTGAATGCGGAGTTCGGCCCAAAGGGTATTCACATCGCCCATATCCTGATCGACGGTTCAGTTGATGCCCCTGATACACTGGGCAAAATGCTGGGGCCGGAGAAGTTTCAGGCGCTGCGGGAAAGCCGTGGCCTGGAAAACGACGGCCTTATGCTGCCCGCCAAGATCGCTGATACCTACCTCCACATCGCCCAGCAACATCGTTCAACCTGGACCAACGAGATCGATATGCGCTCGTTTTCGGACACCCCTTGGTGGAACAACTAGAACCATTGCGCTCAAACGCGTGCGCAGGCGCGGTTCCCGTTCGGGTCGCCGCACTGAGGTGGTCCCACCTTGTTGGACAGTTTGGCGGCGTTGTTAAGGTGTATTCCG
>JAPKBD010000295.1 GCA_028824965.1 Alphaproteobacteria bacterium | reverse complement strand
ATGTCGTTGATGCCGATGATGCCGAATTCCAGGCCTTCGAACAGGCGCATGGCTTTCGTTAGGTTCTGGCTATAGACGTAGGCTGCCAGGCCATAGTTGGTATCGTTCGCCATGGCCAGCACATCGTCGTCATCGTCAAAGGGTACAATGGCTGCCACAGGGCCGAAGGTTTCTTCGCGATAAATCAACATATCCGGGGTCACGTCGGTCAACACGGTGGGGGCGAAAAAATGGCCCTGGCCCAGATCACCTTCCGTCAGGCGCTTACCACCCGTTAGAACTTTTGCACCCTTGGCCACGGCGTCACGCACTTGGTTTTCCACCTTGGCCACGGCTGCTTCGTTCACCAACGGCCCGATGGTGACGCCTTTTTCCATACCGTTGCCGGCCTTCATGCCGGCAACCCGGCCCGTTAGCGTGTCGAGAAAGCCGTTAAGATTGTTGCGATGCACGAAAATCCGGTTCGGGCTGATACAGGCCTGGCCGGTATTGAGGAATTTTACCAGTTGCAGGCCCTTGGCCGCATGTTCCGGGTCCGCGTCCTCCAATACAATGAACGGTGCATGGCCGCCCAGCTCACAACTGACCCGCTTCATATTGCCTGCGGCCTGTCCCGCCAGCATTTTGCCCACGGCGGTGGAACCGGTGAAGGTCAATTTTGCGACCTTGGGGTTGGAGACGAATTCTTCGCCAATAGGTTTGGGGTCCGCACCTGTAACCAGATTGACCACGCCGGGGGGAAAGCCCGCATCTTCGAATATCTTGAAGGTCTCAATGGCGGTCAGCGGTGTCGCCTCCGCCGGTTTCAAGACTACGGTGCAGCCCGCAGCCAACGCGGGGCCTAATTTGCGGGTGATCATTGAAATGGGATAATTCCACGGGGTGATTGCGGCCACCACGCCCACGGGTTGGTGCAGCACATAGAAGCGTTGGTCGGCACGGGCTGAGGGGATGATCTCCCCATAGACCCGCTTGCCTTCTTCGGCGAACCAGCTGAGGAAATCGGCGGCGTATTTCACCTCTGTCATTGCGGCGCGTAGGGGCTTGCCCTGTTCGGCTGTCATCACTTTGGCGAGGTCTTCTTGCCGTTCCATCATCAGGGCATGGGCCCGCATGAGGAATTCCGCACGTTGGTATGGCGTCGTGCCCTTCCATGTCTTGAATGCCTCGGCCGCGGCATCAATCGCTGCGCGGGCTGCCTCCCCGCCACCATCGGGCAGGGATTTGATAACGGCGCCTGTGGCGGGATTTAAAACGTCGAATTCCGCATTCGCAGGGGCACTGGCCCAGCTACCGTTGATATACATGGCGTGGTCTTTCTATGTTTCGTGACTCTTGGCGATCTTCATGGCGATATGCTCACCGGCAGTGATAGGTGCATAGCGCGGCGTGGCGTGCGGGTCCAGACATGTTGGCAGACATTCGATTTGGGCATCGAAATTGGGGTGCATGAAATAGCCGATAGATTGCCGTCGGCTCATGGCATCTTCTAGATCAGCCGGGTTGGCGACCCGGTGCAGGGTGGAGAGCCATTTATCGTTGGTCCACCGCGCCATCATATCCCCTAGGTTCACCACCAGCTCCTCCCGCCCCGCCTGAAAGCCGCGCCAGGAACCATCGGGCATGCGCACCTCCAATCCACCTGTCGCTTCCGTCATGGCAAGAATGGTCATGGCCCCGAAATCCGTATGTGCACCCGTGCGCAGCTGGCCTGGTTTGGGCGGCTCCAACAAGGCGGGATAATGATGGCAGCTCAGGATAGAGAAATGTCGGTCGATCTTGTCGGCAAAATGATCCTCCGCCAAATCCAGGGCCACGGCGAAGATACGCAACAGATCGCTGGACAACCGTTCGAAATCCCGATAGACCGCAACCAACGCATCATCGACACCCGGTGGCTGGGTGGGAATGGTGTTCGGCCAATAGGCAGCTTCCGCTTCGTGTAGATCCGCAAAATGCGCCTGATGATCATCGACCGGCCCCAGAAATACTGTTTCACGCAGATCGGGGGGGACGTCGCGGTCCAGCGTGGAGGCGAGGCCCCGGGTGGCAAAGCCGTGATAGCCACGCTGCTTTGAAATACCCGTGGGGTGCCATTGGTCTTTCGTTGCGCGGGCTAGGTCCATAAATTGACGGGTCAGGGCAAAGGCATTTTGCAACCCGGCCTGATCCATGCCGTGGCCCCGGATCACCAAAAAACCGATGTCCCGGCAGGATGCCGCGACCTTTGCCGCCACCCGCGCTTTGCCGCTTTCATCACCGCTCAAAAACGGCGCGATATCAATGCGGGGGATGTCCATTCTAGCCCCTCATGTCTGTTACCAACCGATCATAGGGCGCGTCGTAGCTGATCAAGCCGCCGGATATCATGGCGGCCTTCAGGCGGGCGAATGCGGTTACGGGCAATTCCGTGGTCCGCGCCCATAGGCCGGATGCGCGATAGCCGTCGATCATGCGGGCCAGATCCGCATCCGCCAGATCAGGGAAATAGTCGCTAACCTGCACGGCGATTTCTTCTGCGCTGGTGTTGTGAAGGATGGCCAGGGCCCGTTCAATGCCGAGGACTAAGGCCTGGCATGTATCGGGATGTTCTTCCGTGAATTTTCGCGTGGTATAAAAGGAGGTCCAACAGCTGTCGCCGCGTGTGGCCGCCCGATGCCAGATGTGGCCGTGTCCTGCCTGAACCAAACCGTCGGCGTAGGGTTCAAATATCTGTACGGCATCAAGCTCACCACTGGCCAGGGCGGCTGCGTTCTCCGCCATAGATTGGTCTCTGAACCATTGAATGGTGTTTCGAGCAACGCCTGCGCGGCCCACATCATCTTGCAAGGTCATCCAGGGTGTGGGGACCTCCGCTACGACGCCGACCCGCTTGCCCACCAGATCATCAAAGCGAAAACAGTCATTGGGTTCCCGCCCCAGAATAATTGAAGGATCCCGCGCGACGATCTGGGCGAAACAGATCAGGGGGCAATCCCGGTCATCGTCATGATGCAGCATCACCCGCATGGGCCCGCCCCAGGACACATCGGCCCGGCCATCGATCAGCCCCTGGGCGGTTTCCGGCGTGCTGGGGGATGTCTGGACAGATACATCGATGCCCACCGCCTCCCAGTCGCCGCGCACAATGGCCAGGTAGAACGGCACGTAAACCACCGTTCGCATGTTTTCGTAGAGGATGATTGGTCTACTCATTTTTTGGTTCATTCCATGAGCCTAACCGAGATTGGGGCTGGACGGAACGGCGATGGCACTGCAAAATTTGGTCAGCTCCCTATCAAAGGAAAATATCTCATGGCCAAGATCGCGGACCCCATTGAGTTTGAGTTGTTCAAGAATGCCATCTTCGCCATTGGCGATGAGATGGCGGTGACCATTTGCCGGACGACTTATTCCGGCGTGCTGCGCGATAACATGGATTTCTCCACCGCCCTGGCCGATGCCAACGGCAGAATGGTGGCCCAGGGTTTGACCCTGCCGGGCCATCTGGGATCAATCCCCGCCGCCCTGGCAGTTGTCGTCGAACGTTTCGCGGGTGATATCGGTGAAGGCGATATGTTCATCATGAACGATCCCTTTGATGGCGGTATGCATCTACCGGACATCTTCATATTTCAGCCCCTGTTTCATGAGGGGGAGCGGGTCGCCTTTGCCGCCACCATCAGCCATCATTCGGACGTCGGCGGCCGGGTGCCGGGATCGAACGCCTCTGACTCGACAGAGATCTATCAGGAAGGTTTGCGCATCCCGCCCCTAAAATTGTTTGAGGGCGGCAAGCGGAACGAGACCATGTGGTCCATCATCGAGAAAAATGTCCGCATCCCCATTCAAGTTTTGGGTGACCTACGAGCCCAGCTGGCCGCCTGTCATATTGCTGAAACACAATTTGCTGATTTGCTGCGCCGCTATGGCCCGGACAAAGTTGCGCTATATATGGAGGAGGTTCTGAATTACGCCGAACGGTTGACCCGCGCGGCAGTGGCGGATTTGCCTGATGGGCAATGGTGTTTCGAAGACTGGATCGATGACGACGGTATCGATCTGGATCGGCCCATCCGCCTGTTTGTAACCATCACCAAATCCGGTGACGAGATGGTTGTCGACTGGACGGGCAGTTCCGAACAGGTAAAGGGTGCCATCAACAGCTCTCTCTCGTTCACCGTGGCCCATTCGGTGGGGGCCATCCGCTGTATCCTGCCCTTGAATATTCCATCCAACGAAGGTGTCTTTCGGGTTATCAAAGTGATCGCGCCGCCGGGTACGATCACCAATATGGTGTTGCCGGCAGCGTGTGCAGCCCGTGGTTTAACCGGCTTTCGAATGGGCGATGTGATGTTCGGTGCCCTGGCCATGATGGTGCCCGACCGTGTCTGTGCCGCATCCGACGGCGGCAACACAGGCGTCTGCATTGGCGGCTATGATGATGAGCGTCAGCCGTACATCTATGTTGATTTTTCCTGTGGCACCCATGGTGGGCGACCCTGGGCCGATGGCCTGCAGGGCAATTCGAACATGTTCGCTAACATGGCGTCCCAATCGATTGAGGTGATCGAGACGGAACAGCCCATGCAGATCCTAGCCTATGAATTCGTGGCTGATCGTGCCGGGCCGGGCAAGTTCCGGGGCGGTGCGCCGTTCCGCCGGGACTATCGCTTTTTGGAGCGGGAGGCTGTTTTGCAGGTGCGATCTGACCGGCAGAAAATCAGACCCTATGGTCTGTATGGCGGCTATCCGGGCAAGCCGTCCGCCAACAGTCTGGACCCGGATGGCGAAAATCGCTCCATGCCTTCAAAAATCACCATGAACATTGAATATGGCACGGTCTTTCGCCACGAGTTGGCAGGGGGCGGTGGTTGGGGCGATCCGTTGGAACGGGACGCCGCAGATGTTTTGGTCGACGTGCGTAACGAACTGGTTAGCGTTGAGGCTGCTTTCAATGATTACGGTGTTGTGGTCGATGCGGCCACTTGGGCGGTTGATGCGGCTGGTACGGAAGCGCGCCGGGCTGTTATTCGCGCAGGACGGACGGGCGGGTTGGCCAAAGTGATGCGGGAGGAGCCGCAGATGTCTGATGTGGCAAAGGGGTAGGCGTCATGACAAATTTCAGAGTAGGCGCGGATATTGGCGGTACCTTCACGGATCTTGTTTTGCTGGGTCTGGACGGCACGCTTTATACAAAAAAAGTCCCCTCCACAGTTGGTGAATATGAGGTGGCAATTGTTGAGGGCCTGTCCAGCGTCTTTGATGCCGCCGGGTTAAAGGCGGAACAGATTGACGAGGTGCTGCACGGCACCACGGTGGCCTCCAACGCCACCCTGGAACATAAGGGCGCGAGGACCGGCCTGATCACCACCAAGGGTTTTCGCGA
>JAPKBD010000027.1 GCA_028824965.1 Alphaproteobacteria bacterium | reverse complement strand
ATGCAATTCCAAGTCGATGTCGCCACCCGCACCCTGACCACACCGTCGGGCAAGGTCATCACATTCGATCTAACCCCTGACCGTCAGACCGCCTTGCTGGAGGGCCTGGATGAGATTGGCCAGGACATGAAGGAAGACACCGCCACGGCTGCTTTCCAGGCTAAGGATCGCACGGCGCGGCCTTGGATCTATAACCTGGGCACCATTGATTGAACCAGAAAGCAAAATCTTTATGACGAGTGTAAATGAGTTAATCGCCAGCATGTCACTGCCGGTGATTGCCGCACCTATGTTTATCGTCTCCACCCCGGAATTGGCCTTGGCCACCTGTGCCCAGGGCATGATGGGCAGTTTCCCCGCCCATACTCCGCGCACGGGGGAGGAGTTGGAAAACTGGCTGACTACTATGGCCGACGGCGTCATCCGCCTGGCCGATGAGGGCGTGGAGCGGGTTGGGCCCTACGGCGTAAATCTGGTGGTCTCCAAAGGCAATCAACGGATGGAGGACGATCTGGCATTGTGCATCAAACACAAAGTGCCGGTCATCCTCACGTCCAAAGGTGCGCCAGGCGCAGTGTTCGATGCGGTGCATGATTATGGCGGCCTGGTGTTCCATGACATCGGCGCAGCGCGGCATGCAGAGATTGCCCTGAATGCGGGCGCAGATGGCCTGATCGCCGTTTGTAGTGGTGCGGGCGGCCATTGCGGCACCCTGAACCCGTTTGCCCTGGTCAATGAAGTCCGCCAAATGACCGACAAAACCATCATTCTGGCCGGTGCGATCTCAACAGGGCGGGACATTCTGGCAGCACAGGTTATGGGTGCGGATCTGGTCTATATGGGTACGCGGTTCATCAACACGACGGAATCCGGTGCCGAAGACGGCTATCGCCAGATGATCATCGATACCTGTGCCACAGATATCTTCTTTGGCACCATCACGGATGCGCCATCAAACACCCTGATCCCCAGCCTGGTACGCGCTGGTGTGACGGTGGAGGATCTTCGTAAACAGGACCCCCAAGCGCTACTTGTCCTACAGGAACGCAAGAAACGTTGGAAAGATGTCTGGTCCGCCGGCCACGGTGTCGGCGCTATCCACGACGTCCTTTCCGTGGCCGATCTGGCTGATCGTTTGAAGACAGAATACAATGCAGCCAAGGATGATCTAAAACGCCTGCAAGCAGTGGCTTAGGATCTGAGCGGTTGAGCGAACCTCAACAAACCGGCTGGCACGCCGTCATTCAAGGCAGCGGATTGATCCGTATTGCCTTGATTATGAGCTGCGTGACACTGCATGCCATGGACGTCTTCGTCATCGCCACCATTCTGCCCAGCGTCGTGCAGGATATAGATGGCGTAGCCTTCTACGCTTGGCCTGCAGCCCTTTATATCGTGACTTCAATCATGGGTGCCGCCAGTGGCGGCATCGTAGGCTCGAACCTTGGTCTGCGCCGGGCTTTGACCATTGCGGCCACAATCTACCTCGTCGGCTCCCTAGTCTGCGCCCTGGCACCGCAAATGTGGGTTTTCCTGACCGGCCGCGCGGTCCAGGGCCTGGGTAGTGGTCTTATGGTCTCCCTCGCCTACGCCATGGTGCGCCACCTGTTTGACGAACACCATCGCCCCCACGTTTTTGCCTATATGTCGGTCATTTGGGGCGTGGGCGCATTGGTCGGCCCTATTCTGGCCGGTGCCTTGGCGCAATTGGGTTTTTGGCGCGGGGTATATTGGCTGACCATACCTGTGTTTGCGCTGATCCTGACATTAGGGCGGCGCGCCTTACCCTCCACCCCGCCCAATATCGGTCCAAACGCTAGATTACCGTGGGAGCGGTTGCTTCTTTTGGGCGCGGCCATCCTATGTGTCACCATCAGCGGACAGACAGATCATCTAGGCCTGCGGTTTAGCCTGATCGGCGCTGCAATCTTCGGCGTCGGCGGTATGTTGTGGCTGGATCATATTGCGGAAAACCCGCTACTGCCCAGCCGCCCTGCATCATTGGCCCGGGTGGTTGGTGCGTGCTATTGGGTTTTCTTTCTGATCTCGTTCAGCTTCACACCGCTGAATATCTTCCTTCCCCTCCTGGCCCAACGCCTGCACGAGGTGCCGCCATCGTTGGCTGGTTATGTCTCCGCCGCCATGTCTTTAGGTTGGTCAGTCGCCGCCTTCGCCGTTGCCGGTGCCTCACCACGCTGGCAGCGCATCCTGATCATCAGCGGGCCGCTCTGCATTCTGGTCGGTATTACAGGGCAAAGCATTTTCGTTGTCGCCGGGCCCATTTGGGGGCTGGTTGCCATGGTCTTCCTGACCGGTCTGGGTATCGGGCAATGCCACGCCCATGTCTCAAACCACGCCATGTCCAACGCCAAGGCGGGGGAAGAGGCATTAACGGCCAGCGCTATTCCGACCATGCAATCAATGGGCTTTGCCTTTGGTGCGGCGACAGCGGGCCTGCTTGCCAGCATTTCGGGCATGTCGGCGGGCATATCTATCGACAGCCTGACCAGCTTGACCGATTGGATCTACGGCTTTGCCATTTTCCCTGCGATTGGCACGGTCCTCGTTGCCCTTCGCATTGTCTGGCTCATCAGGCAGCAGCTGTCCACGTCGTAACCACGTCACGTTCGTGCAGACTGGCAATAGCGCCGGTGTCGTATCCCAACTCCGCCAGAACCTCGTCTGTATGCTGGCCTGTTACGGGTGATGATCCAGTGGGGGTTCCGGCCTCAATCTTTTGAATACCAGGCGGGTTTGGGATGGGCCAGGGACTGTCCAGGCCGTCAACACTTAACCAGCTGAACAGCTCCGTCTCGGCCACTTGGGGGTGATTAAGAAACTCCTGAAAATCCTGCAGCATTTCGTTTTGCAGGCCCGCTTCGGTGAACAGATCGCGCCAATAGGCTGCAGGCTTCGTCAGAAGAACGGTTTCGACACGATCCAACAGCATTTCCACCTGGGCCAGGCGATTTTCGTTGCCGAGCAAGCTTTCGTCCCTCCCCAAGTCATCGAGGTTAAGCAGGTCGCACAATTTCAAAAAATCCTTGTCCTGAAGGATGACCAGTTGCAACCAACCTTCCCCGGTGCGGAAGATGCCGGAGGGCGCCGTGCGCGGCATCCGATCCAGTGGCCCTTGCGACGCGCTCATCAAGCGAATGGCGCTTAAATTTGCCGCCCCCCGCATCAATGAGATATCGATAAACCGCCCGCGTCCGTCATCCCGCTTGGCATAAAGCGCTGGCGCAATGGCTTGAAAACCATACAGAGCCGTCGTCATATCATTGATAATTGTATTGGCCCGATGGGGGATGCCATCTTCGCCTTTATTATCCATCATAAAGCCCGTAAAAGCCTGCAACACCGGGTCCATGGCCGGTTTGTTTCGCATAGGCCCAGTCTGCCCAAAACCGGAGGTGGAGGTATAGATGAGGCCAGGGTTCAGGGCCATCATACGTTCAGGGCCAAAGCCCAGGCGATCAATAACGCCGGGACGAAAACCCTCCATAAAGACATCCGCATCCGCCACCAACGCATCAATGATAGGGCGTGCCTCAGCACTTTTCAAATCAATGGCCAGACTGCGTTTGCCCAAAGATCCGATAAAGGAAAATTCCGTGTGGTTGGATGTAGCGGTGCCGAGGACACGGGCCCAATCGCCATGCAAAGGTTCCACCTTGATCACATCAGCGCCGTGCTGAGCCAGCAGCATTCCGCAATAAGGCCCGGCGATACCCTGGCTTAGATCCACCACCTTGATGCCCTCAAAGGGCCGTTCGAAACTCATGAATACATACTCCTAAACGTCCAGGCGATAGACATCACCATCGCGCTTGAGGTGGCCTGCGGTGGGTGTGTGAAAATGTGTGCCGATGATCAATGTGGGCGTATCGGCATAGCGGTCAAAGACCTCCCGCCGGGTACGCTGGGCCTGTTCAGGGTCGCTATCGACAGAGGCTGACCATTCCGGATGGGCCATTTGGCAGGGGTGGTGAATGAAATCACCGGTGATCAAGGCCTCTTCACCCTGACTTTGGATCAGCACGGACACATGGCCGGGCGAATGCCCCACAGTGGGGATCAAGCTGACCTGGTCGCAGATTTTATGGTCCGTCTCCACCAAATCAACCAGGCCCGCGTCAAACACGGGCAGGACGGAATCCGACATGACCTGTTGTGTCGCGGCCTCGTCAAAGCCGCGCCAATGTTCAAACTCCACTTTCCCCATCAGATAGCGTGCTTTGGGGAAGGTGGGCTGCCATTTGCCGTCCACCAACATGGTGTTCCAGCCCACATGGTCCACATGCAGATGGGTGCACAGCACATTGTCGATACTGTCCCTGGGATAGCCCGCTGCGGCCAGGTCCTCCAGGAACGTCGTCTGCAATTGATTCCAGGGTGGATTGCCCCGCTCCTTATCGTTGCCGATACAGGTGTCGACGACGATGCGACGATCCGGTGTTTCGATGATTAAGGCATGGATAGATCCACGCATGCGCCCGTTTTCATCCGCGAAATGAGGGTACAGCCAGGGGATATCTTTCAAAATATCCCGCTTGGCCTGGGGCAGGATAAAGGTCATGCCCCCTGTGGCTTCGATCTCCACAACGCGGGTAACCGTTACCTCGCCAATACGCCATTTACCTTGGTTCATTCGTCCTAATCTCCTAACTACTCAATCACGCGCGCGCCAGGCAGCGATATGGGTCATCAATTGCCCCGCGTTGCCCAGATTTTCCAAATTATGCAGATCCGTCAACAGTGCCGCCGCCGTAGCCTCACCCAACAAAGGCACGGCCAGGGCGCGAAACTTCGCATCGATCTTCAGGCCCTGGGCAGCGACATCCGTCGCCGGTACGCCCACATCAAAACTACGCTCCAACGTCTGGCCATCGTGCAGTTTAATGCGCGCCGTGGCCAGCGTGGACGGTCCGCCGTCATCGGTCACCGTCACCTTACGACGCAGGGCGACCAGTTTGGGCAGTTGGGCATTGGCATCTGAATAGCTGTCTATGCTGGCAGTATCTTCACCCGTCAGGGCAAAGGCAGCCGTGTGCCGCAGGCTGAATTTCACCTCCAACCCCGTGTCGGGCTCCTGAATATTGCAGACCTTCAGATGCCCCGGATCAACGGACAATTCCACCGTGTCGATTTGATCCGGCGACAGCGACGCCTCTGCGCGTAGATCCGACAAGATCTCGATCGTTGAATGGGTCAGATAGCAGGCGGCATGATATTTGAACAAGTTTTCACGCACATGAAAGCCGCCTCGGGCTGGCCGCATGGCCCGCTCTACGCGAAAATTATCGCTCTGTGTATCTGCGAAACCCTGGGGTGCCTCCAATATATCCGGGCGGGAAGTAAAACCACGCTTGGCCAGGCGGGCGGCCATCAAGCCATTTGTCGCTGCCTTGCCCGCATGCAGCGGTTTGCACATGGTCCCGAACTGCGCCTTTAGCCCGGCGGCTTGGGTGCCGGCAATGCCAAAGGCAGCCGCCATGGCCCCGCTATCCAGCCCCAGCAGATGGCCAACACCCGCTGCCGCACCGAAGCTGCCGACGGTGGCCGTGACATGGAAGCCGTTGCCATAGTGGCTGGGCGCGACCAAGGTACCAATCCGCCCTTCCGCCTCATAGCCCGCGACAAAGGCCGTCAATAGATCACGCCCGCTGGCACCTTTGTCTTCGGCAACTGCCAACACGGCAGCGGCCACTTGGGCAGTCGGATGCCCACCCATGGACAGATTGACATCGTCATAGTCCAGGGCGTGAGAGCCGCTGCCATTGACCAGACAGGCTTGCGCCAGGGTACCTTTGACAGCGGAACCAATGATGGTCGCCCGTGGGCTGCCCCCCTCCTCCACCGCCTCAGCCGCCAAAATCCGGGTCATCGGCTCCTGCGCACCAGCCAGGGTCACGGCGAACCAGTCGATCAGACATTGTTTCGCCACTGCCAAACTGTCAGCGTCAATGTCTTCAAACGCCAGGTCAGCCACAATCGCCGCCAAGTCTTCCGTGACAGGTGGGGTGCTATCATCTAGCGCGATGGTACTCATAGTCGTCGTCCTCGATGGTTGTTATGGTTGGGTGCAAGTTTGACCCCTCATGGCCCTCACGTCTAGATGAGCGTCTAGTTCGCTGTCATGCCACCATCGATGACCAGTTCGGATCCCGTAATCCAGGCTGCTTCGTCAGATGCCAAATAAACACAGCCCATGGCAATATCGCGCGGCACACCGAAGCGGCCCAGGGGTGTCGCCCCCAGACGCAACGCCGCAATCTCTGGGTTCGTGTGTCCAGGCTGGGTCATCGGCGTATCGACAAATCCTGGATGGATGGAGTTCACGCGAATGCCTTCGGGCGCATATTGAATGGCTGCGGATTTTGAGAATATGCGCACCGCACCTTTAGAGGCGTGATAGGCGGCATTGGCCCACGACCCCACAATGCCGCAGATCGATGATATATTGACGATCGAACCACCGCCCGCCCGGCGCATGGGTGCAATGGCCGTGCGCGTGCCCAGGAAGGTCCCGGTCGCGTTGATCTCCATCACCTTGTTCCAGGTCTCCAGCGTCTGATCTTCCATCAAGCCACCGGCGGTCAATGTCGTCTGGGTATTCTGCTGTGGGTCACGGCCAGAGATGCCCGCGATGTTGGTCAGTATATCCAACTTGCCGTAGCTATCCTCAACCTCCGCAACCAGCGACGCCCACGCATCCTCGTCCGTAACGTTGAGGGGGCGATAGATAGCATTGCCGCTATGGCTGAGGATTTCATCAACCACTGCCTGGCCCAGATCGTCGTTAACATCGCACACCACCACCTTGGCACCTTGGCCGGCGAAAACCCTTGCCGTCTCCGCCCCAATGCCGGATGCACCACCTGTGACGATTGCGACCTTGTCGGCCAGTCTTGTTCCCGTATCCATTCTACGTTCCCTCCCACATCTATTTCGGCCAATGGTGGAACGATGGGGCCGGATTGGCAAGAGGGCGCGTAGCCGCTAGTCTTATGGCAATAATTTTCAAGCGAGGAACGGCATATGAGTTACGACCTGGTCGTCAAAAACGGCATGATCATCGACGGCTCCGGCGGGGCGCGGTATCGGGGCGATATTGGTGTGAAGGATGGCAAGATCGCCACCATTGGCCGGATCAATGCACCAGCAGACGATGTGGTTGACGCCGAAGGCCATGTGGTCACGCCTGGCTTCGTCGATGGCCACACGCATATGGATGCACAGATTTTCTGGGACACCCTGGGCTCATGCTCCTGCTATCACGGGGTGACGTCCGTGGTCATGGGCAATTGCGGCTTCACCCTGGCACCGTGCCGGGAAGAGGAAGTAGATTACGTCTTCCGTAATCTGGAACGAGCCGAAGATATCTCCCGCAACGCTATGTTGGAGGGGATCACCTGGCAATGGGAAACCTATCCGGAATATCTCGACGTGATCGATAAACTGCCCAAGGGCATGAACTATGCCGGCTATGTCGGCCATTCCGCCCTGCGCACCTATGTTATGGGTGAACGCGCCTTTGATGAACAGGCCACCGAAGATGATCTAAAGGCCATGGTGGCTAATGTGCAGGATTCCGTCAAAGCGGGCGCTATTGGTTTTTCCACGTCCCGCAGCACGGCGCATCTACAGCCCGACAACCGGCCTGTTGCATCCCGCATCGCGGATTTTTCGGAAGTACGCGCCATCGTCAACGGCATGGGTGATGTGGGGGCAGGCATATTCCAACTCGCCATGGATCGGGGCACGAACAAAGAATTGTGCGCTATCTATGACCGCATCGTGGATCTGGCAAAAGAAAGCGGCCGCCCCATCACCTTTGGCAGTTTGACCCGGCGCAGTAATCCCGGTGCCTGGAAGGACCTGTATGACATCGTCGAACAAGGCAACCTGGATGGCGCGCGTATCTTCACACAGGTTCATGCCCGCGAGATAAACGTCATCCTGTCATTCCAAACCCAGCTGCCCTTTGATAATTGGCCGGTATGGAGCGATATGCGAAAGCTGCCCCTGGAGCAACAGGCCGCCGCCTTGCGCGATCCAGATATGAAGCAAAAACTGATCCATTCTGCCACGAACACCAAATCCAACAACACCACGACGGGGGGTGAGGCGCGCCCGCCCGAATGGGACTATTTCTATCATATGGACAGTATCACTTGGCCCCACCGCAGTTTGGCGGAGATCGCGCGGGAACGTGGCGTTGAACCGATTGAGGCGATGATCGATATCGCCCTGGAAAATGATCTGAAGACATTTTTCCGCCAGCCCATTTCGAATGAGGATGAAGAGGGCGCATTGGCGATCATGAAGCATCCCCGGTCCGTCGTGACGTTTTCAGATTCGGGCGCACACGTCAGCCAGATCATGGACAGTTCCCTGCAAACCCATTTGCTAAGCCATTGGGTGCGGGAGCGGCAGGAGTTTTCCCTGGAACAGGCCGTGCGCATGATCACCCATGACACGGCAACCAGCTGGGGCTTCCATGATCGCGGCTTATTGCGTGAAGGTATGGCGGCCGACATCGTCGTCTTTGACCCGGATCGCATCGCACCGCAAATGCCCACCGTGGAACATGATCTGCCATCCGGTGCCCAACGCCTGAAACAATTGGCCGACGGCATTGCGGCCACGATCATCAATGGCCAGGTGGTGCTGCGGAACAATGTGCACACAGGTGCATTGCCGGGGCAGCTTTTACGGGGGCCGCTAGCGCGGGCATAAGTTACGCTGCTTAGGCAGGGATTTTAAATATCTCCGTCCCATCGGCGATATTATGCAGATCGTGACGACCCAGTGTAGTCATGTCATCGGGCAGTGCGTTTTGCACAGCACCGGAAAATAATAGAGCCTCATCGAGAACCTTGCATTGTTCCGACAGCCGCGCGGCCAGGTTTGCAGCGGACCCGATAACGGTGAAATCCAACCGCTCCGGCGCACCGACGTTGCCAAAGGTCACCTCACCCACATGAATACCTATGGCGCAACGAAGCGCCGGCGCATCGGTTTCCGCCAAACGTGCGACAATCTCCTGTGCCGCATCCCGTGCCAAACCACAGGCCGCACTTGGATCCCCTTCGACGGGAAATATTGCCAGGACCGCATCACCGATGAATTTCAGGACTTCGCCCCAACGGCTCAAAATCGGGTCCGCGACAATTTCGAAATAATTGTTCAGCAAATCAAGATAGTCACGCCGGGGCATAGCGGCTGCCAATTGAGTGTAATTGCGCAGATCGCAAAAAAGAATTGCAGCACGAATTTCCTCCCCCTGGCCACGTTGCGTCTGCCCGTTCAAAACCCGTGTACCCGAACGCTGGCCCAAATACGTGGTCAATAATGTCCGCGTGTTCTGATGCTGGGACATGGTTTCATAAAACCGGCTCAGGCCAAAAACGCATTGAAAGACCGCACCAAGATGGGCGGTGGAAAAGCCGTCTGGATGATCAGACGTCAGGGTCATAGTATTGATCTGACCATCGGAAAACGGCAATGGCATGGCGACATAGTCGGTGCCGCCGCGGGCGCGCAACTCCTCCATCACAGGAAATTGGAATTCCGACTTTCCGGGTTGGTTCAGCCGTTGGCGGACGCCGCCCAAGCCTTCGCTGACTTGGCGCACAGGACTGTTCAGATAAGCCGGCGTCAACAACATGCCATGGGGCGTCGCACCCTCAACGACCCCATCACCGCCACGCATCCAATGATAATTGCGCCCTGCCAGTTGCGGGTGCAAGGTCCAGACGCCAACACCCAGCCGCCACAGCGGCATACCCATGGCAACCAACTGCCGGCAAACTGTTCCGTCAATTCACCCGGGCTTTTACACATCCAGGCCTCCCGCAACAGCCAATCTATCAGCGGTCCCGACAGAACAGTATCCTCTGCCGCCAGACATAATGGTTGATCCAGGACATGATCCATAAAGGCAATGTGACCGGCGATTTCACGCACTTCAGCGAAAGGTGTTTCGTAACTAAAGGCGGCGTTTTCGATCAACCCATCGGGCTCATTCAAATGCCAGTAGCTGGCAGTGCCCTTGAACGGGCAAAAAGTCCGGCGTTCCGAAGGCGTCAGAAAACCATCCATGACGCTGGGCCGGGGAAAATAGTGATAGGACTGCAAACCCGTTTCATGCATCACCAAAGTGTCGGCGCATTCGGCCAAAGGGATGCCATTCCGCATGGCCTGTACTGGCTGCGATACGGCTTCGACGCTTATTCGGTAGGGTTGTGCGGTGTTCATTGTTGCTATCATTTATGGACGATCCAGGACCTATTCAAGTAGCGGACTGGAAACTAAGGCCAACTGCGCTTAATTAGCATCTATGGCTATTCCATGGCGCGGTTTTCTTTGGGAGCGGGAGCAAAATGACAATTGGTGATGCAGCAGTCACGCCGGGTATCAAAGTACCGCGGCATCAATCTGCGGAAGACGCGGAATGGGGCGGCATGAGCCGGCGTCTGATTTTCCTTGATAACGATCTGGAGCGGGATTTCCGCAGTGCGGAGCGTAGTCGCAATCTAGGTCAGGCACGTTTTGTCCTTTGGTTATCCTTGGGCGTGGAATTGAGTTTCGCGGCAGTTGATCCCTTGGTCCTGCCCGCCAGTGCCATGGCCTATGTTTTTTGGCGCACTTTGGTGCTGACCCTTTGCCTCGCCGGCCTGTTGGCGCTGACTTACCACCCATTCTTTAGAACACGTTGACCGGCGCTAATGGCCGCTGCCGTGCACGTCATGACCATATCCCTATCGCTCACAAACGTCATGGTGGATGTGCCGCATACATATATGTCAGGCTTTATGTTGTTGGCGTTGGGCAGTTACCTCATCGTACCGTTGATTTTTGCCTATTGCATATCGACGGTAACCACGGCCAGCGTGGTTTATCTCATATTTACAGCCTTCTCCGACGTTGTGGATGGGCAACTCCTCGGCTTGTTGTCGACACAATTGATCGCCGCCAATGTTGTCGGCATCGCGGCTTTGCATCGGGCCGAGAAACAGCGCCGCGGGGATTATTTAAATAGTCGCCGCCTGGATGATCAGCGGGTTCGCTACCGTGATCTGTTGACCTCGATCCTGCCCGCGCCTGTCGCAGATCGGCTGCAACGGGGTGAAACGGTGGTCGATGAATATGCCGATGCGACGGTGCTTTTCGCGGATATCGTTGGGTTTACGGCGATTGCAGCCCGTAGCTGCCCGGATCAAATTCTGGCCTTATTGAACCAGCTATTTGCCAGGTTTGACGATCTGACAGCGGAAAATGGCCTGGAGAAAGTCAAAACCATTGGCGACAGCTATATGGTGGCAGGCGGTATCCCCGATGATGGCGGCGACTATCCCCCGGCCATGGCAGATCTGGCGCTCGCCATGCGCCAGGCCGCGTCAGAAATACAGACGCCGGACGGCCTCCCCCTGTGTTTGCGGATCGGCATTCACGTCAGCAGTTTGACGGCAGGGGTTATTGGCCGGCGAAGATTCATGTACGATCTGTGGGGCGATACTGTAAATACGGCATCACGAATGCAGACCTTAGGAGAGCCGGATCGTATTCAGGTATCCGACGATCTGCGCCAACGTCTTGATGATACGTATCATCTTGCCCCCAGAGGTGAGATCACGGTAAAGGGCAAGGGTGAGATGAAGACTTGGTATTTACTGAACCATGATGAGGAACACC
Organism: Alphaproteobacteria bacterium; assembly: GCA_028824965.1. Classification (GTDB taxonomy): domain Bacteria; phylum Pseudomonadota; class Alphaproteobacteria. The sequence continues at coordinate 13,440 of JAPKBD010000027.1, read as the reverse complement.
CATGACCCTGGACCCACAATGCGCCGCGATTGTAGAGGCGGCAGCGGCGGCGGGCGGTGGCCCGTTGGAACAAGATGATCATCTCATCGCGCGCGCGGCCTATGAAGCAGGTACGACAAACTATCAACATGCCAGCGGCGATCTGCATACGGTTGAGGATCGCGTCATTCCAGGCGGCGACAACAACGATTTGCCGCTGCGTATCTACACGCCTGTGTCTGATACCGGGGCTTTGGCTGTGGGAATGTTTTTTCACGGCGGCGGCTGGGTCATCGGCTCGATAGAGACCCACGACCATATGTGCCGTCATCTGGCTTATAAAGGCGGCTGCATCATTGTCTCGGTCGATTATCGCCTTGCACCGGAGCATAAATTTCCAGCCGGTTTGGACGATTGCCTGGCAGCCACCCGATGGGCGGCGACGGAAGCTGAAAATTTCGGCGGTGACCCGGCGCGACTGGCGGTGATTGGGGATTCCGCCGGCGGCAATCTCGCCGCATCAGTTGCCCTTGCCCTACGCGATACGGACAAACAGATTCAATTGAAGTTGCAATTACTGATGTATCCCGCCGTCGATTTCACAGCGGAAAATCAGTCCAAGGACGACAATGGAGAAGGCTATTTACTGACCCGCCAGTCAACTGAGACCTTTGCTGATCTGTATCTACCCGACCGTGAGGCCAGATTAGACCCGCGTGCCTCACCCCAATTGGCAAAATATCATATCAATTTGCCCCGCGCTTGGATCCAGACAGCGGAATATGACCCCCTGCGAGACGAAGGCCGAACCTACGCGGAAACCCTGACTAAAGCTGGCGTGCAAGTGGAATACAAATGCTATTCCGGCATGGTGCATGGCTTCGCCCGCATGGGCGGCAAAATAGACCAGGGCATTATCGCGCTTGATCACGCGGCGGCGGCCCTACAATCGGCCTTTGAAATTTCATGACAGACCAAGCGCCCGCAGCTACCAAAGACGTCTGCCGGCGCTTTTCCGTAGCGCCCATGATGGAATATACCGACCGGCATGAGCGTTATTTCCTGCGCCAGATTTCCCGCCATGCATTGTTGTATACGGAAATGGTCACGGCCGAGGCGGTCATACACGGTGATAAAGACCGGCTGTTGAGTTTTTCGGACGCCGAACACCCTATCGCTTTACAATTGGGTGGCTCCGACCCAGCGCGCATGACAATGGCGGCGGAAATTGGGCAAAGTTACGGCTATGACGAAATAAATATCAACGTCGGTTGCCCCAGCGACCGGGTGCAATCGGGCCGTTTCGGCGCCTGTTTGATGGGGGAGCCGGATTTGGTTGCCGCATCCGTGAAATCCATGACCGCCGCCACGGACTTACCCATCACCGTAAAATCGCGCATTGGCATTGATGATCAGGACAGCTATGGCTTCCTGCGTCAGTTCGTCGAGACGGTGGCAGCGGCCGGGTGCACGACGTTCATCGTCCATGCCCGCAAAGCCATTCTGGCGGGGTTGAGCCCAAAGCAAAACCGGGAGATCCCACCCCTCGATTATGAACGGGTCTATCAGTTAAAAGCGGACTACCCGGAGCTGGAGGTCATCATCAACGGTGGTATCGACAGCCTGGAACAATGTCAGAGCCATCTGAACCATGTTGACGGCGTCATGGTTGGGCGGGCGGCCTATCAATCACCCTATATGATGGCGTCTGTGGATCGTGATCTCTACGGCGACGACGTGCCCCTGCCATCGCGTACCGACCTAGTAAACGCCATGCTACCCTATATCGCCGCACAGATGGCCAGGGGCGTGCGCCTGAATGCCATAAGCCGCCACATGCTGGGGCTATATTACGGCCAGCCTGGTGCCAGAACCTGGCGTCGTTATATCTCTGAACGCAGCCATTTAGGTGAGGCAACCTGTGGCTTGCTGGAAGACGCCTTGGCACAAATGCCAGTTGCCGCTTAGATTACAATTAAGGAATAAAAAAAAATTGCAGACGAAATCACATACGAAACCATCACGTACACAGCACCCCTGCCTGGCGTGGCCCAGATCACTCTGAACCGACCCAAGGCGCGTAACGCCCAGGATTTGCAGATGACTTACGATCTGAATGCCGCCTTTGATCACGCCGCAGCGGACGATGGGATCAAGGTGATCATCCTGGCAGGTTCCGACCCGCATTTTTGCGCCGGTCATGATCTGTCGGGCGATAGCGGTAAAACCTGGAAAGATTTTCCCCAGATCAGCACATGGGGCAGTTTCGATCCCCCCGGTGCCGAAGGGCGCTATGCCCGCGAGAGCGAAATCTATTTGGGCATGACGGAACGTTGGCGCAATATCCCAAAGCCGACTATTGCTGCCGTTCAGGGCAAATGTATCGCCGGTGGTCTGATGCTGGCCTGGGCCTGCGATATTATTATCGCGGCGGATGATGCGGAATTCCGCGATCCCGTGGTGGAAATGGGCGTCTGCGGCGTCGAATTCTTCGCCCACCCGTGGGAAGTCGGGGTGCGCAAGGCCAAGGAATTGTTGTTCACGGCGGATTGGCTGGGGGCAGAGGACGCGAAACAGCTCGGCATGGTCAACCAGGTCGTGCCACGGGATGAATTGCTGCCGACAGCGTTGGCCATGGCGGAACGGATCGCGCAAAAACCACTGTTTGTTCTGAAATTGACCAAACAAGCCGTCAATCAGACCCAGGATGCCATGGGCCGCCCGACGGCAATGGCACAGGTATTTGCCCTGCATCAGCTTTGTCACAGCCATAATGTGCAGGTTCATGGCATTCCCGTTGATCCAGGTGGTTTGCCCGAAAGCATGCGGGGTCGGTTTGTGAAAAAAGCTGATATGGATACGGTGGGCAGTGCAAGTGACGCAGCGGAATAGGGCGATTTTTCCTACTCAAGAGTAGGCAGTATTGGCCGCTCGATAGTGACCAAAACATTAATTTTGGGGTTGTAGCGCTTTTTTCAAAGAAGCTCGGGACAACAACAAAAATCGAGATAATGGCCGTTAATTGACGCCCTTAGCGTCTATTTCTGCGATTTTTCAAGAATTTTCAGATCATGCGCCGGCTGCATACACGCTTGATTTAGCAGGCGATAGGCTTTGGAAATTTTTGGCACGGTTTCTGCATATCTATGAACAGAGGGCAATCTGTTTGTATATTTGAAGATACTGTATCCATGTCACTACACAGCTTTACCATTTCTGAAGAGGCCGCCACCTACGCCTCGACAGCGGCCCAAGATGAGCACGAAACCGCCGATGAACGTCGCGCGACAACACGGGCTGACGCTGCCTGGCAAGATGCCCGCGGTATCGCGGACCATCCCGCCCTGACCAACCTTGATATTGGCGGCGACGTCAAAGACTGGCACGACCGCTTCCTCATTCGCAGTGACCACCATATGCCCCACGCCGTTTTTATCGCCTGCGGCAAAGGCCTGCAATCCAGTTGGCAGATGAAACGCCTGGGCGGCACCTTGGAGGCTATTCTTCCCCACGAATTATGCGGCCGTTTTTCGGAAGGTTGCAGCAAATCCCTGGCAACAGGGTCGCCTGTACCAGTTGATGGCAGCTATCGCGATGACCAGCGCCGTGAAGTGCTGTTTCGCAGCATCATGATGCCGGTCCGCGCCATGAATGACGATGTTGATTTCATCTATGGGGCCTATTCCCATAAAGTCGTGAACTAAACGCCCCCATCCCTAACTAGAGAGATTAACCAGAGGCGTTGACCACAAACGTTGACCGGCGTGTCCTGTGGGCCTAGCTTCATTGCTCCAATAAGAGCAATAAGCGGCGCACGGGATCATGCCTCCAGAAAAATCAGCAGCAGCATCAGAATCCGGCCAACAAGCCAATAGGCAAAGCGCCATCCCCTCTCTCGATCGTTTGTTGCGGGAGCCGGCATTGGCGCAATTGTTAAGCCGTACCGGGCGGGATCTGGTGGTGGAGGAAGCCCGGGCGGAGGTCGCGCAAACGCGACAGCGTATTAATCGAAACAAGGCTATCGATGTCACTCTGGATGCCCTGGCCCAGCGGATAGAGGCGCGGGTCGCATCCGCCTTGGCGATGTCCCTGCAACCGGTTTTCAATCTGACCGGCACCACACTACATACCAATTTGGGCCGTGCGCCCCTGGCAGAGGAAGCGATTGAGGCCATGTCGGCGGTGGCCCGTGGTGCCACCAACCTTGAATTTGACCTGACGAAGGGCCGGCGCGGTGACCGGGACGACCACGTCGAAGACTGGCTGTGCCGCCTAACCGGCGCTGAGGCAGCGACTGTGGTCAACAATAATGCGGCCGCCGTGCTGTTGATGCTGAATACCCTGGCCAATCGCAAGGAGGTCCCCGTATCCCGTGGGGAATTGATCGAGATCGGCGGGGCCTTTCGCATACCCGAGATTATGCGCCGGGCCGGTTGTCGTTTGGTGGAGGTCGGAACAACCAATCGAACCCATTTGCGGGACTTTTCAGAAAGCTTATCGCCGCGCACCGGAACCTTGATGAAGGTCCATACCTCCAACTACGTGGTCCAGGGTTTCACAGCGGAAGTCTCGGATGAAGACCTGTCCGCCTTGGCACGCGAACACGGCATTCCTTATATTGTTGATCTTGGTGCCGGTTCACTCATTGATATGGCGGCCCTCGGCCTACCTCACGAGACGACGGTGACCGAAACCCTGGCCAAAGGTGCTGATCTGGTCAGTTTTTCAGGCGACAAATTGTTGGGTGGACCCCAGGCCGGTTTAATTGCCGGACGCGCCGACCTGATTGCCAAAATTAAGAAAAACCCCATGAAACGCGCCCTGCGGGTCGATAAAGTGACCATGGCTGCTCTGGCGGCAACATTGCGCCTGTATGCCCAGCCGGAAACTTTGCAGGCGAAGCTGCCAACCTTACGCCTGTTGACCCGGCCCGTGGCAGATATACAAGCCATGGCAGAACGCCTAAACCCAATATTACAAGCGACCCTGGGGGACACAGCCCAGGTCCGGATTACCTCCTGCACAGGCCAAATTGGCAGTGGTTCCCTGCCTGTCGAGAGCCTGGAGAGCGTGGCGTTGAGCATTTCCCCAAAGACAACAGGCCGTGGCTTGGGGGGCGCCCTGAAACGCTTGGCAACGTCCTTTCGTGACCTGCCCATGCCGGTCCTGGGGCGGATCAGCGATGACTGCCTGCATTTCGACCTACGCTGCCTGGAGGATGAGGCCGCGTGGTTAGGGCAATTGACCGAGTTGCGGGTAAAATAAGCCATGATTATAGCCACCGCCGGCCATGTTGATCATGGCAAGACAACCTTGGTACGGGCCCTGACGGGGGTCGATACGGACCGCTTGCCGGAAGAGAAAAAACGCGGCCTGACCATAGACATCGGCTTCGCCTATGAGGAGGTTGAGGCGGGCGTCATCATGGGCTTTGTCGATGTGCCGGGCCATGAACGCTTTGTCAAAAACATGCTGGCAGGCGTCGCGTCCATCGATCTTGCTCTTTTGGTGGTGGCCGCTGATGACGGCGTTATGCCCCAGACAGAGGAGCATTTGGCCATTTTGGGGCTGTTGGGCATCCCCCAAGGCGCGGTCGCGATCACCAAGATTGACCGGGTTGATCCAGAACGTGTGGCTGAAGTCGTCGAAAAGGTCCGGGCCTTGTTGTCGACAACACCCCTGGCCGGTGCGCCATTGTTTCCCGTCTCGGGGGAAACCGGCACGGGTATGGCAGCGCTGCAACAACATCTGAAAGACGCCGCCCGTAGCCATGCAGAACGCGCCGTAGAAGGTCAATTTCGCCTCTCCATTGATCGCGCCTTTACGGTGCCCGGCGCCGGTCTGATCGTCACAGGTGCCGTCTTTTCAGGCCAAGTCCATGTGGGCGACCGCCTGATCCTATCCAGCGCAGACAAGGGAGAGGGGATTGAGGCACGGGTCCGTGGCTTGCGCGCCCTGGATCGTGATGCAGACGTTGGCCGGGCGGGACAGCGCTGTGCCATTAACATTGCCGGCGGGGACTTGCATCAATCCCTGGTCAGCCGTGGCGATTGGCTGCAGGGTGAGGCTGTGTTGCCGCCCGTTCGGAAATTTGATGCCCGTGTCCGGGTGCTGGAGAGCGAGGCGAAGCCCCTGGCCCATTGGACGCCGGTGCATTTACACCTCGCCGCAGGTGATGTGACGGGACGGATTGCCGTTTTAGGGGACCGCCGTATACCCAGTGGTGAAGACGCCCTGGCACAGTTGGTTCTGGATGCGCCCATCGGCGCGCTGTTTGGTGACCGCTTTATATTGCGTGACCAATCCGCCCAGCGGACATTGGCAGGCGGCATCGTCATAGACCCCTTCCCACCCCATCGTGGCCGGGCCAAGCCGGAGCGTCTGAGCATGCTGGCGGCTATGGAGGCATCTGTCCCAGCTTCGGCCCTATCCAACATGGTCGGCGTCGCAACTAACGGCGTGAATTTCCGCCAGTTTTGCGAAAGCCGGAATTTGTTGGCGACAGAGTCGGATGACCTTCGCAGCCTGGACGGCCAGGTGTTGCTGGCAAGTCCTGACGGTGACCTGGTGCTATCCCAGGACCGATGGACGCAGATAACGCAAACGATCCTGGCGGCCCTGGCAGCCTTCCATAAGAAACAACCTGATACAGTGGGCCCGAACGATAACGCCTTACGGGCTGCCCTGACATCTCCCACCACCCCGCCACCTGCACCTAAATTACTGGCAGCGGCCAGTGCCGGCATGATTGAGCAGCGCAGCATAATACGCGATGGCATCTCTCTTCGCCTACCAACCCACAGCCCCCGCCCCTCGGACGCGGATTTGGAGCTATGGAAACAGGTTTCGTTAATCCTGGAAGAAGGCGGCATCCGTCCGCCACGGGTACGCGAAGTAGCGGAAGAGCTAAAGATCGATCCAAAACGCATGGAAGCTTTCATGCAGCGCTGTGCCCGGCAGGGCCGCCTGATGGCCGTGGCACCCAATCGTTTCTTTCCCCCCGCCGCCGTCTGGGAATTGGCAGAAGTGGTGGAGAAACTATGCGCTGCCGCGACAGATGATGGCTTCAGCGCTGCCGCCTTCAAGAATGAAACAGGTATTGGCCGCAATGTCGCCATCGAAGTCCTTGAATTCTTTGATGCTTCGGGCCTAACCCGACGCAAAGGCAACATGCGGGAATTGCGCCGCCCTGCAGCGGAAGTCTTCGGCGACAGTTAATTATTTCTGATCGTTTGGAGCGATTCGTTGAAAACGCTCATATTTCAGTAATGTTTTGCATGCGCAAAAAATGTGCAGCAAATAGCGTGCCGGTCTTAAGTCTTGGTTTTTGCAACAGCGGTTTAATTGATAAACTGCTGAAAACAAGTCTCATTACAAAACCGAAATGAAAATGGTGAACAGTCTGGTAATATTCGTTACCAATCCCGCCGCCTCATTAATCTTTCATTAACTAATAATAGTCATATTGAGTTTACTAGATGTGAATAACTCTGTGAATAACCCTGTTTATAAGACTGTGGAAAAGAAATGAACAAGCTTACAAAGCGAGGACCCAGCAGCCCTTATCTTAAGCGGCCGTTGCGATCACTTGATGAAGCCCGAAAGGATCAGGCTGAAATCATGCGCCAGGGAACCCAAAAGCCCGTTCAGACTTTAAACAGACTGATGTCGGAGAATTGGACACGGGTAAAACAGGCTCGTTGATCACAGTTAGACGCGCGCGACACCAGCACGGGATTTTACGTATACGCCGCCAGAATTCACTTCAAATCACAAATTAGATCTGCCGGCCGGCACGTTCCCAATACGGTTGGCGCAATTTCCTTTTGAATATCTTGCCTGTATCTTCCCGGGGCATGGCATCGTGGAAAGTCACTTCACGCGGCACCTTGTAGGCAGAAATATGTCCGCGCAAATAATCCTTCACCGCATCAGGCGTTAGCGTTACCCCTGGTAGGGTTTCAATGGCAGCCGCAATAGACTCACCGAACTCATCATGGGGAATGCCGAATACGGCGCAATCCTGCACACCGGGCATACCTTGCAACGCCGCCTCAATCTCTGCTGGATAGATATTGACGCCACCAGAGATGATCATGTCGCGCTTGCGATCATTCAGGAACAGATAACCATCACCATCCAAGTAACCAACGTCCCCATTGGTGACCAGCCCCTCGCGCTCAATCTCCACCCGTTTGTCGTCTTTGTTGTGATAGGTGAAGTCGGATAGATCATTCATACTCATATAGATCTCACCACTTTCGCCATGGGGCAACTCGTTCGCATCATCGTCATAGACACGCACGATTGTACCGTCCAAGGGCCGACCCACCGTACCGGGCTTGGCCACGGCGTCGGCAGAGGTGGCGACAGAGACGATCCCAGCCTCGGTTGAGCCGTAATATTCAAAGATCACATCGCCCCACCACTCAATCATGGCGGCCTTTGCATCGGGGGGACAGGGTGCCGCCCCGTGGATGACATGGACCAAGGATGATAGGTCGTATTTCGCCTTCACCGCCTCGGGTAGCCGCAGCATGCGCACGAACATGGTGGGCACCACATGCATATGGCTGATCTTGTGGGTTTCGATTGCCTGCAACAGCTCCTCCGGATCAAAGCGGGCCAACAGATGTATATCGTTGCCTAAAGCCATGGATAACCGGGCGTACGCATTGGGGGCGGAGTGATACATAGGCCCCGTCATAGCAGCAACGCCGTTCGTGCCGATGCCAAAGGCGCGCATAGCCAGCTCACCAATTCTGGCTTGACGTTCCGGTGTTGACGGCTCCCGCCGCACGCCTTTTGGATTGCCGGTGGTGCCTGATGTATAGATCATGCTGCCCCGCTCTGCGGGTGGCGCCTCTGTCCAGGGGGCAAAGCCATCCCGCCATGCCTCAAAGTCCGTGGCACCATTTGGTACATCACACAGGTCGGGCAGGACGCCATAGGCAGCGGCAATTTCGGGTGATGTTGCAACCACCAGGACGGGCACGCCATCGGGCATTTGGTCGGCAATGCCTGGCAACAAATCCGCATGTACGACGATGGCCTTGGCATTGGAATCCATCAGCATATAGCCCGCTTCCTCCCCCGTCGCATGCCAATTGACAGGTACCGCATAGGCCCCGATCAAATTGCCCGCGACCATAGTTTCCAGCATGGCGATATCATTGCGCATCACGGTCGCAAAACTGTCCCCATCGCCCACGTCCAGAGACTTCAACCCGGCAGCCAGCTTCGCGCCGTTAAGGGCAACTTCTTCCAGGGCGACTTTTCGGGGGCCGCTATAGACGTGATATGTCATCGGGGTCCAACTATCTTCGATTGCTATGGATGATCAGTTTGGCAAAGCCGAGGCCGCGCCGCAATCCCTCAAGCCGGTTGGATTATTTTTTTAACTGCGCGGTAAAAATCCGCAGGGTTTCTGCTAATGTGCGGTCAGGGTCAATGGTTTCCCGCGTTTCTGCCGCCAGGGACGTTTCTGCCATCAAACGCAGGATCCAGGATGCGCCGCGATGGAAATCGCCTGTAACGCCCGCTGCCTCCATGGTCTCAGCAATCTCGTCCATCTCCGGCCACCAGCGTTCGGAATCGGCCGGCAGGCGGGAGATACCGCTTTGCATATAGGTCCAGGTATCCTTTTGGCTAAACGCCAGTTCTTCGCCAAACGCATCCAACAGGCCCATCGCTTCCGCCGCCGTGGCCATAGTGGCAAACAATGAGAAGCGCCCCTTGTTCAGGCCCGCATAGAGCATCTTCAGGGCGGAGGCTTGGCCGATCTCAACTCCCGCAGTTTTGACCATGATGCCGTCCACGGCCAAAACATCGCTTGGCGCCAGATCAGGGCCCGAGACATAGAACCGTGTCGGCTGCGGTCCCTTGCCAGGTGCCCAACCAATGATACCGCAATCAATATAGGCAGCCCCTGCCCCGGTTATGATTTCACCCACCGCGCTGGTGGTGGCAGGAGAGATAGCATTGCAATCCATATAGACAGGCCTCGCCCCCGTGCGCGAACAGGCGGCAGCCACGTTGCCTGCCAATTCAACGGCCTTTGCAGGCGGCAGAATAGAGAGGACCAATTCGGCCTCCCCCACAACCGCATCCAGGTCCGCCAAGGCGCGAAAGCCAGCGCGATCCGCCCTGGCCCGGCTCTCATCACTGCGTCCAGCCAGGGTGGTGATGACGTCGTGCCCGGCCTTGATCAAGGCCTGTCCGACTGCGCCGCCCATATCACCGGGCGCGATAACGGCGATGATTTGTCTTGTCATAGCCTCAAGCCGCTTTGCCGCCGCGCAACATCCGGCCCGGCAGGTCACCTTTCGGGCCAACCGCATCCTTGTTGTCTTCGCGGATCACCGTGCCGTTGACGATGACGGCCTGAATGCCCTTGGCCTGGGAGATCAATCGATCCTGGCCCGCAGGTTGGTCAAAGACCCGCGTCAGGCCCGATGCGCCGACAACTTCTGGGTCAAATAGCACAACATCGGCGGGTCGGCCCTGGGCCAACAGGCCACGGTCCGTGATGCCCATCAAATCAGCCGGCTTTTGGGTTAGCATGTGGACAGCTTTCTCCATCTCCATTGCCCCCTCATCCCGGCTCCAATGACCCAAAAGATGGGTAGAATAGCAGGCATCGCACAGCTGGCTTGCGTGCGCACCCGCATCCGATAGCGCAACTACAGTGTTTTCATCACCCAACAGCTCCCGCACCTCTTCATGGTCATAATTGATCAAAGGAACCCTAAAGCGGGCGGCAAAATCGCTGTCGATGGACATATCCAAGGCCAGATCAATGGGATCTTTGCCTTGTTCCGCCGCGACCTCAACCAACGAACGTTCTTCCAGGCTGGGATCGGTGGGCGAGGCGGAAATTACTGTGCGTTGGGCCCAACCTGCCAGCATGTTCTTAGCGCCGGGGTCGGTATCCGCACGGAAGTTCTGGCGGAAGCTATCATCGGCATAAATCGCTTTTTTACCATGGCGATCCGTCTGCATGGTCTCCTTAAAAATCGGCCGCATCTCAAAGGGAAATGGCTCCCCAAAATCGAAGTCGAACATAATCGGGCGGCACGCTACCTGTGGGACGATATTCAACCCCTCGGCGCGTTCTTCCGCTGTGCGTTGCAGATGCTTTTTGTGGGAACCGGGACCGGACAGGCCTGCCAGCAATGCAGTCCAGGTTATGGATACGTTGTGGCGGCGGGCCAGCTCGCTCATCTCATCGTGGAACAATGTCTTGCCGATGGTGCATTGCATGATGCCACGGCCACTCTCCGCCATGGCACCGACCAGGGCATCCAGCTCTGAGAATGAGGCCAGGCGAGATGGAATGGGCCGGCCATCAAAGGCGTTGTGGGTCGCAGCTTGCGAAGTGGAAAAACCAATGGCACCAGCCGCCATGGCCTCACGCACGATTTGCGCCATGGCCTCAACTTCCTGGCCGGTCGCCTCCCGCTCCATAGCATCGTCACCCATGACATAAATACGTAGCGGTGTGTGGCCGATAAAGGCCGCCAAGTTGATCGCCGTGCCACCACTTTGCACCACGTCCATATATTCAGGGAAGCTTTCAAACGGCCAATCCAGGCCCAAACCGGCCTCCAACGTCTCATAGCTCATCCCCTCAACCTTTTCCAAGGTCTTCATAAGATCCTTGCGGTCGGCGGGGCGCATGGGCGCGATACCAAATCCGCAATTGCCCATGACGGCTGTCGTGACGCCATGCCAGGGGGATATGGTCAGCATCTGATCCCACAGAACCTGGGCATCGTAATGGGTATGGATATCGACAAAGCCGGGACAGACCACCAATCCGCCCGCATCAATGGTGCGCCCGGAATCGCCCTTAGCATCACCCAATGCAACCACGCGACCGCCCTGAATGCCGACGTCACCGCGATAGCCTTCGCTGCCCGTGCCATCCATGATGGTCCCGCCAACAATCTTTACATCATAATCCATACCGTTTGATCCCCAGTCGAATACACAAAGAAGCGTATTCTAAAGGGTTAAGTTGCAATGGTGAAGAGGCGGTAGGTTATTCAATACCGATAAATCGCGCGGCATTACCGTGACGCACCAAATCGGCCACGGCAGGGTCAATGGGCGACAGATGTTCCTCCAACTCCGCTACGGCACCTGGGTAGGTGCAGTCGAAATGAGGGTAGTCTGCGCCCCAAAAGACGCAATGTTCCAAACCCATTTCCTTTATCTTGGGTAAGCGATGGGCCTCATCCGCCTCAATCGAGATGAAACATTGCTGCCGGAATATGTCCGATGGCCGGCTGTCCAGCCAGGGGACTTCCGCGCCCATCACCTCAAAATGCTCATCCATACGGCCCAGCCAATATTCCAGCCAGCCCAGGCCGGATTCCAGAAAGGCGACGCGCAGATCGGGATGGCGTTGCAACACACCGCCGCAGATCAGGTCCATGCAGGCGGCCATCTGCTCAAACGGATGACAGATCATATGAGTGAAAAAACGATTGGTGTAGCGGCTATTGGCAAAGCTGGGCATCTGGATGCCAAAACTGCCGTGGACGCCCGCGAACAGGCCCTGTTCACTGACCGCATTCCAGAACGGGATCAGTGTTTCATCATAAAGGGCCAGGCCGTTGTAACGTTCGGGCCGAAAGGCAACGCCCTTCAGGCCCAGTTGCGCTATATGGGCAACCTCCCGCGTGGCCGCCTCAGCGCTTTGCAGGGGCACAAGGCCGACAGCATCCAAGCGGCCCTGGCCGTCCTTGCACATATCGGCGACCCATTCGTTGTAACCATGGCAGGCGGCGGCTGCCACATCCGCATCCGTAATATCCCCGGTCCGTAAATAGATCGAGGGGAACAGCAAACTGTGTTCGATGCCCTCTTCCTCCATCACTGCCAATCGCGCCGCGCCATCATAGGAGCCTGGGACAATATCGTCCCAGGTTGGCGGGTTATCGGCATCCTCCATGCCACCGGGCAAACAGGCCCTGGCCGAATGCACATTCTCTGTGCCGACGCCGTTGATCCAGAAACGATCCAGACCATTGTCGCCTTTGTCCATGCGGATGGTGCGATCCCTGTAAGCACGGGGGACATATTCTTCCCACAGCGCTTTGGTTTCGCAAATATGGCCGTCGGCATCGATAATCCGATGTGTCATGTCGCCTCCCCCGTATTTGTAAGGCACTCATTCAATTTTCGAAATTGTATCATCGCACCAGACCTTGGTCTCTGCATATTGGTTCGAGTTTCAATATTTTACGCACCATAACCAGGGTGTAAACCTGGACTGCATGGGGAGAAAGCTTATGCCCATCTAACTATATCATAAAAATGGGCTTACACCTTAATACGCAAATTGAAGTAGTACTTTAACGACGTAATATTATTACAATTAAATAATATTACATACTCTTGAGCTAAACGTTATTTTTGGTGACGGCAGCATCAGGCGGCGCTTTGATTGTTCTG
>JAPKBD010000294.1 GCA_028824965.1 Alphaproteobacteria bacterium | reverse complement strand
TTGGGAAACGCAAATGTTAACGAGCGAAAAGTTCTACAAGTCCGCCAAGATCCTCGTGATTGTAGCCTTATCATCCATCATAATGTCTGCATGCGCGTCACAACCTGAAGAGCTTCAAGCTCAGCATGTATCAGAAATTCGGTATACCGATTGGTCATGTAAACAACTCTCTTTGGAAGCGGAAACTATTGATCGTCGCGTAGCTGCTTTACATGGTCAATTGAAGCAAAAGGCAGGGGACGATCAGGCGCAAATGGCAATTGGCCTTATCCTTTTCTGGCCGGCGCTTTTTCTACTTGAGGGCGGAGACGGTACCCAGGCCGCCGAATTTTCAAGGCTAAAAGGCGACCGTGACGCCATAGAGCGGACCGGTCGTTTTAAGAATTGCAGCTCAATTGCACCCAAAGCACAACCCAATTCAAAACAGGCCGACGTCTATGAACGACTTAAGGAACTTAGAAAGATGAAAGATCAGGGCTTGTTGAACAATTCAGAATATGAAGAAATAAAGGCGGAATTGATCAAACTACTATAAATCCAAATTCCGCATTGGCTCCCATAAATTTGCCTGCAACAGTTTGCAAACTGCACTTGTTGCGGGCGTGTGCTGTTGATGGCTGAGTTGTGCTCGCCGCAATCGACGAGTAACAAATGCGCCCGCACAACATCCATAACGCGCGACCCTTTGTCGCATCCCTGTATCGAATTATAATATTATTATGATTGCGCAGTAGCTTTGAATGCTGTTAGTGCTTAGATATTCATCAGACACCCATACGAATACGGGCGCGGCGTTGGCCGTTCCATACACCTACCCACAAAAGGACGACGACGTTGGAAAAGCACGAAGTTAAAATTTGGTCGGCCGTTGCCTTTGGGTTGATCCTGTATGTGGGCACTTTTTATATGGCGCTGGCGTCCACTTCAATCTATCGGCAGAACCTGTCCGCAACGCCAAGTCAGCTTTTGCAGGCGATCCAAAAATAGACCGCCCGCCCCAGCTGCCCGAAGTTTTCTAGTTTAACGAACGCAATTCAATCTTCGCAATAGCCTCCCGGTGCACCTCATCCGGGCCATCGCCGATGCGCAGATAACGCGCTTCCGAATACATGTGCGCCAGACCGAAGTCGTCTGAAACGCCACCCCCACCGTGGATCTGAATGGCCCGATCGATCACTATTTGCGCCATTAAGGGCACCACAACTTTGATCATGGCGATCTCCTTACGGGCCGCCTTGTTGCCTTCCTTGTCCATCTTCCAAGCCGCGTTCAGGACCAGCAAACGGGCCTGATCAATTTCACATCGGGAATTGGCGATGTCCGCGCGCACTGTGTCGCGCTCCGCCAGAGGCTTGCCAAAGGCAACCCGTGCCTTGGCCCGGCGCATCATTGCCTCCAACGCGCGCTCGGCCTTACCGATCAGGCGCATGCAATGGTGAATTCGTCCCGGCCCAAGACGCCCCTGGGCAATCTCAAAGCCACGCCCTTCGCCCAGCAACATATTTTCAGCCGGCACGCGAACGTCCTTGAAGACCACTTCGCCATGGCCGTGGGGGGCGTGCTCATAACCAAACACGGGCAGCATACGAACAACTTCCAGGCCTGGTGAGTTGACCGGTACAAGGATCATTGACTGCTGACGATGGCGTTCGGCATTGGGATCGCTCTTGCCCATGACAATGGCAATCTCGCAGTTCGGATGGCCGATGCCGCTGCTCCACCACTTGCGCCCATTGATGACGTATTCATCACCGTCTTTATCGACGGAGGTTTCGATGTTGGTGGCATCGGACGAGGCAACGTTGGGTTCCGTCATGCAAAAGACGGAACGAGTTTCACCCGCTAACAGAGGCGTCAGCCAGCGTTTTTGTTGTGCCTCATCGCCAAACTGCGCCAACACTTCCATATTGCCCACATCAGGTGCTGCACAGTTGAAAACTTCAGGTGCCATGGTGGACCGGCCCAGAATTTCCATGATCGGAGCGAATTCAAAGTTCGACAGCCCCGGCCCAAAGCGCTCATCGTGGATGAACATATTCCACAGACCCTCTGCCTTGGCTTTTGCCTTCAGCTCCTGCAAAATCGGGGGAAAGCCGTCCCAATTACCTGCGGTTTGTTCTTCATAGGCCGCTTCGTTTGGATAGACATAGCGATCCACAAAGGCCTGCACCCGCTCCAAATAATCCTTGCTGCGATCCGTAAACTCGAACATTTGCACTCTCCCTGATATGCTAGAGCAATTTTCAATCACCTGGATAAGCTATGGCGATCCAAGTGATTGGTTCAATTGCTCTGAACTTAAGAATATTTGGGGCATTATAGACGAAGTATGGGAGTGCCGTCATGACAACGTTGGATCATATCGCCCTAAGGGCGGAAATAACTGAATTTGCAGTGAGCGAGATCGCGACCCGCGACGGCCTAAACCAACAGCATGATTTTCCCGTCGATCTTTGGGATAAAATGGGCCAGGTGGGCCTGTTGGCCATTGCCCTGCCGGAAGCCTATGGCGGGCGCGGTGGTGATTATCGGACCCTGGCAATAGCGATGGAGACCCTGGCCGATGCGGGCGGCTGTCAGGGCGTGGCCATATCCTGGATGTCCCATGTCCTAAACGCTCGTCTGCATATTCTGGGCCATGGCACAGCAGCGCAAAAGGCCGATTATCTGCCTGGATTAACCGAAGGGCGTCACACTGTCTGCATGGCGATCTCGGAGCCTGGTGCCGGGGCGCATCCGAAAAAGCTTTCCACACGGGCTGAATTTGACGGCGATAAGGTGATCTTGAATGGGCAGAAAACCTACCTGACTAATGGCCCCCTTGCGGATCTGTTCCTGATCATGGCCATCACGGCCGAACTTGATGGCCGGCGCAGCTTTACGACCTTTATTGTGCCAAAATCGTCCGAAGGTTTGGAAATTACGGAGAGTGCGACGGTTGATTTCCTCCACCCCTCGCCCCATTGCGGTATTAAATTGACCAATGTTGTTGTTCCCGCCGTCAACCGGCTGGGCCCTTTGGGTGATGCATTTAACGCCATTTCACTGCCCATGCGCCGGGTCGAAGATGCGCTGTCGGCGACCAAATCAGCCGGTGCCATGCGTCACCGCTTTCGCCTGCTATGCCGGGCCGCAACAAATATAGCGGACCCAACGGCAGAGATGGAGGGTGCCCTGGGCCGCCTTTCCGCTATGGCGGAGGCGATGTCAGCCATTGGCGTACGGGCGGCGGAATTGCTCGATAGCGGGCGCGATGATATCGACGAAACCATCTCTGCCCTGGCAGCCAGCGCACGGGAGGTCGGGAAATTTGTCGAGGGGGAGGTTGAGGCATTCATCAATGCATGGGATATAGAGGTCTCAGACGATCTAGCCGTGGCCAATCGGGACCTTGTGAAATCCCTTGGTATTGCGGCCACCGCCCGTGACCTCCAGGCCCAAAAGCGTGGAAAAGCTCTACTTAACGAATAGTCTTGTTGCCAAATAGCCTTGATAATCGACAGTAACCGTAGCTAGTGAAAAGAGACCCGATGACTGATGCAAGCAATCCCAACGCCGCGAAATTCGAAAACGTGGATGACATTATCGCCGGCCTGGGAGAGCAGGGCTATATCGCCTCGCGGCAAATCGCCACCGCCATTTTTGTTGCCGAGAACCTGACCAAGCCGGTTTTGGTTGAAGGTTCCGCCGGTGTCGGCAAGACCGAGCTGGCCCTGGCCAGCGCGGCCTGGTTGGATCTGCCTTTGATCCGCATGCAGTGCTACGAGGGATTGGATGAGTCCAAGGCATTGTATGAATGGAAATACGGCAAGCAGTTGCTCTACACCCAAATCCTGAAGGACAAGATGGGTGACGTCCTGGGCGATACCAAGGGCCTGGATGGCGCCATGAAAAAGCTGCACGGCTTTGGCGATATGTTTTTCTCGGAAGAATTTCTGGAGCCACGGCCATTGTTAAAAGCCCTGCGCCAGCCACGGGGCGCGGTCCTGTTGATCGATGAGATCGATAAATCCGATGAAGAATTTGAAGCGTTCCTGCTAGAAATCCTTTCCGCCTATCAGGTGACAATTCCCGAAATCGGCACCATAAAATGCACAGTGCCGCCGCTGGTTTTCCTCACCTCAAATAATATGCGCGAGATGGGCGATGCCCTGAAACGACGTTGCCTCCACCTCTTTATCCCCCTGCCCGATGCCAAGCTGGAAGAACAGATCGTCGCGGCGCGGGTACCCGATATCGAACAAAAATTGCGGCGTAAACTGGTCGCATTCGTGCAGTTGCTGCGGGAGCAGGATTTGAAAAAACTGCCATCCATTTCAGAAACCCTGGATTGGGCCCGCGTGCTGATGTTGCTGCACGCTGATGACCTGTCGCCTGAAATGATCCGCGATACCCTGAACGTGTTGTTGAAGTTCGAACAGGACATCAAGGCAGTACAGCCGCAAATCGCCGAATTAACCCGCAAGGCACGCCAGGCCGGGGACAGAGGCTATGCAGCGACCAATTGAGAATTTCCTGCGCGCCCTGCGCGCCGCACATATCCAGGTCTCGCCCGCCGAGAGCATTGACGCCCACCGCACGATCGAGATGGTGGGCTATGGCGATCGACAATTGTTCAAGGACGCCTTGTGCGTTGCCCTGGCGAAAACTCCCGATGAAGTGGCCAGTTTCGAAGATTGCTTCGAAATGTTCTTTCAGCGCGATGAATTCGACGACCGTTATGACAATGATAATGGTGAAGGCGGCGAAGAGGACGGCGAGGATGAAGGCGAGCGCAGCCAGCCGCCTGAAAGTGCCGAGGGTGATGCTGCGTTTTCTGAGCAGATCGGCAATGTTCCCCTGGCTGAAATGGTCCTGGATGCGGAAGGTGCCGAATTGGCCGCAGCCATGGAACAATCCGCCAATGCGGTTGGCGCGACAGAGATAAGGTTTTTCAGCCAGCGGGGCTATTTTACCCGGCGCATTTTAGATGACATGGGCCTGCGGGATCTGGAGAAGCTGATTGCAGCGCTCCGCCGCAGCGGCGAAGGCGATGAAGATGGCGAGATCAGCGATGCAGCTGATCTGGCCAACCGCCTGGAACAGGGCCGCCGATACTTGCTGGATGAAACCCGGCAGTATGTGGAACGGCAGTACGAATTATACGCCCGGGCCAATGGGGAAAACCTGCGCGAGGAATTCCTCATGGAAACGCGCATGTCGAACCTGGAGCATCGGGATTTCGACCGTATGCACAAAATTGTCCGCCGCATGGCCAAAAAACTGGCAACCCGCTATGCCCGCCGCCGCCGACACACCAAACGGGGCCAGCTGGATATCCGCCGCACCATGCGCCACAACATGCCCCATGACGGCATCCCGTTCCAAATTTTCT
>JAPKBD010000293.1 GCA_028824965.1 Alphaproteobacteria bacterium | reverse complement strand
TTCACGATAAGGACGGCAAAAAGCTGGATCTGACCGCGTTCGCGGGAAAGGTCGTCCTGGTGAATTTCTGGGCCACCTGGTGCGGCCCCTGCCGACGTGAGATGGCAGACCTGGATAAACTACAGGCGATGCTGGGCGGGGAGACATTTTCGGTGGTCGCCATATCATCTGATCGCAAGGGCATGGAGGTGGTGCAGAAATTCTTTGTCGCGAACAAGATCACCCACCTGGTACCCTTTATTGATGAGACCACCAAGGCACAGCGGGCCTTTCGCGCCTATGGTTTGCCCACATCCGTATTGCTGGATGCCAAGGGCCGGGAAATTGGCCGCCTGGTCGGGCCCGCCGAATGGGCCAGCAAGGATGCTGTGGCGCTGATCAAGGCCGCGATTTCCGGCGGCGAAAACTAGGAGCAATTTTCAATTTGTTGGTTCAATTGCTCCATTCTCAAGATTCTGACCGCATTTTATTTAAATGCGGTCAGGGCCTGATTTACCAAAATCCCCCGATAGGCTACATTAGTGCCGCAAATGTGATGGAGTGGCGACAATGATGCTTGAACAGGCCCAGAAAGATTTTTTCGCGGAGAATGGATTTCTCCATGTACCCGGCGCTATTCGCCCGGAAAAGCTGCGTGCGATACAGGCTGAAACAGATCGCGTCGTCCAGGCCGCAGCAGGTGTCACAGATCACAACAATATCTATGACCTGGAGGCAAGCCATAGTCCAACCACGCCACGTGTGCGGCGCATTAAAACGCCCCATTTGCACTTTTCCGCCTACGAGGACTTCATTCGCGACCCGGATTTGACAGATCCCGTCGCGAGCCTCATCGGCGAGGATATCCGGCTATACGGCGGCAAGATCAATATTAAGGCGGCAGGCTATGGCGCGCCCGTGGAATGGCATCAAGATTGGGCCTTTTATCCCCATACCAATGATGATGTGCTGACGATTGCCATATTGTTGGATGATATGGATGCGGAAAACGGCTCCCTCGGGATCATGGCGGGCAGCCATAAGGGGCCGATCTTTGATCACCATACGAATGGCGCCTTTTGCGGTGCCTTGGATCTGGCCGCAAACACCTTGGATTTGGACCAGGCTGTGCAAATGACCGGCAAGGCCGGGGATATGTTGATCTTTCATTCCCGCTGCGTCCATGGCTCCCCCGCCAATCGGTCGAACCGGCAACGGCGTTTAATGATCTGGGAGATGACCGCGACCGATGCCTGGCCCCTGGCGGGCTTACGTGACGGCTATGAAGAATTCCAACGTTGGGTGATCCGGGGGACGGGCGGCCTGGTGCCTCGCCTGGAAGATGTCCCCGTACGCATGCCCTATCCCCTGGCGGTCCACGGCGGTTCCATCTATGAAAACCAACGGTCCATGGATCAACAGTATTTCAAACATGTTGGCAGCGGCGGCAACTAAGGAAACACCCAGCTCACGCATGTATACGAAAAATTGACCTTCGATTTAGGCACAACCCACCTATATATGTTACCTAATACATAGGTGCGGCGAACTGATATGAGGGAACACATTATGGTGGCTAATGGTAGTTTGACGATGGGCAAACGGTTAACGGCCCGGGTATTCGCGCTGGCATTTATGCTGGCCATGCTTTTCACCATACCGGCCTTTGCCGCCGATGCGATCTACAGCAATTGGCTGGGACGGGCCATTGCCGGGTACGACCCGGTTGCCTATTTCACGACAGGTAAGCCGGTGGAAGGTGATGGCGAAATTACCGCCACATGGAAAGGTGCCGAATGGCGTTTTGCCTCCGCCGCCAATCGGGACCTGTTTGTTGCCACGCCGGAAAAATATGCACCGCAATACGGCGGCTATTGCGCCTATGCGGTGGCGCAGAATTCTACCGCTAAGATCGACCCGACCGCCTGGGCAATTGTGAACGGCAAGCTGTATTTGAACTATTCCCACGACATCCAAAAGACATGGGTCGCGGACCAGGCTGCCTTCATTCTGACAGCCGACAAGAACTGGCCCAGCGTGCTGCAATAACGGGTTTTACTGTGATCTGCTTTATGGAGCTAATGGCAAGGTGAGGCGTACCGAAAGGCCGCCCAGATCAGATTTACCAAGACCCAACGCACCTTGATATAGCTCCGCCATATCGGCAACAATCGTTAATCCCAGGCCGGACCCAGGCTTGCTTTCATCCAATCGGCCGCCGCGGGCCAGCACCTCCGCCCGACGTTCAGGTGGCAGGCCGGGCCCGTTATCATCCACCGCAATTACCAATCCGCCGTCCCGAACGCTGATCTGTATCCGCACACTGCCGCCCGCCCATTGGCAGGCATTGTCCATTAGATTGCCCAGCATCTCCTGCAAATCTTCCCTCTCCCCCGCAAAGGCTACGTTGGCCCCGCCCTCACTAACACTGCCCTCAATGGTTATTTCGACACCGGGATCTTGATGCAAACGGCCAAGCACCCGGGCCAATTCATCCACCACAGGCCGAACCTCACAGCGGGCACCCAGAACGCCTGCCGCAGCAGCCGTACGGGCGCGGGCCATATGACGGTCTACCTGGCGGCGCATTTCCACCACCTGGCGGCGGACCTGGGCACCCAACGCGCCCTCCACCTCCGCCGCTTCATTGCCCAATACCGCAAGGGGGGTCTTCAGGGCATGGGCCAGATCACCGGCATGGCCACGGGCTCGGTTGATCACGGCGGCCTGATGCCCCAGCAGGGTATCAATTTCATCTGCCAAGGGTTGAATTTCACTGGGAAAGGCACCTTGCAATTGTTCCGCCCGGCCGGCCCGAATGGCCGCCAACGAGCGGCCGATCTGGGCCAGAGGGCGCAGACCGATCTGAACCTGTAGCACCATGGCGGCAATAAGGCCCAGGCCCAGGACAACCAAGGCAATGGCCAGCAGTTGGTCAAAGCGGGTGATGTCCGCCTTACTGGCCGTGCTGTCACCCGCCAGCTGAAACAGAATGGCGCCCTTAACCCCCGTCAACGTCAAACGCTGGACCGCCATGCGCAGGGGCAGCCCATTGGGGCCAACGATATCTTGAAATATCCTGCCGTCTTTCCGGTCTTGGGCGTCCACCTTTGGCAAAGTACCATCCCAAAGCGAGCGGGAGCGTAGAAGGGGCCCGCTATCATCACTGATCTGCCAATACCAACCGGACAAAGGTTGCTGGAAACGCGGGTCAGGCAAGGGCCGGCGCAGAGAGGGCGTCTGTGAGGGTGTCTGTGAGGCGTCTTCCTGCTCCTCCCACTCACTGGCGGCAACGACGCCTTCCAAAAGTGCGGCCAACCGATCGTCAAAACCGCGCCGCACCTGATCAGCGAATAATGCAGACAGCACCACCCAGGCCACGACCAAGGCGACCGTGCACCACAGCGCCGCCATTGCGATCAGGCGCAGGCGTAGGGAGTTGCCTTGCACGGATAACATTTAGCCGTCGTCCCGACCATCATCGCTAGGTACAACCAGGCGATAGCCCAGGCCGCGCACGGTTTCGATCAAGCTGGCCTGGGTCTTGCGTCGTAATCGGCCGACGAACACTTCAATGGTATTGGAATCCTTGTCAAAATCCTGCTCGTACAGATGCTCCACCAATTCGGTGCGGGAGATAACTTTACCCTGATGATGCATCAAATAGGACAGCAGGCGGAATTCCAATGCCGTCAATGATACGTTCTGGCCAGCAAGGGTAACCTTCGATGCGGCAATATCCAGGCGCAGGGGACCGCATTGGATTTCATTGCTGGCATGACCCGCGGCCCGGCGCAGCAAGGCCCGAATGCGCGCCAGCATCTCCTCAACATGGAACGGCTTGGCCAGATAATCATCCGCGCCCGCATCTATACCCGATACCTTGTCGGACCACCGGTCCCGCGCCGTCAGGATCAAAACCGGCATGTCCCGGCCATCGCGCCGCCATTGTTGCAATATGGTGATGCCATCCATTGTGGGCAGACCCAGATCGAGGATCACCGCATCATAGGGTTCCGTATCGCCTAGAAAATGGCCCTCTTCACCGTCATGGGCCACATCAACCGCATAGCCCGCATCGGTCAGAGCAGCGCGCAACTGCCGGGCCAAATCCTGATCATCCTCAAGCACCAAAAGCCGCATCGGCTTACCCTCCACCTTGCAGAACACGGCCTGATTTGGCATCCACCGACAGTCGCCGCACCTGGTTGCCCGGTGCCAGCAACTTAATCCGATAAATCCAACGACCCTGGCGGTTTTGCCCCAAATTCGCATCCAGCAAGCGCCCAGGATAACGCCGCCCCACAGACTGCATGATCTGTCGCAGGGGCAGCACATTTCCCGCACTGACCGCATCGCGGGCCCGGTCATGGTCGCGCTTGCGTCTTTTTTTCTGTTTCTTCTCCGCCAGACGCCATTTGCCCAGGTAAGACCCGTTCCCCAGATAGGACCTGATGACGGCTTGCCCCAACCGATCCCCACGCCAAGCACCCGCCTTAGCCCCCTTATGAGATGCCTCTGCCAAGACAGGGAGCGCCAGCGCGATAATCAGGGCAAATATGTAGAGTAATCGTTGAACCATGCCTCATCCTAATCCAACGCACCTGAACGGTGGGTGAATGAAATTCGTGCCGGAGCAGCAAGTAACCAAAAGGCTCTCGATTCGTTGATAAGCGCCTTCCTATAATAGTTTGGAAAATTCAATTGCAGAAATTACCACGCCTTTTATCTTCTGTTTTTCAGACGGATGGTAAAAGTATCGCGCTAAGTTATTATAAAAATTGGAATATTTCTGAAATTGTCGGCAATGTTTGCATTGTCGAAAATTCGTTCAATTTTGACGGATATACGCTCAACCGTTTCGCCTATACTAGCGTGCGGTGAAATATGGAACGAGACTATTTAGACATGTTCGATTGTGGGAGCATCAACATAGTTTCGAATTCTAAAGGGGATTTGTTATGTCAGAAAAATCCGGTGACATGTGCACCTTAAAGAACGGTATGGCCGAACACAGTGAAATCGACGAAGAAGTAGATGCAAACGTCCTGACCTCTGGCGATGGGCCAGCACAGTCGCCAAAAACATCAAAAGAAGTTTCCGAAAATTCGAATGATGAACAGATCGCTGACGCCATTAGTCAACCTCGAATATTCCAAGCCGTCGGAAGTTTTTTGATCGATTTGCATTGTTTGGACGAAAGCCTCCCTGTCGTAGCGGAAGGCTTAAGGGACAAGACCGTCGCCGCGTTAAAATCTCTAGAAGCCTTCACTGATAAAAAATCTTGTCTGGTCGATAAAGAAAATTCAAACGACAGTGAAGAAAAAGAAATTATTCTTAAGGAAGGAGATTTATTTTATCTAGCCCGCATTATTCATGGCGGCCATGAGGTTTGCATGGGGCGCGTGATATCGG
>JAPKBD010000292.1 GCA_028824965.1 Alphaproteobacteria bacterium | reverse complement strand
TTTCGCATGCGGTCCATAATAACACCTCATCGGCGTTATCTGGGTCAGCCCCAAAAAATATTATCGTGTATGGGGTGGGTTCGTGGTTGGTAACGGACTTATGAACGTTTGTAAAGCGATGCTGGCTTCGACAAATTTTTGATGCGTGTTTGTGCGAATTCAGTCGCCGAATATACTCCGCACCGGCAGGGCATAAGTCAGCATCAGGCTTTCCGTGCCGGGGTTTTTGTCGCCGATAGAGGCATTGGACATGTGTGACAGGGCCAGGCCAAGACGGGCGCGATTGTCAAAGCGATAGGCGATTTCAAGTTGAGAGCGGAATTCCAGATCGTGGCCTAGGTCTTTGCCATCACCCATGTAATAGGCACCGGGGGCAAAGCTTAGTGTGGCGACCGCTCGATTGCCAAAAAACATATCGATCAGAATGCCAGCATAGCCATAGGCACCGCCGTCGGATGTGGCCATGACGCCGCCGAACGGTTTGAATATCCATAATTTGATATCGGAACGGTATTCAAGCCGCCCTTCCGCTGCGGTTTGGTCTTTGCCCAAGTCAAAGACCCCGGCACTAAACGCGATGAAATCGGGATCATCCGCCCGCGCCGGCTGCGCCAAAATGGCAAGGCCGAGCACCGCGACACAGACAAAATTCCATAAAACACCCCAACTCATATGCGAATCCTCCCAGATTGCCTGAAAGTTTACGGGAAGGCGCGGTCGGGGGGAAGCATGCTGGCGCGCGCAATGCTATAAACCATCATGTTCCGACCCATCTTGATCATAGTTTTATTCGTTGGCGTCCTGTCCCAAGGTGCTGTTGCGACTGTGGCTGCAGGGCCGTTGGTGAAAAGCGGCCAGGGCCGGGTGGTTGAGGTGGTGGACGGGGACACGCTTTTTCTTGATGACGGCACCCAGGTCCGTTTGGTCGGCATTCAGGCACCAAAAATACCCCTGGGACGGCGCAATTTTAAGGCCTGGCCTTTGGGTGAAGAGGCCAAACGGGCCCTGGCTGCACTGACCATGGGACGGGTTTTGCGCCTATCGTACGGTGGTCGGCGCAAAGACCGCTATAACCGTGCCTTGGCGCACCTGCACCGAGAAGACGGTCTATGGATACAGGAACAGATGCTGCGCCTTGGTCTGGCGCGGGTCTACAGCTTTCGCGATAACCGCGCGGTGGTCGCAGAAATGCTTGCTGCAGAGAGCGAAGCCCGGGGGAAAAGGTTGGGCATTTGGTGCCATAATTGGTATCGCATTTGGCAACAGGAAGATCTTCGACCAGGCCTGGATGGCTTTTTTCTGATTGAAGGCAGGGTGGCGAAAACCGCCCAGGTACGGGGCCGGGTCTATTTAAATTTCGGTGAGGATTGGCGCAAGGATTTCACCATCACTGTCGCACCACGGGATCGCAAATTGTTCGACCGTGCGGAATTCGATTATGCTGGTTTGGCGGGCCACAAGGTCCGGGTGCGCGACTGGTTGAAATATTACAACGGCCCCTCAATTGAGGCCACCCATCCAGAACAAATCGAAATTCTTGACTAGGCTCAAAAATATACCGAATTAGCCGCCTCATACTTCCTAACCGGGCCAGGCGAAGTTCTGCGCCTGACGAACCATGGCTGATACTGCCGGACTATAGGGTCGCCCCGGAACGCTGATCAACGAAATTGTCCGGCTCAGAGACGGCTCAACCAGAGGGCGCTGGATCAATTCGGGAAGCGTTACGGAATATTCCGGCATAAAGGCAAACCCGATGCGTGCCAGGACCATAGCCTGCACCCAATCCTCCCGCTCCGAGCGAAAGCGGGCGTAGAGTTCAACCTTCATATCCTTGCATACGTCCGCGACCATTTCCCGCATCTCACAGGCAAGGCGATCTACATATGGTTCTTTCGATAAATCCGACAACCGAATGGTATCCATAGTGCCAAGTCTGTGTCCGGGTGGAATAATGACAACGTAGCGTTCGTCATAAAGGTGGTGGACCCGGTAGTTGTCATCAGGGTCTTCGAGGGCGTTCAAAATGGCGATATCCAACTCCCCGTCATCAAGGGCGGTTTTTAGATCGCTGACAGACGCCTCGGTCACGGCAACTTTCACCCCCTCAAAGTCCTGTTGAAATTTGGCCAGAAACCGGGACAGGCGAACATGGCCGATGGTGGACATGATGCCAATGCGGATCGGTACTTGATTGAGCAATCTAAAGTTATCGGCCAGCGTGCGTGCCACTTGCGCCTCATCCGATATGTGCTGCAGATGCGGTAGCATAGTGCGGCCGAAATCGCTGAGCAGGATACGTTTCCCTTCGCGGTGAAAAAGGGCCGCGCCCAATTCTGTCTCCAAGTTCTTGATGGCCTTGGTCAAAGCCGGCTGCGAGACGTTACAATCGCTTGCGGCTTTGGTGAAGTTCAGGGTTTTTGCCACTGCCAGAACATATCTGATCTGTGACATCTCCATGCTGGATTTTTCCTCTAGTCATTGCATTTGTCCAAAAGGCGCGGAAACAGCATACACAGTACGACGATAACCAGGGGTTATGCATCCATAAGAAATGGATCGTTCCCTCTGCGGCCTGTTTTGCGCTTTCCTATCGGCATCGGAAAATTCCGATAGAAAACAACAGCGAAGGAAGTACACGAATGGCAACCTACATGGTCGAAAGAAATCTCGAAGGTATCTCCATGGAAGATCTTGGCGGGGCGCAAAAAGCGGCAATTGGCATGGCCGAGCAATTGACGGCGGGTGGGATGTCAATCCGCTACATCCGCCCAACTTTTGCACCTGATGACGGACGGTGCATGTGCTTATTCGAAGCAGGATCGGCGGATGATGTTAAACGCCTAAATGACGATGCGGGCCTGCCTTATAATAAGGTTGTTGAGGCCTTGGATCTTACTCCCTAAACCTATTCGACGAGACGCAGTCCTTCCAGGGATCCTACTGGCCTAAGTCATTTCTGGAAGGCAGCGTTGCGCCGCTCCCGCAACATGATAAATACGCCGGCCAGGGCGATGACGCCGGCCCCGACCAGTGTGTTTATGGTCGGAATATTGCCAAACACCAGATACCCGGTGGCAGAGGCCCAGATGATCTTGGAATAATTGAACGGGGCCAGCAATGATGCCTCCGCCAGGGTAAAGGCCCGGATCATACAAAGATGCGCGCCCATGCCCAGGACACCCTGGATCATGAATACCAACATGTGCCAGGGATCGGGTGTGACCCATATGAAAGGCAGTGCCAGACTGCTCCACAACAGGCCGAACGCACCCGTATAAAACAAGGTGGCAAAGGTACTTTCCGTGCTGGACAACAGGCGCGTGGCGATTTGAAAACCGGCAAAGGCGACTGCCCCAAACAATGGTAGCAGGGATATCCAGCTGGCCAAGCCGCTGCCCGGTCGTACGATTATCAGAACACCGCAAAGACCGCCCAGGACCGCAAACCAGCGCGCCTTGCCGACCTTTTCACCCAAAATTGGTATGGCCAGAATTGTGATGAACAAAGGCGAGGTAAAGCTGATGGCCGTGGCGTCCGCCAGGGTCATATAGCGCAGGGCGATAAACAACAAGCTGATCGACAGAACCAGTAAACCGACGCGACCGAAATGCAACCAGGGGCGTTTTGTCGCCAACAGCCGTGGCAGACGTCTGCCCTTGGTTGCGGAATAACCCAACAGACAAGTGAAAATGCCCAGGAAATATCCCCAGACCAATTCCACGGGGGGCAGGGACGTGGTCATATATTTCGCCGCCGTATCGACGACGGTGATGAAACCGATGGATCCAAGCAGAAACAGGATGCCGGCTTGCGTCTTATTTTGGTCTTGCACGGCGCTCCGGCCCAATTAAATTATCTGGTTGGGTGTCACTATAGGCCAAGTTGCTTGCCAATGTCCGGCCAGTCGTGACAATGCGGCAAGAAGATGTGTCATGAATGGAAAATAGTATGTCGGAAACATCCCCCCAGTCATCCCGGAGGCCCCTCTCGCGCTTTCGTGTTTTGGATTTAACGCGGGTACGCGCAGGGCCGACTGCCGTGCGGCAGTTGGCGGATTGGGGCGCTGACGTGATCAAGTTGGAAACCCCGCCCAAGGCCGGCGACGGCGAGGGTATGGGCGGCCCCCGCCATGGTCCGGATTTCCAAAACATTCATCGTAACAAACGGGGCATGACCCTGAACCTGAAATCGCCCGACGGCATGGCCGTGCTGAAACGTTTGGTGGCCGACGTCGACGTGGTGGTGGAGAATTATCGACCCGATGTGAAACACCGTCTTGGCATCGACTATGACAGCTTGAAACAGATCAATCCCGGCCTGATTTATGCCTCAATCTCCGGCTTTGGCCAGGATGGTCCTTATGTGGGTCGGCCCGGTTTTGACCAGATCGCCCAGGGTATGGGCGGTCTGATGTCGATCACGGGGGAGCCGGGTGCAGGTCCCATGCGCGTCGGCATTCCCGTGGCGGATCTGACGGCGGGTTTGTTTTGTGCCCAGGGTATTCTGATTGCGTTGTTGGAGCGTGAGGTTTCAGGCGAGGGGCAATGGGTGAAGACCTCCCTGCTGCAATCTCAAATTGCCATGTTGGATTTTCAGGCGGCGCGCTGGTTGCTGGCAAAGGATGTACCTCAACAGGCCGGTAATAATCATCCCACATCCATTCCCACAGGCGTTTTCAAGACTTCTGACGGTTATATCAACATCGCTGCATCGGGTACGGCAATCTATGCCCGCTTGGTGGAGGTGTTGGGCGATCCGGTTCTGGGCACAGACCCACGTTTCGCTGACGGCGCATCGCTGTCAAAAAATCGTGACGCAGTGAATGCCCGGATAGAAGCCGTGACCCTCACCCGACCCAGCGATGAATGGGTGGAGGTGTTGAATGAAGCGGGTGTGCCGTGCGGCCCGATTTATTCCATCGATCAGGTTTTTGCTGATCCCCAGGTGCAACACCTAAAAATGGCACAAGGTGTCGAAAACCCTCTGTTGGGCCATCAGGACGTGGTAGGGCAGGCTGTTGAATTAAGCCGGACACCATCGGAAATCAAGTTGCCGACACCGGAGTTGGGTGAGCACACGGACGAAATCCTGCGCCAATTGGGCCTGGCACCCGAAGAGATCACGGCCCTGCGCGATAACGGTGCCATTTAAGGGAGGGATAGCAATGCAAAGTCTCGCAAAAATAGCTGATGACCTGGCGACTGGGCGGACGACATCCCAGGCCCTGACAGTGGCCGCCCTGGCCCGTATCGAAGATCCCGGTGGGGAAGGGGCCGCGGCTTTCACCAAGGTCTACAAAGACGCCGCCCTCGAATGTGCCATGGCGTCCGATCAGGCGCGGGCCCATGGCATTATACCTTCACCCCTGGCAGGTATTCCTGTCTCTATCAAG
>JAPKBD010000026.1 GCA_028824965.1 Alphaproteobacteria bacterium | reverse complement strand
CAAGACCATGCCTGACGTCGCGGGCGGCATATAAAGCGCTGAGGCCCGTTCACTGGGTTGAAACAGGTTGTCCCGCAACAGTCGTGACAGCTGACCCGGACTATAGGGATGACCATGGCCAAAGGGCGTGCGTTCCATCCTGGCCCAAATTCCGCGGCGGTTTGGCGCCACCACCAACAGGCGCCCACCTGGTGCCAGCACCCGCCAGACCTCCCGCAACAAGGGCGTGACCTGTTCGGCGTTCTCCAACCCATGAACCAATAACACCCGGTCAATGGAGGCATCGGGTAGGGGGAGTTCCCTGTCGTCCACCAGGGCCACCCGGTTACGGTCCCGCACCGGCCAGCGATGAACCCCTTGCTGTGCCGGCATGAAGGCCAGGGCGCGGGTTGCTTCACCTTGAAATTGCTGCAAATAGGGGGACGAATACCCCAAACCTAAAATATCCATGCCGCCTACGTCAGGCCACATCTGGCGGATACGCCGGCGCAACAACTTGCGCGCCACCTGGCCCAGTCGGCTGGCATAAAATTCTCGTAGGTCTATGACATCGGGTCGCATGACACCTCAGTCTTTTGCGAAATCGGGTTCGTGAAGTTATAGGCCCGTGAAAACACAGGCCCGTAAAAAGATGGCCGATCAAAAAATCGCCGATCAAAAAATGGCCGATCAAAAAAAGCCCGTGACAAAAGGGCCTAGAATTGCCCCTTCGGTTTCTCCGCAGTAGCCGGTCGTTTAAGAGTGCACATCTAGCCGCGGACGTTCAATTCATCAAACAGACTATCGATAATACCGTCATTTATCTCAACATCATACTTACGCTGCAAGGCTGCCCGGTACTGCGAAATAATGTCTTCGGTCATGGATGCACGCACGGCATCATCCATTTTCTTCATGGCGGCAGGTTGCACCGTCGCATCTGCAATATTCGCAAGGCGCACGACGGAATGGCTGTCTCCATTCATTGCCGGCCCCTCGGCGACCTCGCCTTTGCGAAGTTGGAAAAGCTTTTTCACCAAGTCCGCACCGATCTGTTCATTGCCGGCGGCCTCTTGCCGGGTCATGGCTTTTAGCGCGGCAAATTTCCAGGCTCCATTCTGGGCCAGCTCCGCCAATGACTTACCCCGCCCGGCCTCTGCCGCAACTTTGCCCGCCTGGGCAGCGCCCGCCTTGGCCTGACGCTCCGCCATGACGGCTTTCGTCACCTCTGCGTGGACTTTGTTCAGGGGTTTCAGGGCGGTATCAATGATTTTATCAACTTGGACCAGGTAATAGCTGCCGTCGCTGGATTCTTTCAACTGCCCCTCGTCGCCTGGCTGTACCGTAAAGGCATCGCGGGTGAATTCCGGGGCCTTCGGCAAGCCCGCCGCAGGTTCCCCACCGCGGCCCCGGCCAACATTGTCTACTGCCGCAACAACGCCGTGCTTCAGGTTCAGCGCCTGCGCCACTTCTCTGATCGAGGAGCCGCCCGCCAATTCATCTTCAACCTTGTTGGCCAGCTCAAACATCGCAGCGCCGGCCTTTTCCAATTTGACATCCCGCGTTAACTGGACGCGTACCTGCTCCAGGGATTTGGTGCCGCCTTCCGTGACTTTCATGATACGAAAAATATGCCAGCCAAGATCGGTTTTCATGGGCTCGCTAATTTGACCGCTGTTCAGGGCGAAGACGCCATCTGCGGTGCCGTCGGGCAAGTCTTCCTTTAGGACCCGGCCTAAATTGACGGACTCCTTATCGAGCTCCGCCAGCTCCATTGCTACGGCGTAGAAATCACCGCCGTCTTTCAGGCGGCCGGCGATGGTGTTCGCGGCGGCCTCATCGGCAACAACAATTTGCTCTACCACCCGGCTGGATAATGTGGTGAATTCGTTCAGGCGCGCTTCATAGGCGTCCGCGACTTCATCGGCGCTGGCCAGGGTCTCTTCCAACAGGTCTTCGGGACGTAGGGTGAGGTAGGACAGGGCC
Source organism: Alphaproteobacteria bacterium (assembly GCA_028824965.1). GTDB lineage: Bacteria > Pseudomonadota > Alphaproteobacteria. The sequence goes on along the minus strand of JAPKBD010000026.1, from coordinate 23,329 downwards.
CGGTATTCAGGCGCCATGAATTGATCTTTATTGGCCTCGTGATACGCCTTCAAATCAGCTTGGCTGGGGGCCTGGACGTCTGTAACTTTATCATAGGCGAGGTTAAGAACTTCAAACGTCCGGTTTTCCAGCTGGAATTGATAAAAACTTTTTACAACGGAGCCAGGCGCTTTGGTGCCGCTCATCATAGAGTCGAACAATTGCTCCCGCGAGAGATCCCGACGTGAGGCCGCAAGATAGCTCAGCTCGTTAAAACCGTTCTCGGACAGGCGGCGCTCAAACAGTAATTTATCGAAACGCCCAAAACTATTCTGAAAGGCGGAAGATTGTTTGATCCAGGCGACAATATCGGCATCCGACATGGTCAATTCCAGTTCCGCCACCTCTTGGTCATACAGCGCGCGGGTGATGGCCTGTTGCAGGACCTGATCGACCATACCCAGCTGGCGGGCCTGCTGGGTATCAAAGGTGGGGCCCAGGGTTTGCTGCATACGGCGGACCTGACGATTGAAATCGTCGAGGAATTCATAGCCGGTGATTTCGGTGTCACCAACCTTGACCACGGCGGCATCGGGTTGGATGCGGAAGATATCGCCAATGCCCCAGGCAGCAAAGCTGAGCACGAGCAGGCCCAAAAATGCTTTTACCACCCAAGTGCCGGCACTATTTCTCATCGCGTTCAGCATGCTGTCTTCCGGTCCAGTTCAATTGCACAAATAACAGGCCTAAGGGCACCATTCATAGTACGTCCAATCGGCGCGGCATAATAGAAACCGTAGGCCTTTGGGGCAAGTGCCGATGACGTGACCAATGATGTAAAATAGCTCAACCGCGAAGTTTTCATAAACGACAAAACTTTACCTGTTCTTTCATCTCTGGCATCTACTACACAATAGATGTTCGCACCATTGCCCGAAATAAGGAAATAAACAAAATGGCTCCTAGAATTCGCCCCCTGATCGCGGGCAACTGGAAAATGAATGGTCTGAAAACCAATGCCTTGCGGGAGGCGAAAAAGCTGGCGGCAAGGATGAAAAAGCAAATCCAGTCGGGCCGGCCAGGTTGCGATATTTTGTTGTGTCCGCCCAGTACCTTGTTGGTGCCTCTTCGTGATGCCTTAAAGGGCAGCCGCATCGCCCTTGGGGGCCAGGATTGTCATCCCGGCGTCAGTGGCGCCCATACGGGTGATCTCTCCGCCGAAATGCTGGGTGATGTGGGTTGTACATATATTATTGTTGGTCATTCTGAACGCCGCGCCGATCACGGGGAAAGCAGCAAGGACGTGCGCGCTAAAGCAGAAGCTGCCTATCGCGCCGGTTTGCGCGCCATCATCTGTGTCGGTGAGACGGCAGCGGAACGCAAAAAAGGCCAAACCCTGGCCGTAGTGGGCAAACAATTGACGGACAGTCTGCCCAAAGGTGCCACCGCCAAGAATACGGTCGTCGCCTATGAACCAGTTTGGGCCATTGGCACCGGCCTGACACCGACGGTGGATGATGTGGCGGTGGTTCACGGCAATATCCGATCCCGCCTAAAACGCCGCTTTAAAGACGAAGGTGCTGCTATGCGTCTGTTGTATGGCGGTTCGGTCAAAGGTTCCAACGCAGCCGAGTTGATGGCCGTGGCAAATGTGGATGGTGCCCTTGTGGGTGGGGCATCCTTGACCGCCGAAGACTTCTGGCCCATCGTTGAGACTTGCATCTAGCATCCAAAGCGGGGAGGGGCGGCCGTGAGCGAAGGGCACGATCATAGTCATTTGAGCGATACGGAACTGCGGGTACGCAGCCTGGAATCTTTGTTGGTGGACAAGGGCATGGTCAACCCGGATGCCCTTGATGCCCTGATCCAGACGTATGAGCATAAGGTTGGCCCGCAAAATGGTGCCCGCGTTGTGGCACGTGCCTGGGTTGAGCCGGAATTTAAGGCTTGGCTATTGGACGACGCCACAGCCGCAATAGCGGACATGGGCTATCACGGACGGCAGGGCGAACATATGTATGTGGTGGAGAACACAGGGGAGGTTCATAACCTTGTCGTCTGTACTTTATGTTCCTGTTATCCCTGGCCGGTGCTGGGCCTGCCGCCCACCTGGTATAAATCAGCGCCCTATCGGTCCCGCGCGGTGATCGATCCCCGTGGCGTGTTGGCAGAATTCGGCACAGAGGTGGGCGCGGACGTGGCAGTTCGTGTTTGGGACAGCACGGCAGAACTACGCTATTTGGTGTTGCCCGAACGGCCCGAAGGCACCGAGGGGATGAGCCAGGAAGACCTTGGCGCATTGGTAGGTCGAAACGCCATGATCGGCGTTGAGAAAGTATCTGCACCATGAATGGCGCGCACGATTTGGGTGGCATGCATGGCCTGGGACCAATCGATGCGGAAATAGACGAGCCGGTCTTTCATCACGAATGGGAAAGCCGGGTTCTGGCGCTTACGCTTGCCGCCGGGGCCATGGGCAAATGGAACATCGATATCTCTCGCCATGCCCGTGAAAATCAGCCGCCCGGAACATATCTCGCCAGCAGCTATTATCAGATTTGGCTGGTTGGGCTGGAGAAGTTGTTGGTGCAGGCGGATTTGATTTCGGAAGATGAACTCTCCAGTGGAAAATCTGCCGGGCCTCTGTCGGAAGATCTGGCAAAACGGGCACTGAGGGCGGGGGCGGTGCCTGAAGTTCTCGCCCGCGGTGATAATTTCACCATGGACGATGAGATACCCGCGCAATTCGCGGTGGGTGACCGGGTCCGTGTTCTGAATAATCACCCCACCCACCATACCCGCGCACCGCGCTACACGCGCGGCCATGTGGGCGTGATTGAGCGTTGCCATGGTGTTTTTGTTTTTGCCGATGAAAATGCGAAACGGCAGAACAACCGAATTCCACAGAATATCTACAGTGTCTGTTTCACGGCGCAGGAATTGTGGGGACCGGATGCCGCACCTAAGGATTGCGTGTACGTGGACCTATGGGACGGACATTTAGAAGCGGTGGAATAGGCATTTCAAGCGTCAAAACTTAATACCCTGGATTTCCGGATCAAGTCCGGTAATGACGAATTATTGGCCAAAATTTACTAAGAATGTCATGCCCCGACTTGATCCGGACATCCACATGGCAATGCATCGCAGCCTTTGCGTGTGCCCTAAATAACGCCGCTTTGCTCCAATAGACGACGGTGGGCCTGTAGGCTGTCCGTGATCATCAAGGCAGCCTGGACCGCATCACGGCCAGCCTCGCCCGTTACAGCCGGGGTTTCCTTGTTGCGTACGCAGCGGATGAAGTCACTGATCTCGTGGGCCAGGGCGTCGGCTTCATCAAAGCTGAATTCTTCTGTTTCAATATTCGGGATGCCGGGAAACATCTCCCCTTCGCCCTTGCGCCGGGAGGTGACTTTGCGTTGCGCCAGATCAGCTACCAGATAGGCATCGGGTTGAAAAATCCGCACCGTGCGTTCCGTTTTGAGCGAGACGCGGGAGGCGGTTAAATTCGCCCCGCAACCGGACGCGAAGCCAAGGCGGGCGGATACAATATCCTCCCCCTCCGAGACCACGGCAGCGCCCACTGCATCGACGGATATCAGGGGTGATTTCACCAATGCCATAATTAAATCGATGTCATGGATCATCAAATCCAAGACCACGTTTACATCCGTCGCCCTTGGCCGGTAGGGTGCGATGCGGTTGGCTTCAATAAATAACGGCTTTGAAACCCGCTCCACCAAAGCGAAATACGCAGGCGAAAAACGTTCTAAATGACCGACCTGCAACGTCAAACCACGGGCCTTTGCTGTGGCGATCAGGGCATTGGCGCTGTCGACGGTCTCGGTGATGGGTTTTTCCACAAGCAGGCTGATGTCCATCTCCAACAACTCAAGGCCGACCTGATGGTGCAAACTGGTGGGAACGGTGAGGGACGCGGCATCGACCAGACCCGCCAGGTCCCTGTAATTCGTCAAGGCGCGGCAGCCATGCAGGGCAGCGATCTCCGCACCGCGTTCGGGGTTCTCATCAACCACGGCGACAAGCTCGACGCCGTCGAGGGCGGCATATTTCTGGGCGTGCAGGCTGCCGAAATGGCCAACGCCAACAACGGCGACGCGTAGGGTCTCGGACAATGGAATTCCTAACTCATCATTCTGGTCGATGCCTATATGCCTACCCTATGGCGCCCTTGGGACAAAGGAACATTTGCATCCATAGCCTGTGTCTGTTCTTCTATTTGGCAAAGCAGACATGGAAGATGAAGTGGGGACGTCATGTTGAAACGCAGGCCGTTTGGCAACACGGGGCTGGAAATATCGGAGCTGGTGCTAGGCGCCGGCTATGTGGGCGGCATTGTCATCCATGCTGATGATGAAACGCGACGGGCCCTGATCCGGCGGGTTTTAGATGCGGGCATTAACTGGATAGATACGGCGGAAAGTTACGGCCAGGGTGCCTCGGAAGAAGCCCTGGGCTGGCTGCTAGCGGAACTGCCCAAAGATGACGTGCCGCATATTTCGACCAAATTCCGCCTGGATACAGACCGCCTGGACGATATACCAGGGCAGATAGAAGCGTCCCTGACGGGTAGTCTGAAACGCCTGCAAATGGACCGGGTGGATGTCTATCAATTGCATAATGCCCTCGGCGTTGATGGCTTTGACATCAACCATATCCTGGGGCCGGGCGGGGTTTGCGATACCTTGGATCGATTGAAAGGCCAGGGACTGTTCGACCATGTGGGCTTCACCGCCCTGGGTGATCGGGATCAGTGCAAAACCTTGATCGCCTCGGGCCGTGTCGCCTCCGCACAAATTTATTATAACCTTTTAAACCCATCTGCTGGCCAGGCCATGGCTGACAATTGGCCGACGACGGATTTTGAAAACCTGATCGCTGTTTGTCAGGACAACGGCGTTGCTGTGATGAACATTCGCATCTTCGCGGGCGGTGCCTTGGCCGCACCTGAACCCCACGGTCGGGAATTCCCTATTACCCAGAACGCCGATGTACCTTTGGAACATGCCAGGGCGGAAACTCTACTGGCCGCATTAGGGGCTGATCACGGCACGCGTGCCCAGGCTTCGGTTCGTTTCGGGCTGGCCCATCCCGGCATATCAGGGGTGGTCTTAGGATTGGCGGAACCATCCCATTTAGAAGACGCATTAGCAGCCGCAGCAATGGGGCCTCTGTCTCAAGACACCATCGATAGTTTGCAGCCGTTATGGGATAATGGAATTTCCGGCAGTTAGCAGACGGAACAGTTTTTCCGCGCTTGATCGATCATCGCGGTCATCTGGTCGTAACTAATGGCGCCAGGGGCCATTAGCTCCCCAATCACAATTGATGGCGTGCCGCGAATGCCCATGGCCGTGGCCAGTTCCCGGTTTTCCTTGATAGTACGTAGGACGATCGGGCTGGACATGTCCTTTTTCAGGCGCGCAACATCCAGGCCGACATCCTTGGCGGTCTGATAAATTGCTGCTTCGGTTAAACGCCGACGCAGGACCATCAATGCATTGTGGAAGGGCAGATACTTGCCCTGCAACTTGGCGGCCAGGGCAGCCTTTGATGCGGTCACGGAAACCTCTCCCAGTATGGGGAATTCCTTGAACACAAAACGTACGCTTTTATCGGATTTTATCAGACGGTCCACGCTGGGCTTGAAGCGTTTGCAATAGCCGCATTGATAGTCAAAAAACTCAACCACGGGAATCTTGCCCATGGGATTGGCGATATAATCGTTGGTGGAGGCGAATAAGGCTTTGCGGTTGGCTTTGATGGCGCCAATCAAGCCCTCCTCCTCCTCCGCCTTTTGCCGGGCCTCCAGCTTTTGCATGACCTCGACCAGCAATTCTGGGTTTTCCAACAAATAATTGCGGATGATCTTTTCAATCCGTGCGGTCTCAGGGTTTGCAGATAGTTCGGTGCTGCTGCCAGCCGCCAATACAGGTGCTGCGGGCAAGGCCGCTGTCAAAGTGGCAAATGCCACGAAAAACATGACGCGGCGAAAGATTGCTAAGACCATTTTAATCCTCAGATGGGTAACGCAATTGATAGTGCGGGATGATGGGGCGGTATGGGCCTCAACGCAAGGGATCATCAAGGTGTATTCACGGACTTGTGCGCATCCGAGCGGACCCTGGCCACCGCCTCTTGCCAGGCGGTGTATAACGCATTTCGTTGGTCCGGTGCCATAGCGGGGGTGAAGGTCGCCTCGCGCTGCCATTGCCCCGTTATCGCCTCAAGCGAGGGGAACAGGCCAACCTGCAGGCCCGCCAAATAGGCAGCGCCCAGGGCTGTCGTCTCGATGACATGAGGGCGGTCCACTGTTACGTCGAGGATATCGGCCAGGAATTGCATCAACCAGTTATTCTCCGCCATACCACCGTCCACGCGTAAAACATCCAATGATAAATCCTGCACAGTCCCAACGTTCTGGGCGTCCGCCTGCATGGCCAACAACAGATCACGGTTTTGATAACAAACCGCCTCCAACCCCGCGCGAACGATATGGGCGATGGAGCTGTCCCGGGTCAGGCCGAAAATACCGCCCCTTGCATCCGCATCCCAATAGGGCGCCCCAAGGCCTGTAAAGGCAGGTACCATCACCACGCCGTTGGTGGAGGTGATAGCACGCGCCAGGTTTTCCGATTCAGGTGCAGCGTCAATTATCTTCAGGCCGTCGCGCAGCCACTGCATGGTCGCACCGGCAACGAAAATGCTGCCCTCCAATGCATAGGTGGTCTGGCCGTCAAGACGATAGGCAATTGTGGTCAGCATTCGGTTTTGCGAGGTCACAGCCTTTGCACCCGTGTTCAGCATGACAAAACAGCCGGTGCCGTAGGTGGATTTTATCATGCCCGGCGTGAAGCAGGCCTGGCCGAGGGATGCGGCCTGTTGATCCCCCGCCATGCCGGTTATGGGGATTGCTGTGCCGAACAATTCGCTGGCGGATACCCCGAAATCATCAGCGCTGTCCAATACCTCAGGCAGCATATTCATAGGGACATTGAACAATGCGCAAAGTTCGCGATCCCAGCATTGGCGGTGAATATCGAATAACATGGTGCGCGAAGCGTTGGTGGCATCAGTGTAATGGCTGGGGCTGGGGCTGAGGCCGGGGTTGGCCCCATCCGTCAGGTTCCACAACAACCAGCTATCAATTGTGCCAAAGGCCAACTCGCCCGCCTCAGCCGCCGCGCGCGCACCCTGAACATTATCGAGCAGCCAGGCGATTTTGGTGGCCGAAAAATACGGATCGATAATCAAGCCTGTGCGAGCCTGGATCATCGCCCCATGTCCGGCTTTCCGTAACGTTTCACATAGTGGTGCGGTGCGCCGGTCCTGCCAGACAATGGCGTTGTGGATGGGTTGCCCGGTATCCCGGCGCCAGACCACTGTCGTCTCGCGCTGATTGGCGATGCCGATGGCGGCGATTTGGCCGGCGGGTACCTTGGCCTTGGCTAAAGCTTTCCGCCCTGTTGCTAACGTGTCCTGCCAGATTTGTACCGGGTCATGTTCCACCTCTGCCGCTGCGGGGAATATCTGTGGTAGCTCCCGCCCCGCACTGGCCTGTGCCACACCGTCGCGATCAAAAACTATGGCGCGGCTGGAGGTGGTGCCCTGGTCCAGGGCCAGAATAAAGTCTTTACCGCTCATCACCGACGTCTTTTTCTTTTCATTTTTTGTTCTGACGCGACTTTTAAATCCTGCGCCCGTAGCCAACCAGGTGTTCCCTTAGCCAGGACATGCTCGGCGCGCGCGGCCTGACCAACGGCATCACGATACTTGCCGGTCAGGTAATATCGCTCCGCCGTGGCCAATGAGGCTTGGCCTATATCGCCCTTGCGGCCATAGGCCATGCCCAACCAGCGCCAGGCTGAAGCGTTGCCGGGTGCCAGACGTACGGCGCGGCCCATGTTGTCTATGGCGGCCTGGATATATCGGTCATCTTCGACCGAAACCTGGGCCTGTCCCAAACCAAGGCGCAACAAAACCTTGTTGGGGCGTAAGGCGACGGCTGCCTCGTACGGCGCGACAGCGGCCTCTGCATTACCGCTTTCCAACAGGATCTGGCCGTGAAGCTCATGAAAATATGGATCTTCGGGATATTCCGCGATCAAACCCTGGATCAGGGCCAAGGCCTTGTCCGTTTGCCGCTGTTTATGCCGCGCGATGGAGCGGGCATAGCGGGCGGGCACACTGTTGCCGGGATATTTGCGATATGTCGCAGCCGGTGATCCGATGAAAGCGATCAATTTCGCCCGCATGCGGTCATGCCGCTCAACATACAGGGCCAGCTCAATTGTATCGGCATAGGGGGACTTTTCCACATGGGCGCGGATTGTATCGACCCGGTCACGGGTCAGGGGATGGGTGCGCACATAAGGGTCCTGGCTAGCGGTCAGCAATGCCTCCTGATCGCCCAGTTGCTCAAAGAAGGTCAACATCCCGCGGGAGGTTTGGTGGGTCTCGTCCAGCATGGTGAGGGCGGCCTGATCGGCGGAACTTTCCTGCACCCGGCTGTATTTTAGATATGACCGTTGGGCGATATGCGTGCCCCCGGCGGCAATGGCCTGGCCAACCCCTGGCGCACCGGCCACCGCCGCCACAACACCCAGAACCATAGCCATAATTGATTGGGCTGAGGCATCACTTAAGGCATCCCGGGAGCGGGCCAAATGGCCGCCTGAAATATGGCCGGTTTCATGCGCCAGGACCCCGATGACTTCATTGGCATTCTGCGAGGCGATGAGCAGCCCGGTGTTGATAAAAATTCTTTGCCCCCCGGCGACAAAGGCATTAAGGGATGGATCGTTTACCAAGTATACGCGCACGGAAGAAGGTTCAAGACCGGCCACCGCGAACAGTGGTGTCCCGAACAGACGAATGGTATCCTCTATCTCCGCATCGCGGATAAAGGAAAACTGACGCGCCTGTGCCGGCCCGGTTGCCGACCCTGACAGCACCAGCTGCGTCATGACAGAAAGTAGTAGAAGACGAATTATGTATCGCAAGCGCACAGCTCCATCTTGTATCACTCTCCAAACTAGGTTAGCCATCACCCGTCGTCAACTTGCTGCGTTGGCTATCTCTATGCTGTTAATAACCGGGTGCGCTGAACCAAGGCCTGAAATTGGTGAGATCGGCACCATTGAAGGCTTCGTCGGCGGCGCAGTTGTGGAGGAACCGCGGGCAGCACTTGTGGCCCGTGATATCCTCTCGGCCGGCGGCACAGCGGCTGACGCAGCAGCGGCGGCTTATTTTACCATGACGGTGACTTACCCCGTTGCTGTTGGCCTGGGGGGCGGTGGCGTATGTCTGTACTATGATCGCAGCTCCGAAAAAGTGGAAACCGTAGATTTCAGATTACGGCCGCCCAGCGCTGGCGGCGCAATTGCGGTTCCTGGTGCTTTGCGCGGTATGGCGTTGTTGCACAGCCGTTATGGCAGGATGCAATGGGGGGCGTTGTTGTCGCCAGCCGAAAAAATGGCCCGCTTTGGCCATCAAATCAGTCGTGCCTTGGCGAAACGTATTGCGCCCCAGGCTGGACGTTTGAAAAATGATGCAATGGCTGCCCGCTTGTTTCTACATGCCGATGGCACGCCGAAGGGGGAGGCGGAAAACCTGCTGCAGGTGGAGTTGGCCTCTGTTCTGACCCGAATACGCACACGCGGGGTCGGTGATATTTATGGTGGCCAGGCGGGGCGGCAATTCCTGCAGTCTGCTTCAGGCCAAGGTGGTGCGGCGACGATCACTGATTTACGCAGCTATCGCGCCATCTGGCGTGAAACGGCCAGCCGCAAGGTTGGTAATCATATGCTGCACGTGCCGATGTTTGCACCTGGCGAAAGCCCGGAACTAAAGCTGATTAATCTGGCTTCGGGTAATGCGGGTGAGGATATCGCTGCGAATTTATTCGCCCAGGCCGACGTCGCCATGACCATGGACCGGGGTGAGGGGGGCTTCGTCATTGGCGATAGCTTCGGTTCTGCAGCTGCCTGTGTCTTCCAGATGAATGGTGCCTTCGGCACTGGCCGAATGGTTGCCAATCTAGGCATATTCACAGCGCCCACAATAAATCGGGCATTGGACCCGGCATTAGAGAGGGGCGCGGATGCGTGGCCCGGTTATCCTCTGCCGCTGCTGGGTGTGAATGAACCACTTGGCCAGGTTGTTATGGCCGGCGTTGGCGTTGGTGGGCCGAACGGGGCAGCTGCTGCGGCACAAATCAGCATGGCAACAATGGGACAAGATAAATCATTGGCCAAGGCCATGGCTGACAGCCATGGCAACGGCGACGGCCGTGTACAGGCGCTGTGGTGCGCAAAAGGTCTACGCGTCGGGCAGAAAACCTGCCAGTTCGCGACGGACCCCAAGGGCTTTGGCCTAGCTGCATTCGACAAATTTTGAGGATTATATGAAAGTCTCCCAACGCGGGGCGATCCCCCGCTTTATTGTTATGGAAGTAATGAAGGCCGCAGCTGAGCGTGAGGCTGCGGGTGAGAGCGTCCTGCATATGGAAGTGGGCCAGCCCTCGACACGGGCACCACAGGGCGTTGTTGATGCCGCAAAGCAGGCCCTGGATGATGATCTGCTGGGCTACACCTTGACCATGGGCTTTGATGGGTTGCGGGCGCGTATCGCACAACATTATCAGGATTTTTACGGCCTGGTCGTGCCGGAGGAACGGATCTGCGTTACCACGGGGTCGTCAGCGGCGTTTCTTCTTACCTTTTTGGCGGCCTTTGACCCCGGTGATAAGGTTGCCATTCTGCGCCCCGGTTATCCCTGCTATCGAAATATTATGGGTGCCCTGGATATTGAAGCGGTGGAAATCCCCGTCGGGCCCGAAAGCCGCTTTCAGCCTACCTTGAAAATGCTGGAGGCTGCGGGTGGGGCAGAGCTTGATGGCTTGCTGATCGCATCCCCTGCTAATCCCACAGGCTCTATGTTGCGGGAGGATGAATTGAAGCAAATCCTGGACTATTGCCGGGAAAATCAAATCCGCTACATTTCTGACGAAATCTATCACGGCATCACTTATGGCGATGAGGTGGCATCTGCTGCAGCCTTTGATGACAACGCCGTAATAATCAATTCGTTCTCCAAGTATTTTTCCATGACCGGGTGGCGATTGGGTTGGATGGTGTTGCCCGAAGATATGTTGCAACCGGTGGAACGTTTGGCCTCAAACCTGTTTATATCCGCGCCGTCGCTGGCCCAACACGCCGCCATCGCCGCCTTCGATTGTCGGGAGGAACTCGACGGCAACGTCACCCGTTATGCCCGGAACCGGGAATTGTTGTTGGCGGAGCTGCCGAAAGTCGGTCTGGATAAATTCGGACCCGCAGACGGTGCCTTCTATATCTATGCCGATGTGCGCAAGTTCACCAACGATGCCTTGGATTTCTGCGCGCGGATGTTGGAACAAACAGGTATCGCGGCAACGCCCGGGAATGATTTTGATCCCGTCGATGGCGGGTCGTTCGTGCGATTTTCCTTCGCCGGATCAACCGAAGATATAGCCGAGGCTTGCAAGCGCCTGGGGCCGTTCTTGCAGGGCTGTGAATAGACGTCGTTGGATACATCTCAATAAAAAAATGGGGCGGCCCGTAGAGGCCGCCCCATTTTTTTTGCTTAGATAAGCGGCAGTTCTAAAACAGATTCGCCCGTTGCCACCAGCCGCGCCGTTTCGGCTTGTCTGGATCTGCGGATGCCGCAACCTCTGCGGCTGCAGGTTCTGCTGTTGGTTCTGCCGCAGGTTCCGGAGCCGTTACAACTACTGGCTCAATAACTGGTTCGGCGACTGTCACAGTAATTGGTGCAGCAGGTGCTTCGACTGTTGGTTCGGCTACAGCAACTGGGTCTGCGACAGGTTTTGCGATGGGTTCCACTGTATCAGCTGCGGAAGCTGGTGCAGCACCGGTAATGCCTGCTGTGGTGAAACCAATGGGCGCGACCGGCACGGCTGGTGCCGATGGAGCGCCCGAAGCGACACCTGAGGTGACACTTGCTGCCTCTGCATCAGACTCGGCTGATGAGGTGGCAGAACCTTCTTCCGAAGGCATGGCCGCAGTTTCGCTTAAACCTTCTGTCGAACCTTCAGCCAGCTCCTCGCTGGTGCGCCGGCGGCGGCCGCCACGGCGACCACGGCGACGGCGGCGGGGCTTTTCTTCGTCCTCAGCGCCATCTTCGCTTGCTGCTTTGGGGGCATCCGTTTCGGCGCTTTCCGCCGCTTCTGCATCCTCCGACACTTCAGAATTGGCGACTTGGTCTGGATCGGCACTGGTGCCGGCTTCAGCCTGTGTGCCATCGCCATCGTCCTCAGGCTTTCCGCGCCGGCGGGAACGGCGACGACGACGCGGGCGACGTTCCTTGGTTTTCTCGCCATCGTCGCCTTCTTCGTCTTGGCTGTCTGTTACTTCGGCAGCAGCTGCAGCCTCATCAGCGGCAACGGCATCTTCGTCGTCATCAGGCACTGATAATTGCGCTGCACTTCGGCGGCGCTCCGCCTCAATTTCCTCGATCTCCTCCGCCGTGCGGGTGCGATCAATGGTGACCCGGCAGTCCGGTGCCACCAGTTCATTGTCGCCCAGGACATGTACGCCCATGCCATAGCGTTGTTCGATCTCGGCTAGGTGATCGCGCTTTTGGTTCAGCATATACAGGGCGACTTCCGCTGGTGCGTGCACTGTCAATTGCGCTGCGCGGCCGCGTATGCCCTCTTCTTCAATCGCGCGCAGGACATGCAGGGCGGTCGATTCCGTGGTTCGAACAAAACCGCTACCGGCACAGATTTCGCAGATCTTGGTCGATGCCTCAAACAGGCTGGGTCGCAGGCGTTGACGGGACAATTCCATCAAGCCGAAGGAGGAAATCCGTCCCACCTGTATGCGGGCGCGATCATCCTTCAACGCGTCTTTCATGCGACGTTCAACAGCACGATTATTGCGGTTCTCGTCCATATCGATGTAATCGATAACCACCAATCCGGCTAAATCCCGCAGACGCAGTTGACGGCCAACTTCGCTGGCAGCCTCCAGGTTCGTCTTCAGGGCCGTTTCCTCAATATTGCGTTCTTTGGTGGATCGACCGGAGTTCACATCGACGGCAACCAATGCCTCCGTCTGGGCAAAGACCAGATAGCCGCCTGATTTCAGCTGCACCACATTGGAATGCATGCTGTCCAGCTGTTGTTCCACCTGATAGCGGTGCAGCAAGGGAATGCGATCACGATAGGGCTGTACCTTTTTGGCATGTGAGGGCATCAACATGCGCATGAAGTCCTTGGCCACGCGATAGCCGGCCTCTCCATCGACCAGAATTTCGTCGATGTCCTTGGCATACATATCGCGGATGGCCCGTTTGATCAGGTCAGCCTCTTCATAGACAACTGCCGGAGCGGTCGAGTCTAATGTTAGATCCCGGACGCTGTCCCACAGCCGCAACAGATATTCAAAGTCCCGCCGGATTTCCGATTTGGTGCGCGATTGTCCCGCTGTCCGGACGATCACGCCCATGCCTTGGGGGACATCCAAATCACTGACGATGTCTTTCAGTTTGCGGCGCGCGGTCTGATTGGCGATTTTACGGCTGATGCCGCCGCCCCGCGCCGTGTTTGGCATCAGGACGCAATAGCGACCGGCTAAGGACAGATACGTCGTTAGCGCCGCACCTTTATTTCCGCGTTCTTCCTTGACCACCTGGATCAGCAGGATCTGCCGACGTTTGATGACTTCCTGGATTTTATAGCTGCGCCGGCTGCGACTGCGGGGCCGGGGCACCTCATCCATAGCGTCAACTGCGCCGACTTCCTGCGCGGCTTCCGGCGCATCATCGCCATCGCCATCTGCGGTGGCCTCGTCAGCGCTTACGTCAGCGGAGCTTTCATCCGCGCCTTCGGCGACTGCGTCTTCGCTGGCGCTATCGTCTGCACTGGCCTCGACACCGGCTTCATCGAATGCTGCTGCAGTTTCGTCGCTTACGCTTGCATCGCTATCTTCCGCAGGAATGCCGTCAACATCGGTGCCATTGGCATCATCCGGACTTTCGGCCGTATGCTCCGGCTGCCCATCATCGTCATCTTGGTCGCCCTGGTCGCCCCGGTCGCCGTCACCGTTTTCATCGACCCGGTCTTCCAGTGCGGCCTGACGGGCGGCTTGTTCCGCTTCGTCCTGCAACAATGCCTGACGGTCAGCGACAGGGATTTGATAATAGTCGGGATGGATTTCATTGAAGGACAAAAAGCCATGGCGATTGCCGCCATAGTCCACAAAGGCTGCCTGCAACGAAGGCTCCACCCGCGTGACTTTAGCCAGATAAATATTGCCCTTGAGCTGTAGTTTGGTCGCTGTTTCGAAATCGAAATCAAGCAACTTTTTACCGTCAACAACAACGATGCGGGTTTCTTCCGCATGCGTCGCGTCGATCAACATACGCGTCGTCATATATATTTAACCGCTAATTTCCGGCATTTTAACGCCGAAAATTGCGGTCCCCTAATTATAGCGAAACCGGTTATGGGGATATCAACCCGTCAAACGGTACGGTCCAAGATTGCCCTAGATTGCTCTAGATGGCAGTTACGACAATCGTGCCCAGATCATCTAAGCGGCAATTCACCGCTATTTCGACGTCTTCGGCACGAATATCATTGACCGACCAGGACGGGGATCCTTCTTCCATCACCCGCCGACCGTCATGCAGTTTGTTTGCACAGCTTGCCTAAAGCAGATTGTCTTAAGCAGAATGCGCTAAACAGTTCGCATCACAGTAAGCTTGGTTTCGAATTCACCTATCCAATCCGTCTTTCCAATTGCATAGTAACGTTGGTCCGAAAATTTCGGTCGCCAGAGACTTCAAATCTAGAAATCTATGGTGCCGGTAAAATTCGCCGTTCGCTACTATGCCATCGCCATACATAAAATTGCGGCGAAGGGACGACGGAACTAATACACAACGCTATTCTATACGCTTAATTGTCGGATTCTCAAAGAGAAATACGATCTCTCTAAAAGCCTATTATTTTTCCTGGAAAAGCCTATGGCGGGGGAATGGCTATCTGCAATGACATCAGATATCGTGGTTAGATGATTCTTCGACACAATATATCCTCTGCTCATGTGCAAATTGTTCTTTAGAAATATTATACTCCTTAGCGTCGTCGGCTGTCTTTGGTGGGCACCGACCGCAACTGCCAGCGCCGATATCGTTGCCCGGGACATCCGGATCGGTATTCATAAAGGTAAAACCCGGGTTGTGTTGGACCTGACGAAGACCGTTAAATTCGACATTTTTGCCCTGGCTGATCCCTATCGCATTGTTTTGGATCTGCCGGATATTGATTGGCAGGTACCGGCAGCTGCGGCCCGGCGAACGGGCGGTCTGATCGCCGGGTTACGCTATGGTCAATATCAGCCCGGCAAATCCCGCGTCGTGCTGGATCTACGTAAACCAGGAATCGTCCGTAGATCGTTTATTCTGCCGCCGGGGGAAGGCTATGGCCCGCGTCTGGTTATTGATTTGAAAAAGGCCTCCCGCAAAGTTTTTCTGGCCTCCATAAAGGCACCGTCGAGAGCGTCTTCGAAGGGGCAGGCAGCACCAAAATTCATCCTAAAGCCTGCCCGAAAAACGACCGAAGCGCCTCTTGTGGTCATTGATCCTGGCCACGGTGGCGTGGACCCCGGGGCCATCGGGATCAGTGGTGTTTTCGAGAAGCGGGTTACTCTGGCCATGGCCAAGCAGGTGCGCAGGGCGATCCTGTCACGCGGGCGACAGCGGGTGCGATTAACCCGTAACGGAGATACTTTTATCCCATTACGTCGCCGTGTCGCTATTGCGCGGGCAGCAGGGGCGGAGCTTTTTGTCTCTATTCATGCCGATTCTATCGATAATCGCAAGGTGCGCGGCGGCGGTATCTACACCCTGTCGGAGCGGTCATCCGATAAGGAGTCCGCAGCCCTGGCGGCAAAGGAAAACCGGGCTGATCTGATCGCGGGCGTAAATTTAGTCGGCCATGATGATGAAGTCGCCTCAATCCTAATCGATCTGACGCAACGGGAAACCATGAATTATTCGGCGCAGTTCGCAGCCGCATTGGTGCCGGAATTGCGGCAACTGATCCATATGCGCCGCAAGCCCCATCGCTTTGCCGGATTTGTCGTCCTAAAGGCGCCCGACGTCCCCTCTGTCCTTGTAGAGCTGGGGTATCTTTCCAACCGGCGGGATGAAAAAATGCTAACGTCGTCCAAATCCCGTGCCGCTATTGCGACCGCTATTGCGCGATCTGTAGATAATTATTTTAAAGGGCAAAAGCGGTGATTTCCGCCAACCCTTCGGAATGGAATTATTCGCAAATGGTATTATTTGCTAAATGGAATTACTTTAAATGAGCAATTCTGACCTATTGGACATCTTCCGTTTGGGCAGCCATTGGCCGACCTTGGATCCATTTTTATTCTGCGCCTATCACAATGATGCCTACCCGGCAGGGGATGATGAGATGGCTCCCGCAGCCTCGCTGGCGGGACGGTCTATTGGTCAGGATTTCAGCGGCAAAGATGGCTGGAGCATGTATCACGGCGACCGGGTGCCAGGGTTCCCGCAGCATCCCCATCGTGGCTTTGAAACCGTTACTGTGGCGCGCCATGGCTATATAGATCATGCCGATTCCATGGGGGCCTGTGCCCGTTTTGGCGAGGGGGATTTGCAATGGATGACTGCCGGGCGGGGCATTGTGCATTCGGAGATGTTTCCCCTGCGCCATCGGAACAGTGGCAATCACACCGAATTGTTCCAAATCTGGCTTAACCTGCCCAGCCGGGACAAAATGGTAGAATCCCATTTCGCCATGTTCTGGCAAAATGATATTCCCCGTTTGACAACCCAGGATGCGGGGGGCGGTGAAACAACGGTGGTCAGTTATGCTGGTGCACTAGCGGACGGTACAACACCGCCCAGCCCGCCGCCCCATTCCTGGGCTGCGGACCCGGACAATGGCGTCGTCATCTGGACTTTGAATATGGCCCCGCATGCAAAATGGACCTTGCCCGTGGCGGACCCCGGCTGCAATCGGCAGTTTTTCTTTTTCAGCGGCGAAACGATGTTGATCGGCGGGCAGGAAATTCCCGTCGGCCACGGCGTAACGTGGGCCGCTGGTGCTGCGGTTGAGCTGCAAAACGGCCATGCGCCGTCAGAGGTTCTGTTGCTGCAAGGCCGCCCCATTGGTGAGCCGGTGGCCCAACACGGCCCGTTCGTTATGAACAGCCAAGAGGAATTGCAGCAGGCATTCATGGACTACCAACAGACAGGTTTTGGCGGCTGGCAGTGGCCCGCCCATGGCCCTGTACATCCGAGGGACAGCGAACGGTTTGCAAAATTTCCCGATGGCCATATAGAACGGGCCGACGAATAGAGATTAGCGTGCCATGAAACAGCCATAATTGCGCGCTAGAGCAATTCCGATCCAACGCCAAAAGCCCGAAATACCTTGGGCGTTTGAAGGGATTGGAAAAATTGCTCTATTCATAAGAGTCTGAGCATTTTCGCGTCGGAAATGCTCTAGTGGCATTATATAGTTTGCGACGAATGAGCTGGGAGGCAGGACTAGAGCGAAATGATACGGGTTCTGGCGGTTTTGTTCTCGCTGCTCCTGCTGGTAATGATTGCCGGGGGGGGCGGCAGTTTGTACGTGCTCTGGCGGTTCGGGCGGGATCTGCCCGATTATACCCAGCTGGCCGATTATCGCCCCCCTGTGATGAGCCGGGTTCATGCGGGCGATGGCACATTGATCGCCGAATTCGCCCATCAACGTCGCCTCTTCGTACCCATTGCCGCCATGCCACGGCGCGTCATCCAGGCCTTTCTTTCGGCAGAGGATAAAACTTTTTACACTCATCCCGGTGTTGATTTCGCCGGTATAGCGTCCGCCATGCTGCGCAACATCCGCAACATGGGGGGCAAGCGCCGGCCTGTGGGGGCCTCGACCATCACGCAGCAAGTTGCAAAAAACTTCCTGCTGACAAACGAAGTCTCCATTGTGCGCAAGATAAAGGAGATGATCCTCGCCTTTCGTATAGAGCACGCCTTCACCAAGGATCAGATATTGGAGCTGTATCTGAACGAGATTTATCTTGGGTTGGGCAGCTATGGCGTGGCGGCGGCATCCCTGAACTATTTCGACAAGTCCCTTGATGAGTTGAGTTTAGAGGAAACCGCCCTTTTGGCGGCGTTGCCGAAGGCACCGAATAATTATCATCCCATTCGCCACCATCAGGCAGCTGTGGACCGGCGGAATTGGGTTTTGGGGCGCATGGCGGTCAACCGTGTGATCAGCCCTTTGGATGCCACGCGGGCAGCGGCACGCCCGTTACTGCTGCGCCGCCCAGATGCGACCCGTGCCGTGAAGGGTGGATATTTTGCTGAAGAGGTCAGGCGGGATTTATTACGACGCTATGGAGAGCAGCGCCTTTATGAAGAAGGGCTGTCCGTCCGCACCACCCTTGACCCGGCATTGCAGGCTATTGCCGACCAAAACCTGCGCGCTGGGCTGGAGGCTTATGACCGCCGCCATGGTTGGCGCGGGCCGCTGGCGCAAATAGACGCGATCGAGATCACCGGCGACAGGTTTGGCGACCAGGTCACAGACAGACCTACAAACAGATTCGATAACAAGGCCAAATGGATGTCTGCCCTGGCCAAAGTGGCGGTCCCAAAAGCCATTGGCAGCTGGTACATGGCTGTTGTTCTGACGCTGGATGAGGCGCGGGCGGAGATTGGTTTTTCCAACGGTGTTGAGGGGCAGATCCTCCTCAAACACCTCACCTGGGCCCGGCCCTGGCGCAAGGGGGAGACGTTGGGGCCACGGATCCGCAAACCAGGCGATGTTCTGGCCATCGGCGATGTAGTGGCCGTCGCAGCCTTGCCTAAGGGTGATAAAGACTATCGTCCTGAACTGTTTACCCTACAACAAATCCCCGCCATCAATGGCGCGTTGGTGGCGATGGACCCCCATACGGGACGGGTCCTGGCCATGGCGGGTGGCTATGCCTATCGTGCGTCACAATTTAACCGCGCCACCCAGGCCCGGCGGCAACCGGGCTCTGCCTTTAAGCCGTTCGTTTATGCGGCTGCGTTGGAAAACGGCTTCACGCCGTCGTCGATGGTGTTGGACGCGCCCTTTGTCATTGATGCGGGCCAGGGGCAGGGCAAATGGAAGCCGGCAAACTACACCAAACGTTTCTATGGTCCATCGACCTTGCGTCTGGGCATCGAAAAATCACGAAACCTGATGACTGTGCGTCTGGCCAATTATATCGGTATGGACAAGGTTGTCGATTATGCCGAACGGTTTGGCATTATGAAGGATATGCCGCCGCTGCTGCCGATGGCTCTGGGAGCCGGAGAGACGACATTGCTGCGTCTGACCACGGCCTATGCCATGTTGGTCAATGGTGGCAAGCGCGTCGTCCCCGCCTTGATCGATCGGATCCAGGATCGTCGCGGCCAGACCGTATTTCGCCACGATGAACGGGATTGCCAGGGCTGTGTCAGCAGCGGCTGGCACGACCAAGCGGTGCCGGTTATTCCCGACCTGCGGGCCCAGATCATCGAACCGGGCACGGCCTATCAGGTCGTCTCTATGTTACAAGGCGTGGTTCAGCGCGGCACGGGCGTGCGGATCAAGGCGGTGGGTAAACCACTGGCAGGCAAAACCGGTACCACCAACAAAAGCCGGGATACCTGGTTCATGGGATTTTCCCCTGATCTGGCCGTCGGCGTCTATATCGGCTTTGACGCCCCCCGCAGTCTTGGCCGGCGTGAGACGGGCAGCTCCGTTGCGGTGCCGGTATTCAGGGATTTCATGGCCCAGGCACTGGCCAGCCAACCCGCCATACCATTCCGAATTCCCCCTGGCATTCAACTGGTGCGTATAGCATCGAGCACCGGATTGTTAGCAGGGCCGAACGAACGTAAAGTGGTTTTGGAAGCCTTTAAACCGGGCACGGTGCCAAAAAGATCGGGCCCGGTGCTTGACGGGACCCTGGCGGGAGAGGCAATTAGTGCCAGCAAGCGGGCCGGCACGGGCGGTCTGTATTAGTTGTATCTATTTATTTGTACCGGAGATGTTTTATGCGCGCCGAAGCCCAGGCACTTGTAGACGAGATCGGCCAGAATCTGGCCCTTCTGAGGAGGCATCTTTGACTGGGATGTGTCCCTGAAACGTCTTGATGAACTGAACAAACTTATCGAAGACCCCAGCCTTTGGAACGACGCCGGCCGCGCCCAGACCTTGATGCGGGAACGCACCAATCTTGATAATGGCATCAATGGCATGCGCGAGATGGAAGGCGAATTATCTGATGCGGTTGAGCTGATAGAACTGGGCGAGATTGAGGGTGATACAGAAATTGTCGACGAGGCAGAGGTGCAGTTGGCTGAAATCTGTGCCCGTGCATCCCGCCTGCGATTGGAATCCATGCTGTCGGGCGAGGCAGATGGCAACAACTGCTATGTGGAAATTCATGCCGGCGCCGGTGGCACAGAAAGCCAGGACTGGGCGGAAATGCTGCTGCGTATGTACAGTCGGTGGAGCGACCAGCGTAAATTCAAAAGCGAATTGGTGGAGGCCAGCGCCGGTGAAGAAACCGGCCTTAAATCCGCCACCCTGCATGTGCGGGGCGCGGACGCCTATGGCTGGATGAAAACCGAAAGCGGCGTGCATCGTCTGGTGCGTATTTCCCCATTCGATTCAGCCTCTCGCCGCCATACCTCCTTTGCCTCCGTCTGGATCTATCCTGAAATTGACGACGATATTGAGATTGAGATCAACGAGGGCGACCTGCGCATCGATACCTATCGCGCCTCGGGCGCCGGTGGCCAGCACGTCAACAGGACCGATAGTGCGGTGCGTATCACCCATGAACCAAGCGGCATCGTCGTGCAATGCCAGGCGGAACGTTCACAGCATAAGAACCGCGCCGCTGCCATGAAGATGTTAAAGGCGCGCCTGTATGAGGCGGAATTACAGCGCCGGGATTCTGAAAAGCAGGCGATCGAGGATCAAAAGACCGACATCGGCTGGGGCCATCAGATCCGTTCCTACGTCCTGCACCCCTATCAGATGGTCAAGGATCTGCGAACCGGCGTTGAGCGCGGCGATGCCCAAAGGGTGCTGGATGGTGACCTGGATCGATTTATGGAAGCATCATTGGCCGCCCGGGTGGGCGGTGATGACCCGAACCTCAAAGGTACTGACGACAGTTAGGCAATTGAAGCAGAAACGAAAGCCGAACAGCCGAATTGCATTTAGGCAAAACGACTGTCCGGCTTTTGTTAAGGTTGTTTGGCGTTGTTATGCAGCCTGAACCTTTTCCAGGAATGCGGTAATGTCGTCACGTAAGCTGACCGCTTGGCCGGATAATTCTTTTGATGCGTTCAATACACGATCAGCGGAATCGCCAGTTCTCTCTGCACCGTTGTTGACCAGCCCAACATTTCGACTGACCTCATCCGTGCCTCGCGCGGCCTCTTGTACATTGCGAGAAATTTCACCCGTTGCTGCACCCTGTTCCTCAACAGCTGCTGCGATTGCGGTGGAAATTTCATTGATATTATTGATCGTATCACTGACCCCTTGAATAACATCGACAGCGGATGTCGTTGCCTCTTGTATCGCTGTAATCTGGCCGGCGATTTCTTCTGTTGCACTGGCAGTTTGTGTAGCCAAATTCTTAACTTCGGAAGCGACGACAGCAAAACCTTTGCCCGCTTCACCGGCTCGTGCCGCCTCAATCGTAGCGTTTAATGCCAGTAAGTTTGTTTGTGAGGCAATGTCATTAATCAGATTGACGACTTCGCCAATACGCTGCGATGCCTCAGCCAATTCGCGCACTTCCCGGGTCGCACGCGATGCTTCTTCCACTGCACCGTGAGAGGTGGAAGAAGCATCGGACACCTGGCGTGCGATCTCCTGAATTGACGTCGATAGCTCTTCCGCTGCTGCAGCGACCGTCTGAACATTCACGCTAGCTTCCTGCGAAGCTGAAGATGCGGCCGAGGATTGTTCATTGGTTTCATTGGCGGTAGAGAACATCACATTAGCGGCATTTTCCATTTCCACCGCAGTAGCACCGGCATTCCCCAGGGTACTGCTGACCTGGCTGTCGAATTGATCAATCATGCTGCGAATATTTTCAGCCCGTGTTGCGCGGGCTTCGCCCTGTACCTTCCTTTCAACTTCCATCTCTTCGCGCGCAATGGCGTGTTCTTTGAAGATTGACACGGCACTGGCCATTTCACCAATTTCATCAGTGCGGTCTTCGCCCGTAATTTCGACTTCAAGGTCGTTGTTGGACAGACTGGTCATAACCGTATTCAGGCTTTGCAGGGGAAAGATTACCCGGCGGAAAAGCATGGCACCTGTTGCTGCTAACAGGATCAGTAGAGCGGCAATTGTAATCATAACAAGCCGGCCATAAGTGACGGCGGTTGTTTCTGCATTTGCGACGCGGTTAGAGGTTCTCTCCTCCAGCGCAACATAGAATTTGTCCAATGGTGCCATGATGTCGGCCTTGAACTTATGGTAACCTTCGGAATGAACCAATTTCCGGGCCAGCGCAAAATCAGGCTTGCCTTTTTTGGTGTACTTGCCGTCATCGCCTTGGAAATTACCTTTAACAGCGTTCATAGCTTTGACTTCAAGCCCGACCAGGCCGTCTGAATTTGCTTGGGCTTGCTTAAGATAGCCGAATTCGTCTACCGTGAATCCAGCCTGTTTCATCATTTCCTGCAACGAGATTTTGACACCGTCGCCTCTGGGTTTTTTCATATCGACGGTGAAAAAATCCCAATAAATGCGGTGGTAAGCAATTGGTCGCGGCTTCTTCCCGTTCCGAATATCGAGGATATCAAAATACTGTTTTTCATATTTCACATCGCCTGTGGTGACATAAGTTCGACCCAGGCGGGTGAGGTCGTCGGAGCTTTGACGTAATTCGTCGGCCAGCAAATAGGAAAGGTGTTGAGATTTATAACTGGCACCAATTTCGTGTTGAGCGTTTTGATATAAAAAATAGGATACGACCAATGCCGCGAGGGCGGCAATGTTGCCGACAGCGAGTGAGATGAATATTTTCCG
Organism: Alphaproteobacteria bacterium; assembly: GCA_028824965.1. Lineage (GTDB taxonomy): Bacteria > Pseudomonadota > Alphaproteobacteria. The sequence goes on along the minus strand of JAPKBD010000026.1, from coordinate 204 downwards.
GATACTGGTATTCATTTATTTTCCTCCTAAAAATACAGAGTCTTCTCAACCGCCAGCTAAACTTTTGCCGTAGTTGGCTCTGTTTATGATTTAGTGTTCGGTATAAAATTAGATGGACATAACAATCAAACAATATGCATGGAATAATTAAAGGGGCTGACCCAGATAACGCCGATGAGGTGTTATTATGGACCGCATGCGAAA
>JAPKBD010000291.1 GCA_028824965.1 Alphaproteobacteria bacterium | reverse complement strand
CTGATAGATCACTGTATAGCGGACGCCGCTGCCATAGACACGCCGCGCGATGCGCCACAGACTGTTGCCCGGCTGTACGATCACCCTGTTTGCAACTGTCGATTTGGCCAGAACTTCAGCTGCGGCAACGCGCACAAAGGGCAGCTCCACCCGGCTGACCACTTTGCCCGATTTATCCACCTGATCCACACGCAGGGTATGGACGCCGGGGGCGACCTCCTTCTTTGGCCTCAGAACCCAGGCTTTGTCCTGATCCGCCTTTGCCACGCCGACGGGTTTGTTATCCACGTAGGTCTGAACCGTGGCACCGCTGGGGGCGTTGCCGGCAACGATTACATTGCCTTTGTCGTCATAATCGACGGTATCGACGCTTAACTTCTTATCTGACGGGCCACCCTTCGGCTCTGGCTTTTGCAACAATCTAGCCGGCGCATTGCCTTTCTTCGGCAACAGCACCGCAAGGGCGGTTGGTGTCTCAACCGCTGGCGCAGGTATTGCCCCGGACGATGGTGTCGCTGGTGTCGCCGGCGTAATTGCCTTTGCGATCTGTACGTCTTTCGGCGCTTCTAGCGTTTTCGGCACAACGCGTTTTGTTGGCGCTTTGGGCACCACCGGTCCCGGCACCACAACAGCAACGATAGATTCCGATGCCACAAAGCGGCCATTGGGCATGGTCGCGACCAAATCCAAATCCGCTTGCCCAATAGGTAAAGGTTGGTCGATCACCGCGACCCATTCCCCGCGTTTTGACGCCGGGGCCTCTGCCAAGACTTTGCCGCCCATCAACAGCCGCACCACGGAACCAGGCGGTGCCCGCCCGGCAATGACCGCCGTACGGTCCTTGGCAATTCTGACGATATCAAAAGTTGGTGGCGACAAGACACGTACAGCGGATTTGGCCGCAGACGCAGACGCAGACGCTGCAGGTGCCGCAGACGGCCCTGCCGCAACAGGGTTTTTCGGCAATTGTGGCGACGCACTATGGCCAGGTGCTGCCAACTTGTCGTCTTGAGGTTCCAGCAAAACCTGCGGCAGCACCTTTGGTTGCGGTTTTGCCGCCTGGCCCTGTTGCGGCGTGCTCTGCTCAGATCGGCCCTGTTCGGACGGATTGTCGGCAGGCGTCAAGGTGGCAACCGCTACGGGTGGCCCTTCGTCTGGCAATGAAAAATAGGCCAGCGCCGCACCTGCTAGTACTACCGCCACAACTATAATGATGATATTGCGCACGTCATGTCTCCGCACCAGGGCGTTCCCACAACAACCCCGCAGATAAGTTAGGCGTTCCCCACCCCACGGGCAATCCCACCCCCTGACCTAAGCCTGCATTCCGGGCTACGCGCGACTATTTTTCCTTGCTGACAACACGATTTTCAATGGCTGGCACGGCGCGAATATAGCGCGCAATTGCGGCCAGATCGTCGTCGGTCAAGTGGCTGAGACCTTCGCGAATAGTCTCCGCCATGCTGCCCTGGACGTCGTCATAATCGGGCTTAGTACCTTCACGCAGCAGCAGAACGATATCTTCATCATTCCACGAACCGATCCCGGTCTCTGCGTCCGGGGTGATATTTGGGGATCGCTCCCCCTCCGGCCCATCGGGCGTACCTGCCAAAAAGCGCCCCTCGTCCATCGCCCCCATGAAATTGCGCGGCGTATGGCATTCCCCGCAGTGCCCCAGGCCATGCACAAGATAGCCGCCCCGGTTCCAAGCTGGATCCTGGTCCGCTTGATCCTGCCAGACGCCCGGCTTGAAAAACAGCCATTTCCAAAGGGATATCGTCCAACGCCAAACGAAAGGTAGGGGCACATCATGGGCCTTGTTCAGCAGGTCAACGGGCTTTTGTGCAAACAAATATGCCTTGATAGCCAAGGCGTCCTCCGCGCGCATTTTGGTATAGCTGGGATAGGGGAAGACGGGGAAATAGTTGCTGCCGTCGGGGCGGCGCCCATGGCCCAGGGCATCAAGGAAGCTTTGATCGCTCCACGCACCAATGCCACGGACCGGGTGCGGCGTTATATTGGGGCTATAGAAAATTCCGAAAGGCGTCTCCAGACCCCGACCGCCTGCAAGGGGGATGCCACCGCCCTTCACGTCCGTATGGCAGCCAATACACCCCGCCGCACGGACCAGGTAGGCACCCCGCGACACGCTGGTTTTCGCCACCTCCGCGCCAATTGCCTGGCCGGCCCAAAAAGACATAACTACGACGATCAAAGCGAATCGGTTCATTTGGGCAGTTCCACTGTTATCATCGCGCCGCCATAGCCATGTACCTTGTCATGGGCCCGCAGGCTGACCCGCCTTATCTCCTGCCCAATTGCAACGCCTGACAATGATCGTGTAAAGGGCTGCTCATCTTTGTGGGGATGGGCCAATCCGCGCGTGGCCAGCACCGTGCCATCGGGCCCCAGCACCTGCCAGGCATCGGCATAGTGCTTCCATCCCGCATCCCCATGACGCACCGTGACAGTAAAATTATAGACGCCGGGACGGCTTTTCGTTACCTCCACCCCAACCACATCAGCCGGCCCGGCAACAACCGGTTCGGCGATGGTTGCGAGCACGATTATCAGCAGCACCTATATCTGAAATTGTTTGGGAAACATAGGAACGATCATGGCCGACATCTCCTCTCTTTGCGTCTATTGTGGCTCCCGCTTTGGTTTGGAACAAGACTACCGCGATAGTGCAGTATTGCTTGGTCAAGAAATCGCGAGGCGGGGCATCACATTGGTTTATGGCGGCGGCCATGTCGGCTTGATGGGGGCCGTGGCCGATGCCGTGCTGGAAGGGGACGGTAAAGTTATCGGCGTGATCCCGAAACACCTACAGGATTGGGAGGTCGGCCATAAGGGCCTGACCGAAATGCACGTGGTCGATAGCATGCACGCGCGCAAACAATTGATGTTTGAACTATCTGATGGCTTCGTCTCGCTACCGGGCGGCATCGGGACCTTGGATGAAACATTTGAAATCCTCACCTGGCGGCAGTTGCGCCTACACGACAAACCCCTGGTGATCCTGGATCAGGGTGGTTTCTGGCAACCGCTGGAAGCGCTGTTAAAGGCCGTAATCGCGGGCGGTTTTGCCGATCAGGGGATCACGGCGCATTATACAGTTGCCCAGAATATCGACGGTGTCTTCGCAGCGCTGGCCGCTGCACCGCAATCGACGGGCCCCGGCCATCCCGAAAGGCTGTGAGAACCTTTGACCTAAGTCCCACAGATAGATGTTGTCCGCCTCAGTCATAATAGGCGGGCCAATCCGTCACTGAGATTAGATATATAACTCCATGAGCAAGATAAAAGTGAAAACACCTGTCGTCGAACTCGACGGCGATGAAATGACACGGATCATTTGGGCCTTTATCAAAGAGAAATTGATATTGCCTTATCTGGACATTGACCTGAAATACTACGATTTGGGCATTGAAAAGCGGGACGAGACCGACGATCAAATCACCATCGATTGCGCCGAGGCGATCAAGAAATACGGCGTCGGCGTTAAATGCGCCACCATCACACCAGATGAGGAACGGGTTGAGGAATTCGGCCTGAAATCCATGTGGCGCTCCCCCAACGGCACGATCCGAAACATTCTGGGCGGCACCGTGTTTCGGGAGCCGATCCTTTGTTCCAATGTACCACGATTGGTACCTGGTTGGACCTCCCCCATCGTGATTGGCCGTCATGCTTTTGGCGATCAGTATCGGGCGACGGATTTCGTGGTGCCCGGCAAAGGCAAACTGACTATGAAGTTTGAGCCTGAGGACGGCGGCGAAGTGATCGAACGGGAAGTCTTCCAGTTCCCAGGCGGTGGCGTGGCCATGGCCATGTACAATCTGGACGATTCCATTCGTGATTTCGCCCGCTCCTGCATGGCCTATGGCCTGCAACGCAAATGGCCGGTCTATCTGTCAACCAAGAACACCATCCTGAAAGCCTATGACGGCCGCTTCAAGGATCTGTTCGAGGAAGTGTTCGAGGCTGAATATAAGGACAAGTTCGCTGAGATCGGCATCACCTATGAACATCGCCTGATCGATGACATGGTCGCCTGCGCCCTGAAATGGGAAGGTGAATTCGTCTGGGCCTGTAAGAACTATGACGGCGATGTACAGTCCGACACAGTGGCCCAGGGCTTTGGCTCCCTCGGTCTGATGACTTCAATCCTGATGACACCCGATGGCAAGACGGTGGAGGCGGAAGCCGCCCACGGCACCGTCACCCGCCATTATCGGGAGCATCAAAAGGGCAACGAGACATCAACCAACCCGATCGCCTCCATCTTTGCCTGGACCGGTGGTCTGAAGCATCGTGGCCGCATGGATGAGACGCCTGATGTGACCGCATTCGCCGTGACCCTGGAGCGGGTTTGCGTGGAAACGGTGGAATCCGGCACCATGACCAAGGATCTGGCGATCCTGATCGGGCCACAACAAATATGGCTGACAACGAACCAGTTCCTGGAGGCATTGGACAACAACCTGCAAAAAGCCATGGCGTAAGCGCCTAGAGCGTTATGAATTTAAGATAGGTCATATCCGGCATTGGTGAAGTAGTGTCCGCGCTCAGTTGGAGAATATGTCCGGGGGATGTGGCGGATCGCGGCACAGATTTCGTCTTCGCTCCTTGCGGCGGCCTTACGCAGCATGTGCTTGAGTTTGGAGAAGACCTGCTCGATTGGGTTCAGGTCCGGGGAGTATTTTGGCAGGAAAAGGATCCTCGCCTCTGCCGCGCGGATCGCCTGGCGAACGGCCTTGCTCTTATGACTGCCCAGATTGTCCATGAACACGATATCGCCGGGGTGGGGCGTTGGCACCAGCACCCCTTCAACATAGATCCGAAACCTCTCGCCGTTGATCGGACCGTCAAGCAGCCAGGGCGCCTCGATACGGTCATGGCGCAAAGCCGACAGGAAGGTCAAGGTACGCCACTTGCCGTGCGGCGCCTTGCCGATCAGCCGTTCTCCCCGAAGTGCCCAACCCCGTAACCGCGCCATATTGGTCTTGCTCCAAGTCTCGTCGATGAAGACAAGGCGCTTTGCATCAACGCCGACCCGGTATTTACACCATTGTTCCCGCCGGCGCTGCACGTCCTGACGATCGCGCTGGCTGGCGACCAAGCCTTTTTTGTAACTCAGCCCTTCTTCGTGAGCAAAAGTCCAGACCGTGCGGTAATCAACCCGAAGGCCCCGTACCGCAAGTTCGCGCACCAAGCCGAGCAGTGTAAAATCCTCTCGCTGACAACGCTCAAGCAACCACTCACGGTATTCGCCAATGATTTCTTCGTCCGATGACCGCCCATCTTGCCGGGCGCGAAACTCCCCGTCGAACGGTACCTCTCAACCCATTTGATCGCGGATGAAACGCTAACACCAAAACGTGCCGCAGCCTGACGACGAGACAGACCCTCCTCTTCAACAGCACGCACAAC
>JAPKBD010000290.1 GCA_028824965.1 Alphaproteobacteria bacterium | reverse complement strand
GTGCCATACGCTCTCATCCTTCTTGTCAGCAAGATTTCATCGTATGTTGCAGCGATCCATTGAATCCACCGATGCTAAAAGTAATAAGATTAATGTCGTATTCTCTGACCATCTGCATGGATAGCGAATATTAATTGGAATTGCATCAACAAGATGCTGCTGAACATAAATTGGTGATCTAAGCAGCCCAAGGTACGGAGGAGGTCAATGCCAGCATGGAGAACGTCAGTCGGGGCGCCCAGGAAACAGGCTCTGCCGCTGATAGTGTATTGACGTCCACCAACGAGCTATCTCAACAAGCGGATAGCCTGAAAGTGGAAATGGAAAAGTTCCTGGCCTCTGTCAGGGCTGCCTAATCAAAATTTCTCTAGCAAAACCCCGCCGCATATAGGCTTTGTGGCGGGGTTTTTCGTGTCTCAAACGCCAAACCTGCGACTGTAATCGACGAATTTCTCGCGGACCATGCCCGGGTCCAGCCCAAATTGCGCCGGGCTATAGGCATGGCGAAGGATTTTATGCTGTTGGTTCGATGCCAAGTAATCCGTCATCCCAGCCTGATCCGTATCTGTGCAGTCGTGATCCACGGCCGCCAGGATACCCCGCGCGGTGGCCAGGGGGGCAGCGACCAAATCTTTATATGAAACATCAACGATGTTCGCGGTGGCGGGCGCGTCGTTTCGGGCCGCCATGGCGCGCTGAAACCACAGCGCCAATGTTTCAAGTTGATAGGTGCCGATGGCTTCTGCATCGATATGATCGGAATAGGTGGCGTGAAAGACCGCAAAAAGTGACGCACCTGATGTCACCGTCTCCACGACATCGCGGTGCAGATGGATGATATGGGCATCGGGGTAGACCTTAAGCAGCGCCGCCAGTTCCCCCGAGTGTGCCGGTGCTTTCAACAGCCAACGTTGGGGTGTCTCCCCCTGGATGATTTGTAGGATTTCCCGGTGCCGTTGATACGACCCTGTGAAATCCTGGTCCTGCAGCCAAGCGGCATAGCTGGGCATCCAGGCGGTTGCCGTCAGGGCCCAGTTCAGGCCATCTTTGCCCATGGCGACCACGCATTCTTCGGGCAGATCTGCGCCTGATGGATGCACGATCTGTTTCGTCGGGTTCAGGCTGTATTGAAAATCGTGCATGGCCTGGGCCCGGCCAACCAATTTGCTGCGCTTTTCCGGGTCGGCCTCATTGGCGGCAAATGGATTGCTCAACTCCCAATATCGCGGTGCCCGCAGCCCGGCCACATGGGCCAATAGGCGATGCAACAATGTGGTCCCGGTACGCCAGCCGCCGACGATGAAAACAGGCCGTCTAATGGGCCGCTGGGCAATGCCGGGCTGGTCTTGCAAATATGTCGCTTGCCGTTGCCTGCCCCTGGCCAGGGCCATTAGCATGGCTCCGATGGTGCGCCGACCCAACGGGTTCAGGCGGCCTTCTGTATGGGCGGCAATGGCCATTCGGGCCAGACCATCAGGTAGCGGGCCGCTATCCCGTTCAGCCAGGCGCTGGTTCAATGTGCCCGGATCAAGGGAGAAGGCGGACGGATCAGCCGCCATGGCGTCCGCCGCTTCGCCATACTGACGGATCGCATCAGCGGGCCGGGGCGGCATCTGCCAGACATCGGCGTTCATCAGCCTAGATCCGACAGTTTGACAACCGTTGCACGGGGCAATTCGGGTTGTGTTGCTGGGCACACCCAGCGCAGGGCGAACATACCCACATCGCGGCCTTCCGTATCCAGCCAGTTCGGCAGATCAGGGTCACGCCCTGCCAAGATCAGGCGATAGCGCCCATTGTCATCGACGCTGACCTTTGGTCCGGTGAGCGAGACGCTCCGGTTGCGATGATCCAGAGAGTTGAGAAAGCGGCTGTAGAGCACGATGTTCCAGAACTGCGATGCTGGCGCGATACCGTCCAGCACCAGGGCCTCGTCCGTCGCCAAGGCCCAGGCACCGCGCTGATACCAGATATCGGACGAGGTGAAGACGGCCCCGCCCCCCATTTCGGACCAGACCCGGACATGATTGCCCCGGCTTAATTCATTGTCGGCCGCATGACGGATGGCGGACGTCATGCTTTTCATTTTTTGCCCGGCGGTGATCAGGCGCTGTTCCAGCATTTTGGGGTCCAATACTGGGGCCGGGGTGCCCTCATCCAGATTGATGATGTCGAACCGGCTGGGCCGCTCAAGGTAGACATCATTGAAGAATTGCCGGATCCACACGGTCCGTGCCTCAGAGGCAAGCGGTAGCCAATTGCCTGTTGACGGCCTGTCGCCGCCCAACACCAATTCGAAATTGCCCCCCTCGTCCTGCACCAAATCCGTGCCGTTGATGCTGGCGGACATTTCCGTGTCGTGCCATTTCTCCCGCGCCAGATAAATATCAATGGCGGTATAGGCCGCCGCACCCGTATTGCCACGCAGGCAATAACGCTGGCGGGGGTCGATCTCAAACGTCCAGTATTTGCCGTCCGGGTTGTCCATCAGGAATTTGTTGGTGGCGATATTATGGGGCACGGGCAAGGGCCGGGTGCGGTCCATGTCCAGGCATTCGTGCACGGCACCCAAGGTTCGGGTCAGGACCTGAAAGCCGTCCGCGCGGGTTGCCTCATCCAGCCCTTCGGTCATCTTATCCATACGCTCAACAGCTTTGGTCATATCGCCAATGAAGCTATCCCAGGCCGTTTTGACATCTGATGCCGACATGCTCACGCCTCTCCAACAGCACGGAACAATTCGTGCAAGCGATTGCGCTGTAGTTTTTCCGTCGATGTTACCGGCAATTCGTTGGCAGGGACAAAGACGAAATGCTGCGGCACCTTATAGGCGGCCAGGGTTTGACGACAATGTTGTTTCAGCTCAACCACATCAGCTGTTTGACCGGGGTGCAGCACCATGACCGCACCGATGGCCTGGTCCAGGCGGGCATCGTTCAGGCCGGTGACAAAGGCGGATGCAACGGCGCTATGTTCCCGCAACACAGCTTCAATCTCCGCCGGGGCGATATTGATGCCGCCCGATTTGATCAATTCCTTGCGCCGGCCTTGAAAGTTGATCCAACCCTGGGCATCCAGAAAACCCAGATCGCCGGTCAGCAAAAAACCATCATCGGTCATGCTGGCCGCCGTTGTCTCCGGGTCGTTCAGATAGCCGGGCATGATATGGCCGCGCAGGGCGATCTCCCCCACCGCGCCATCCGGCAATGCCAGCCCTGTTTCAAGATCCAGTATCCGCAACTCAACACCACCCAGAGGCGCGCCGGAGGCGATCAGCCGTTGATCGAGCGGCGCGTTGGCATCCGTGACGCAGGAATTGCCGTAGGCTTCCGTCAGGCCATAGACATTGCAGATATCCGTGACGCCAAGATCGACGATCATCTGCATCTGCTCCGGCGTGCCAATGGCAGCGCCTGTACGCAGGCTGGAAAGATCCCGGGTCAGGCTATCGGGATGTTCGGCCAGGGCCAGGGCAATGTTTGGCGTGCCGTAAAAAATGCTGCAGCGTTCCGCCTCGATCAACGCCAGGCCTTCGCCCGCATCGAAATGATGTTGCAGCACGAACGTGCCGCCATGGCTCATCACCGCAAAGACCGCGTTAACGCAGCCGAATGACCAGAATAACGAGATGGCGAACCACATGCGGTCATCCGGGCCTAGGTGCATACGCTCGCCAATCTCCCACATATTATCTATCAGACCCCAATGTTGCAGGGGCACGCCCTTTGGCCGCGCTGTGGAGCCCGATGTGTAGAGGATACAGGCCACATCATCGGACGTCGCTGCGGACCAAATATCATCCGGCGCGTCTTTGCCCAAGGCGGCCAGATCGTCAAAATTTATTGCGACTGCGGGTGCGCGTGTGCCCAGCACTACCAGCCGTGTCAGGGCGGGCAGACCAATCGTCTGCATTTGCTCCAGTTCCGCCAGCACGTCCCGATCCCGAAAACGATCCGCCAAGATCAACGTCGTGACCTCTGCATGGTTCAATTGATAGGCTTGTTCTGTGGGTGTCAGCCAGGTGTTCAAGGCGACCGCTGTCGCACCCAGGCCCAGGATGGCGAAATAGCTCGACAACCACTCCGCCTGATTGCCCATCAGGATGGCAACCCGGTCGCCGGGCCGTACCCCTATGGCCCACAAACCCGCTGCGACTGATTGCGCCTCGGTCCGCAGTTGGCCATAGCTCCACCGCCGATCTCCATCGACCACCGCCTCATGTTCGGGCTGTCGTGCGGCCATTTCATCCAGCAGGGCCGGGGCGGTGCGCGCCTTTGGTTTCTGCATATGCTATCTCGTGACCCCGCTATCTCGTGACCTTGTAACCTGCGGCGTCCCGGTCCCAGACAGTATTGCTTAAACCCCGTTCCCGCAGTTTGTATTTCTGCATTTTCGAAGTTGGCGTGGTGGGGATTTCGTCGATGTAATCGATATAGCGGGGCACCGCGAAATACGGCATGCGGGGCACGCAGAAATCCAACAGATCTTCCGGTCGGGGGGGCTTCGCGGGATTTTCCAAGACGATACAGGCCAGCACTTCATCCTCGCCACCCTGTCCCGCCTTGACGGCAATGGCAGCGACCGCCCCGATGCTTGGATGCTCCAGCAAGACCGCCTCAACTTCGTAAGAAGAAATATTTTCGCCCCGCCTTCGAATAGTGTCCTTGATCCGATCGATGTACCAGAGGTACCCCCGGTCATCGAAACGGCCCGCGTCCCCGGTGTGGAACCAGAAATTGCGCCAAGTCTCCGCCGTCCTCTCAGGCATGCCGTTATAGCCCTGCATAAAACAAAAGGGTTCTTTCGGGCGCACTAGAATTTCGCCCACCTCACCCTGTGGCAGCGGTTCATCCGTTTCCGGGTCGGCGACAATGACGTCGAAATATTCCTCCCAGACCTTGCCGGAACAACCCGCCTCATCCGGTGCATCCAGGGGGCGGGAGGCGACCATGTTGCATTCCGTCATGCCAAACACTTCATTGAATTTCGCTACATCAAAGCGGCTGCGCAAGGCGGCCAGTGTTTCCCCCGTCACCGGCAGGGCGCAGATCATGCGCAAGTCATTGTCCCGGTCGTTATCTCGGGGAGGTTGGCTGAGAACGAAATCATTCATCACACCCAACAGGTTCGTCACCGTGGCGCGATGTTTGCGCACATCGTCGATCCAGGTTGTGGCGCGGAATTGCTTCATCAAAGTGGCACTGCCGCCTGCGATCAAGGTCGAATAGGCCTGCATCAACAGCGCACCCGCATGAAACAACGGCATGCAGATGAAATAGTGATCGCGGGGCGTTAGGCCCAGGTTCAGCTCCATACAATGGCCGAACAAATACAAATGCCCGTGCGGCAACATGGCACCTTTGGACGGCCCCGTGGTGCCGGAGGTGAACATGATCAGCCCTAGATCCTTATAGCTGACCTCCACCAAAATATCGTCGTCGGGG
>JAPKBD010000025.1 GCA_028824965.1 Alphaproteobacteria bacterium | reverse complement strand
CGGCCGACCGACCCTGATACTCTGGAATACGACGCCATCATGGAGAAGCATTATGGTGCGGAACGGGCCAAGGAGATTCTGGACGTCAATATCCATCATTTATTGGTCTATCCATGCCTTTCGATCCAATCACCATTGCAGCAATTGCGCGCCGTGCGACCCATATCGGCGAACGAGACAATGACTGAGATCTGGCATTTCCGCTTGAAAGGCGCGCCGGAACCGATCTATCGCCGCGCCCTGGATTATTTCTATCTGGTCAACTCCCCCTCCACCATGATCAACGCCGATGATTTATATAACTTCCGTAAAATCCAGGAGGGGCTGGAGAGCGAGGGCGGCGATTGGGTCAGCTTCCACCGCAATGCGGGTCAGGACCGGGTTGAGGGGGATATCACCACCTCCAACATCGGCTTTTCCGAGATCCCCATGCGTAACCAGTTCGAAGCCTGGAGCGACTATATGAAGGCGGAGGACGTGGTATGAATGGCGGCATGAGCGGGGCGGCAGGCTCACCCCTGATCGTGGCCGACATCAGCCTGGAAACCCAGCACCGGGCGGAGCAGTTTCTCTTTCGTCAGGCGGAAATCCTGGACGACGGGCTATGGGATGACTGGTTGGCCCTCTTCACAACAGATGGCCATTACTGGATGCCCGGAGCGCCGGAGCAGACGGTGGGCGAAGGACAGCCAAATATATTCTGGGAAGACCATTACCTGATGCGCACGCGGATCGGGCGCATCAACCACCCCATGGCCTGGTCCCGCACACCCGCCAATCGCACAGGGCACGTGGTTTCCAATGTGGTGGTTGAGGCGGAGGATGCATCCACGGGCGATTTGGTGGTGCGATCGAAATTCTATGTGGCGGAATACCGCATGGATGAACAACGGTTCTTTGCCGGCAAGTATCGCCACAATCTGAAGAATACCCCGGAAGGCCTTCGGATTGAGCTGCAGCGGGTCGATATCGTCAATGTCGAAGGGCCTTTCGATTACGTTCTGCAATATTGGATCTAGAAAAATGGCAACGGCGACCCCTACACCCATTGCAGGGCCGTCCGCCTGGCAAGGTGATACCTTGCTGGATGATACCCGCTGGCGGTTTGCCCTGACAGAGGCGGATGTTGCCGAATTGCACGCGGCCCTGGCGGTGACAATGCAAAAAGGCCAACCTTGGCAGCAGATGACGAAGGCGGATTTTCCCCTGATCGGGTTGCGGCAGACGCTGGCGGCATTGGCGGAAGAACTAGAAAACGGCTCCGGCCTGGCCAATTTATCAGGCCTGCCGGTGGCGGCCTTTGGCGATGGCCTGCGCCATCTTTGGCACGGTATTGGCCTGCATATGGGCAGCCCGGTGTTCCAGGACTGCAACGCATTGCTGATGCGGGATATCACGGACGAGGCGGAGGATACGGATAGTGTACTGGGCCATAAACTGACGGCACGGGACGGCAGCAGCTTCAAATCATCCAAAGCCCGAACGTTGTCCAATGCCCTGTTGCGATTTCATACGGACCGTTGCGATGTGGTCGCCCTGTTATGTATCCGGCAAGCACCAATGGGCGGGGTCAGCCGCATCGCCTCGTCCGCAATGGTGCACAACACCATGTTGGATCGGCATCCCGATCTGGCTGCGCTGTTGTATGCCCCCTATCACCGGGCCCGGTTGGGAGAGGAGCGCGGCGGCGAGTTGTTGAGCTATGCCCTGCCCGTCTTTGGTCAACGGGACGGTCGTTTTACCTCCCACTATTCGCGCACCTATGTTGAAGCGGCCCAGGAAATGCTGGACGTCCCCCGCATGACGGCAGCCCACTGGCAGGCCCTTGATACGTTGCATGATCTGGCCGAAGAACTTTGCATGGAGATCACCATGCAGCCGGGCGATATGCAGTTCATCAACAACCATGTGATCTATCACGCCCGCACCGCCTATGAAGATCATCCCGGCGCAACGCTCGACCAACGACGCTGTCTGCACCGTCTGTGGCTATCCATGCCCAACAGCCGCGCCTTGCCCAAAGATCAAGCGGTGCTGTGGCGCAATACGGATGGCGGCGCGCACCGCGGCGGTATTGCCCAGGCCTAAACCGATAGCAGCCAAGATGCGAAATTTTATTGATATATTCTTGATATAATACGGCAATATTGTAACATAACGATTGAAAGCAGCCTGGTCTTTCAACCAATTGACCAACGGAGACATAGGGCCACCAGACTTGGACTTGGACCCTCACCTGGACCCAGACCTTTAGCAGAGTAGGGATATGGTATTTGTTTCGAACTTATTGACGCCCTTGCTGGACCTAGCGGCAATAGGCGTCGTTTTGATCGCTGGGATCGTGTATTTTCGATACCGCCCGCCAAAGGGTCACCCCGGACAAGGTCTCGTTATCGTCGGCATTGCCCTGATGGGGATGTTTTACGCATTCGATTTATTGATCATGTACGTCATGCCATCTCTCACTGCACAAGTATCCGCGTCGGTGTTGCAGAACCTTCATACCGACTATGGCTGGCTGATCAATATTTGTGGCATTGCACTTGTGACCGGTGGGTTCAGTCTTAACCTGATCGCCCAAAACAGGGTGGCAGAGGCGCTGGAGAAAAGCGAAGCGCGGTTTCAAAATTACACGGAATTTGCCTCCGACTGGTATTGGGAAATGGACACAGACCTTCGCTTCACAAACATCTCAGGTCGGTACGAGGCATTAACGGGCAAGTCCCTCGTCGACAGCATCGGGCGAACCCGGCGCGAAATTTATGCCGATGTTCTGCACAGCGGCTCAACGGAAGAGGCCGCGATAGTCGAAGCCAATCTTCAGATAATGGAGGCGCATAAGCCCTTTCGGAACCTTGAAGTAACATGGCACCAAGCTGATGGTTCGATGGGATCATATCTAATTCACGGCAAACCGGTTTTTGCCGATCATGGCGTATTTAGCGGCTATCGCGGAACAGGGACCCGGATCACGGGCCAGAGACAGACCGAAACTGAATTGGCTGCGACAAACAGTCTTTTGCCCTCCACCATCGAAGGTTGGCCGGGATCGGTGACCTTGCGGGATGCTGAGGGTCGGTATGTCTTTTTCAGTGCCCATGGCGCGCAGCTGATGGGGAAGCCTGCTGAAGCGTTTATCGGCCACACGATGGCGGAGGTGATGGGTGAAATCGATGTGGACACCATCGACGAATACGTCAAAAAAGTCATAGAGACCGGCGAGCCTACTTTGAAACTGGAGGTTGAACCGGCGCGCCTGCCGGGCCGGCATATCGTGTACAATATTGTGCCCATTCAGGTTTCAGCAGGGCGACCGGAATATATCCTGACAACCGGACTGGATATTTCAGAAGCCAAACAACTTGAGGAACAAGTTCGCTGCTCTCAGAGGATGGAAGCCGTGGGTCAGCTAACAGGCGGCATTGCCCATGAATTCAACAATTTTCTTCAGGTCATAAACGGCAACCTCGATCTCATGCAAAGGGAGCTGCCCGAAGATGACAAGATGCAGCGACGGTTTCAGGCGATTTTCCGGAATGTTACGCGCGGGGCGGATCTGGCGGACCGTTTATTATCATTTTCCCGGAAACAACCGTTGGCACCCAAGGCATTGATGATCGGCACCGTACTGTCGGAAATTCAGCCCATGCTGCTGCAAACCCTGGGGGAAACGATCAGGGTGACAATTGAAGTACCTACCGATATTTGGCAGGTGCGGGCGGACCTTGGTCAATTGGAAAATGCCCTGTTAAATCTGGCACTGAATGCCCGCGATGCCATGCCTGATGGCGGTGTTATCAACCTGGTCGCCGGCAACATCCGCCTGGACGCAGAAGCGGCATCCAGCCATGAGGAGGCCCGGCCGGGTGAGTATGTCATGCTCGGGGTGACGGACAACGGCAGTGGCATAAAGGCAGATGATATTGACCACGCATTTGAGCCGTTCTTCACCACCAAGGATGTTGGCAAGGGCACCGGAATTGGCCTCAGCATGGTTTATGGCTTCGCCCAGCAGTCCGGCGGCTTCGCCGAAATTGAAAGCCAGGTCGGGCACGGCACAACCATACGCCTGTACCTGCCCCGATTACCCGGCGAAGTAAATGAAACGGCGGCAAGCCCCGAGCAGGTTAACGAGACCACAATGCTGGGTTCCGGTACAATTCTTTTGGTTGAGGATGACGAAGATGTTCGCGAGACATTGGCCCAGCAATTGATCGGCCTGGGTTATGCGGTGATCCAAGCGAAAGACGGCATCAGTGCCCAGACCATCCTGTCCGATGGGCGGCACGTCGACTTACTTTTCACCGATCTGGTGATGCCGGGCGGGGTCAGTGGGCCTGAACTGGCAGAGCAAAGCCTGCGTCTTAATGAGGGGCTTAAAGTTCTCTATACCACCGGATATAGCGACGGTATTATCGCCGATACAGGACAATTTCAGGATGACGCAATCGTCTTGCGAAAGCCTTACAACAAGGCCAAATTGGCATCAGCAATCGCTAAAATCCTGAGCTAATAATCGGCGCTGGCCAACCGGCACAAGCCGACTGAAAACCTTCAACCCAGCGGTATGCACGGCACCCACAGATAGCCATCCTGATCAATGATATATGCTTCCCGCAGGCCATGGGGTTTATCCGATGCACCGGCCAAAACCTCGAAACCCAACTCTCTGGCGCAAGCCTCCGCCACATCAGGGTCACGGCCATATAGACGCAGTTCCGCGCCGATACCGCGGGCCAGGTCCGGTGCCAGGCTGCCTTGCAATGGGTGATTGTCATAAGTATGGTCAGCGTGCAGCATCCACTCCCCGCCATAGCCACGCAGGGCGGCAAAATCTGGGTCGCTATAGGTCACATCAACCGCCAGAACCTCCATCTGAAAGCGTAGGGCGTCCGCCATATTGCGGACAATTAAATTGATGCCAAGGCCACGCAGGCCGCGACCATACTCTGGCGCGGGCATCCAGGATTCACCATCTCTAAGCTTCATCTAACCACTCCCTCTAGAGCAATTCCGATCAAATGTGTTTTGCCCAATAGCGTTGGGCGAAAATAAGTGATTGGAAAAATTGCTCTTTTCTTAAAAGTCCGAGCATTTCTATACAGGAAATGCTCCAGGCCATGAGTTGAGACCATGATTTGATCGCCTCCGCAAATGGCCCACACTAAAACTAGATTTATGATATAATCTTGAGGCCAATATATTCAACCGTTTTCTTGGGGAAGGGAACACCATGCTGGGCGGCGGAAATCTGGTGGCCATGGACCTGGATCGAGACGGTGAAGAGCCGCTTTATCGGCAGTTATACGAGGGTTTTCGCCTGATGATCCTGGATGGTCGTCTGCCCTCGGGCTCGCGCCTGCCGGCAAATCGTGTACTGGCCCAAGACCTCTCCCTCTCCCGCAACACGGTCGCAAACGCCCTGCAACAGCTATTGGCGGAGGGTTATGTGGAAACCCGCAAAGGGGACGGCACCTATGTCGCCTCTGCATTGCCCGATGCCCGGCCCAATTTGCCGGAGCGACGGCGTAGCGAACATTTATCCACCAGACAAGCACCGTCAGATTTACCCGGCTATCATCCCGGGCACCATGAAACGCCCCACTTCACTGGGGCGCCCCGGCATTACGGCCTGTCCCGACGCGGCAGTATCCTGGCCGCGATCAGTAGAACGCCGTACAACAGCGAACAGGCCTTTGCCCCTGGCCCGGACCTGAAGAGTTTTCCGTTCGATATCTGGGCCCGGATAATGACCCGGTTTTGGCGTCGTCCCGCCCCTGGTCTTGCCATCAGCCGGGATGCGGGTGGCTATCCCCCGTTGAAAGCGGCGATCGCCGCCTACCTTGGTGCCATGCGGGGTGTCCGCTGCGATCCGGGACAAATAATTATTGTCAGCGGTGCGCAACAGGGCATCAATTTGGCGGCCCAGGTTTTGCTGGATCACGATGACCAGGCATTGGTGGAAGAACCCGGCTACGGCGGCATTCGCGGTGCCTTGACGGCAGCCGGGATCCGTACCGCCCTAGTACCCGTTGATGAAGAGGGCATGGACATCGCCCAGGGTGAAAGCCGGGCGCCTTTGGCGCGCTTTGCCTGTGTCGCGCCATCGCATCAATACCCCCTCGGCGTGGTGATGAGCCTGCGTCGCCGGCTTGCCTTAATCGAATGGGCCCGGCGGCGCCAGGGTTGGATTTTGGAGGACGACTACGACAGTGAATACCGCTATTCCGGCCGTCCCTTGGCGGCCCTGCAAGGGTTGGATCCAACGGGTCGGGTGATCTATGTGGGCAGCTTTTCGAAGGTGCTGTTCCCGGCCCTGCGCCTGGGCTATCTGGTGGTACCGCCAGATCTGGTGGACCCCTTTATACAGGCCAGGCGGGTGCTGGATGATCATGCCGCGATGTTGGGACAACCGGTGTTGGCGAGCTTTATCGAAGACGGTCATTTCGCCGCCCACGTCCGCCGTATGCGACGCCTTTATGCGGCGCGCCAGGAAGCCTTGCTGGACGTCGCCAAAAAAGAACTATCAGGATTATTGGATATTGCCGCCGATGAGGCGGGGATGCATTTAATTGCCCTCCCCGGCGCGGCACTTGGGGGGGTGATGGATGACAACCGAATTGTGGCCGCCGCCGCTCAGTCCGGGGTTACAACAATGGCATTAAGCACCGCGTTTGCGGGCAAACCGGCCCGTCATGGCCTGATGCTGGGCTATGCTGCCCATACCGAGGAAGCGATAGCAGCGGCCGGTCGTCGCCTGGGCGAAATTATTTCATCTCCGCTTTAAGGTGGTCATTGAAAGGAAGCTTGCAGAGTGCCCGCCCCTCGCCTATTTTCGCGACCTCTAATTAAAGGAAAGCACAATGAGCGACGATATTCTGAACCCCCACAGTGCCCTGATTTATATCATGGTGTTAATGTCTGCGGCCGATAACGACATGACCGACCGGGAATTAAAGCGGATTGGAGACCAGGTACAAAACCTGCCCGTGTTTGAGGATTTTGATGTTGAAGAACTGGTCCCTCTGGCGGAAGAATGCGCCTCTAAGTTAGGCCAACCGGGCGGCCTGGATCAGGTCCTGGACCTGATCGTTGCCTCATTGCCGGCTAAATTAAGCGAAACCGCTTATGCCCTGGCTTGTGAAGTGGCCGCCGCCGACTTGCATGTGGAGCAGGAGGAGCTACGCCTGCTGCAACAATTGCGCGACAGCCTGCAACTGGATCGCCTGATTGCAGCCGCGATTGAGCGCGGCGTCCGCGCCCGCCATACCAGCCTCTAATCCTTATTCGATGTTCATCGAATAAGGATTAGCTTTTTCTCTCACGCTAACGCTCCACAGAACGAAATGGGGTGGGCGGCGCATAGGCGCCGGGCCGCCGTCGCGGCCTAAAGTGTAATCAGGAAGTCAGCCACCCGATCCATGGCATCGTTCCAGTTAGCCGCCTGGGTGTGGCCGGAACGTTTGCGGGGGGTGAGGTCATGGTCACCGTCCGGACACCAATGAAACTGGATCGACGGATCAAGATTGTAACTGTCGACCTCCGCACGGTTGCCCAGCGGATCACGGTCGCCTTGTACAATCAGGCTGGGCAATGAGACATCAGCCAGATGTTCGGTGCGCAGACGCTCCGGTTTTTTGGCCGGATGAAAGGGATAGCTGAGGCAGACCAGGGCCGCAATATCCACTGAGATGTCCTCCGCAATGTCTGCCGTGCCCTCTGTCACCAGCATCGAGGCCATACGCCCGCCCATGGATTTTCCGCCTATGGCCAACCTCTCCCCCGGATGGTCCACGCGCAACTGTGAAATGACGTCACGCCATGATTGCAATAAGATCGGTTGACGGTTCGGAGGCGGTTTTTTGCCACTGATCCGGCGTTCGACCATATAGGGAAATTCAAACCGGGCCACACGGATACCACGTTGGCCCAAACCGGTCGCGAACGCCGCCATAAACGGGCTGTCCATGGCCGCACCTGCGCCGTGGGCCAGAACAAGGGTTAAATCGGCCTCGTCCAGATCATCGTAGGGCGGGCCATCATATAGGATGTTATACAAGGTAGGATTCATGTCGGAGAGTATACTGCATAATGAAAGCACGATCCGCCTGAGCTTTTTTCTCGGCATACTGATCGCTATGGCCCTATGGGAAATAGCCGCACCGCGCCGGCGCTTAGAACAAAGCAAGCTACGGAGGTGGCTGGGCAATCTGGGCATTGTTGTCGTTAACACCGTGGTCATGCGCCTGACCTTTCCCGTGTTGGCGATCGGCGCATCGGTCTGGGCCCAGCAGCTGGGCTGGGGTTTGTTCAATAAGGTGACGTTGCCCGGCTGGCTGGAGGTTGCCGCCGCCGTCGTCTTGTTGGATATGGCGGTGTATTGGCAACATCGCCTGTTTCATATAATTCCACTATTTTGGCGTCTGCACCGGATGCATCATGCGGATGCGGATTTTGATGTCACCACGGCCCTGCGTTTTCACCCGTTGGAGATTACCCTGTCTATGATCATTAAGTTGGGCGCGGTCATAATCCTGGGGCCCGCCGCACTGGCCGTCTTGATATTCGAGATTTTGTTGAACGGCACCGCCATGTTCAACCACGGCAACGCCCGCCTGCCCCTGACCCTGGATCGGTGGTTGCGTTTGCTGGTGGTGACGCCGGATATGCACCGGGTGCATCATTCTGTTGCGGGCACGGAGTATAATTCCAACTTCGGCTTTAACCTGCCCTGGTGGGACCGCCTGTTCGGCAGCTACCGGGATCAACCCGGCCTGGGACACGAGGGTATGACCATTGGCCTGAGCGCCTATCAGGGGGGAATTTGCGCCAATCTGTTGTGGATGCTAGTGCTGCCCTTCCGCCCCCTTAATCCGCCACCACCACCGTTACAGCAGGAAGACGAAGATGACCAAAGTTGAAGTAGACAGCCTGCCCGTATCCGTCATTACCGGCTTTCTGGGCAGCGGCAAAACCACCTTGTTGAATAAGTTGATCCAGCATCCCGACATGGCGAAAACGGCTGTGGTGATCAATGAATTCGGTGAAATCGGCATCGACAATATGCTGGTGGAAAGTGTCGATGACGATGTGGTCCTGATGTCCAGCGGCTGTCTGTGCTGCACCATCAGGGGCGAGTTGGTGGATACCTTGAAAAGCCTGTTCACACGGCGGGCAAAACAGGAAATACCCGATTTTGAACGCCTGGTCATCGAGACGACGGGGTTGGCGGACCCAGCCCCCATCCTGCATACCCTGATGGCCGACCCGTTCCTGATGGGCCGCTATCGCCTGGATGGCGTCATCTCCACAGCAGATGCCATGTTGGGCATGGATACCATGAGCAAACATGATGAGGCTGTAAAGCAGGCCGCCGTGGCCGACCGTATTGTCATTACCAAAGTTGACCTGGCAGACGATAAAACCATCGCCGGGCTGGAGGCGCGCCTCCGCAGCCTGAACCCCGCCGCCGATATTCACCACGCAGTGCAGGGGGAGATCGACCCAGCCCTATTATTCAATGCAGGCCTATATGACCCGGAAACCAAGTCCCTGGATGTACAGCGCTGGTTGCGCACAGAGGCTTATGAAGAAAACGATGATCATGACCATGGTCATAACCACGAAGGCGGGCACGAAGGCGGGCATGACGTAAATCGTCATGATTCGGAGATTCAGGCCTATTGCGTCTATCTTGAAGACCGCCTGCCGTGGGAACAGATCGCATCCTGGTTGGAATTGCTGACCACCTATCGGGGCGACGATATCCTGCGCATCAAAGGCATGTTGAATGTGGCAGAGAGCGAGACGCCGGTGGTTGTCCACGGGGTCCAGCATATGTTCCACCCGCCCGTACAGCTGGACGCCTGGCCCGATGATGATCACCGCTCTCGCATTGTTTTTATCACCCGGGGCCTGGGGCCGGATGTGGTGGAAAACATGCTATCCGCCTTGACCAAAAAAGAGGCGACAGCAGTTTAGGAGCAACAACAGATAGTGTGAACTAACCGGCCCTGACTTTTACCAAAAAGCCGTCGACTGCCTGGCGCAGGGTATCGGACTGCTGGGACAGCTCGGACGCTGCATGTTCAACGCCACCCGCTGCCCCACCGGTGCGGGAGTTTGCCTCTGTCACAGCTGCAATACTGCCAGAGACACGTTGCGTCGCCGCGGACGCTTCCTGAATATTGCGGCTGATCTCGCCCGTAGCGGCGTTTTGTTCTTCCACCGCAGCAGCAATGGCCGCGGCGATTTCGTTCACCTGATTTATTGTTTGCGTGATGCCACCGATGGATTGCACAAAACCGTTGGTGGCGTCTTGAACACCCGCGATCTGAGAGGCGATCTCTTCCGTTGCATTAGCCGTCTGATTGGCCAGGTTTTTCACTTCGGAGGCGACGACGGCAAAGCCCTTGCCCGCTTCACCGGCGCGCGCAGCCTCAATCGTGGCATTCAGGGCCAACAAGTTGGTTTGCGAAGCAATTTCGTTGATCATTGCGATGACATCGCCGATTTTTTCAGCACTTTCCGACAGTACAGTAATCTCGTCGTTGGTTTGCCCGGCTTGATCGGCGGCCCGTTGGGTGATCGCTGCACATTCGGTGACCTGATTGCTGACCTCTCGCAAGGAGGCCGACAATTCCTCCGTCGCCGAAGCAACGGTTTGAACATTGCCGCTGGCAACCTCTGCCGCGCGGGCAACTTCTTCACTTTGCGCCATGGATTGGTCGGCGGTTTCCGTCAGGGTGCTTGCCGAACTTTCCATTTCGCCAGCGGCTGCGGAAACCGCATTGACGACGCCGCCGATCTGGCTATCGAAATTATCAGCCAAATCCTGTGCTGCCCGGCGCTTTTCGTCTGTCGCACGGCGGACGCTGTTTTCCTGCTCATCCTGCAGACGGGTCACTTCAAGGGCGTTCTGCTTAAAGACTTGCACAGCTTGCGCCATTTCGCCAATTTCGTCGCTGCGCGAAACACCCTCAATTTCCGCATCCAGGTCACCGCTGGCCAAACCCCGCATGGCACCGGTTATGCCGGCGATAGGTCGGCTGACCAATCGAGAGAGTGCGAACCACAGGCCCAACAGCAATGCCAGAGAAATCAGCGTGGCCCAGGCAGTGCTGACCATCAGACTATGATTAAGTTGCGCCTCGACCCGGCCAAAGTCCCAGACCACGGCAATTGCGCCAACAATGGTGTTCTTTTTTCCAAATCGTACGGGGGCTGCAATGATCTGTTGGCCCATCACAAACATGGACTGTATTTCACCGCTCTCAATGGCAATCTTGGCGGTCTCAGCCAGTTCAGCCTCAGCTGAAAACGGCAAACCTTCGGCCCTGAAATCGGTTACCGCCTTGCCGTCACCTGCAAGGGCGGAGATCGCAGCCACGTTGGAGGCTTCACCGCTAGTCAATTCCAGATAGGCGCGCCTAATTGTTTCAACTTTTCGAAATTTGATGCCACCGGCGACCTGGCCACTCAATAACTGGGTCAGAGAAAAGTTGCTGTTCTGCGCCAATGATTTCATACGTTGCCGCTCACCCAAACTTTGGGCCGCAATAACAATGGCGAAACCAATAATCACACCAACGGCTACAACCAACACAGTCTTACGACCGATCGTCCATCGCACCATAACTCATCACCCCTTACGATGAAGGCCACGACCTCGTTTGCCTTGGCAAATAGGACGTGGCCCTCAAATACAAATATCTGGAAATTTCAAGACAAACTGCTACTGGCCCAGCATTTCCACATTGACCCCGACTGTGATGGCACCGATCACGCTGCCGTCCTTGGGATCAACAACAGACAGGCTGACCTGACTTTGAAAGGTCTGAGTGGACTCATCTTCCTTAACCTTACCAATGTGCAGGGCGTCAGCACCAACTGAATAGGTTTTTTGCCATTTGGCCTCATCACCCTGCCAATAGTCAGAGGTGACGTCACTTTGACCGACGTTCAGGCCCTTATTATCCATAACAAAAATCTCTGTGAACAAGCCTTCACTGCCATCTTTCTTGGATTTCAAGAATGCGGATAGTGAATTTTCCATAACCCTGTCGATCATAGGGCGGCTTGAGGCACCGGTCTCGGCCCGCCACTGTTTGTCGAGCGCGACAATTTTGGTTTCATCCAGGGCATTGTTCTGCTGGTTCTGCGCCCGAATGGCCTTAATAACCGAGGGGTCACTTAGCCATGATTGAATGCTGTTTTTCGCCATTTCCCGCAGTTGGGGCTCATACTCATTCGCGCTGGCAACACCTGCGAACATGAAGGGCAGCGCGGCAACGATCGCAATTTTGAGAATACGCATTGGTAAACGCCTTTTGTTGTTAAATTCCAATGCCATTCTTAGGAAAAATATATTTCTAAAGTATTAAGCCTAAAAATGAGAAAAATATAATGTATTGCATATGCTATTTAGCTGTACACGATCAGATCATTACTATCCATTTCTACGGCAATTCTGCGACCGCCTGACGCATACGCGGTATGTGCTGATCCGCCGAAATGCCGCCCCCCAACGTACGCAGACACAGGTGGCTTAGGCCCGCTTCGCGCCAACCGGCAACCCGGGTCTGCCATTCAGCCTCCCGTGGGCCGACAACGGCGACGCCGGCTTCTGTACCAATGGCATCGGGATCGCGCCCGGCTGCGCTGGCTTCAGCCCGGATATCATCGCGAATTTCGGGGTATTCCTCAGGCGAGCAGAGCGCGAACCAACCATCCGCCCATCGCCCAATGCGGCGGCGAATGCGGGCAGACGGCACGGCGGACGCCCCAATCCACATAGGAATGGGCCGTTGGATCGGCAATGGATTTAGCCCGAGGCCTGAGATTTGCTCCCACTTGCCATCAAATTCCACCACTTCCTGGCTCCACAATTGCTGCAGCAGGGCCATTTGTTCCTCGCATCGGGCACCCCGGTTGGTGAAATCCGCGCCCAGGGCGTCATATTCCGCGGGGTCTTTGCCGATGCCGATGCCAAGGCGCAGACGGCCGCCTGACAACACATCCAAAGTTGCCGTTTGTTTCGCGACCAGCACTGTCTGCCGGGCCGGCAGGATGATAACGGACGGCACCAGTTCGATTTTGGAGGTAACCCCTGCAATCAGAGCCATCAGGGTCATGGGCTCGTGCAAAGGTCCAGCTCCCGGTCGGATCACCTGATCGGGCACCCGCAGATGGGTCAGACCAAGATCTTCTGCCGCCTGGGCAAAGTCCTTGATGGCCGCGATATCGTTCTGCAATTCCCGTACCGGCAATGATATGCCTATGCGCATAGCCATTATTCCTTCTAATGTTTCGTTTAATTTTGGGCTTTCCAGGCTTCATAGGCCTGCAAGGTTTCCGGGTTCGGTGGGTAGGTGCCAATGGTCGGATGGCCGCTCTCTACCCGCTGCTTCAAGAAACCTTCAAGGCGTTCTTGTTCCGCACCGTCGCGGGCGACTTCGGCTGCCATCCTCCGGGGCACCACAACAACACCGTCGCCATCACCGACCAGAATATCACCGGGTATCACAGCGACACCACCGCAGGCGATGGGACGCTGTAAATCAGCACCAAAATGGACGTTCAGGCTGGCCGGGGCGGCACTGCCCGCACAGAACACCGGCAGGGCACCCGCTGCGACAATAGCGCCGTCGCGCACCGGGCCGTCGCTGATCACGGCGGCGATGCCCCTCTCATGCAATCTTGCTACCAGAATATCGCCGATCACCCCCGCCCCCAATTCGCCACGGGCATCGATCACCATGGCCTGACCGGGGGCAATATTCTCGATCGCCTTGCGCGGCGGATACTCGGGATCACCCAAAATCTCGACCCGCGACAAATCCTCCCGCATGGGAATAAAGCGCAGGGTATAGGCCTCCGCCACAAAGTGGCAATTCTCCACGTTCAACGGTCGGGCACCTTGAATAAAGCAATTGCGCAGGCCGCGTTTTAACAGCTGCATGGTCACGGTCGCCGTTGAAACGCCCGTGAATTGCGCCACCACCTCCCGCCCTGGACTTTTGGCATCCCGGCTCATAACAAACCCCGCGCCGCCAGGTTCGCCATCAGCGCACCAATACCAAAGGTCCAGGGCGGGATCTTGTCCGTGTGGTTGATCTGATTGCTTAAACTGCCCAGCAGGGGATTGGAAATTGTCACCACATCGCCCAAATGGTGGGTGAAGCCCTGGCCCGGCCCATCGCGATCTTCGGTGGGCGCGAACATGGTGCCGGTGAACAACAACAGACCATCGGGAAATTGATTATGGGGGCCACAGGCATAGGCCGCCAGATCGCCTAGATCGCGGCTGATCTCAGAAATGGATGATTGGCCCTGCAACTCGAAACCATCGCCACCACGGACAGAAAGGCCAACCTGCATCGCGCGGACGTGATCCAGATTGAAGCCGTCATCAAACAGACGAATAAACGGCCCCACGGCGCAGGAGGCGCGGTTATCCTTGGCTTTGCCCAACAACAACGCGCTGCGACCTTCAAAATCACGCAGGTTCACATCGTTACCCAAACAGGCCCCGACGATTACACCCGATGGGGCGATGGCCAAAACCACCTCTGGCTCTGGGTTGTTCCAGGTGGATTTAGGATGAATGCCGATCTCTGCCCCAATGCCGACCGCGGCCATGGGCTGTGACTTGGTAAACACCTCCGCATCCGGGCCAATACCAACTTCAAGGTATTGCGACCACAGGCCACGCTGCATCAACATCGACTTGACCCGCGCGGCTTCATCAGAACCAGGCACCACGTCCGCCAGGGACTGGCCGATCTCTTCCCCAATGGCTTTACGAATTTCCACCGCCCGGTCAGGATCGCCTTTGGCTTGTTCTTCGATCACCCGCTCCAACATGGAGCGAACGAAGGTTACACCACAGGCTTTCAGCGCCTGCAGGTCACTGGGTGCCAGAAAATAGGGCTTACCTTCATCCCGGCTGTTATAGGCGCTGTTGGCCAGGATCGCCGCGACATCACCCAACTTCGCGCCCTTGCCCCGTTGTGCTGCGGTAGCAGGATCATCCATCGCCAATAGGCCGGACAATGTGGCAGATATGGCGGACAAATCAAATACGCCGTCATCGGTGACCAGAACAGGCGTTGGTCCACCACCAGCACCCTCAGCGCCTGCGGGCAACCAGATGCGGCCCACAAAGCAACCCTGCAAGCCACCTTCCGGCAATGTATCGACGGCGGTTATCGAAAATGTGGTCATGGCCTGTTGATCCTAAATACGTTCCATTGATTCTATCTTTCGCAGTTTAAGCCAGTATGGCGACAGTGGGCAAAAACGGCTACATTCATCATCACTGCTCTGCACGACAATAGGAAAAAACCATGCCCGTCAGTGTTCGTTTCTTTACCGCGATGACCGCCCTTTTGATAACGATGACCCAATTTGCGCCGGCCCAGGCAATTACCGCGCACGAAAAAGATTTTCAGGATTGGCGTCTGCGTTGCGAAAAAAAGACAGACGACGATCCCGAACGATGCTTCATTATGCAAGTCGCGAAATCCGAGGAAGAAAATCGAGAGGTCCTGCGCATCGGCGTGCGCTATCCGGAACCGGATCAGCCGGCCATGGTTTTCCTTACGCTGCCATTGGGGGTTTATCTGCCCACGGGTTTGTTGTTGCAGATCGACGAGGGAGAAACCCTGCAAATTCCTGTGGAAATCTGCTTGCCCAACGGCTGCCATACACGCTTGGCGCTGGAGGGTGATTTGCTAAAAAGACTAAAGGCCGGACAGCAGGCCAAGTTGGCGTTTCATGACAGCCGTCAAAAGCAAATTACCGTACCCGTATCCCTGGCCGGTTTTACCGCTGCCTTTAAGGCCCTGAAGCAATCAAAAACCAATTAAATTCATCATGAGGGAGATGCCGAAATGTCTGCGACAGAACAAGCCAACCCCCCAGCCGATCCCCCAGCCAATCCTATGGATAAACTTTGGGATTATATGAAAGGCTTTCACGCCGTCCATCATATGGCGATGGGCGTGGAAATGGATTTGTTTAAGAAAATCCACGAAGCAGGTAACGATGGCTGCAGCCCGGCGAAACTGGCCGCAGGATTAGAGCTGCACCCGCTTTATGTCGACGTTTGGTGCCGTACCGGCTATCACTATGGCATATTGGAGGCTGGGGAGAATGGTGCCTTTTGCTTGGCCGAGATGATGGATGCGGCCTTGGTCAATACCTCTGACCCGCGCAATTTGGCAGGCTACCTGCGCGCCACGGTGAGTTACGGCAGCGATGACTTGCGCAGCTATCCGGAATATTTTCGCAGCGGCGGGGCCCATCGTTTTCAGGAACATGGCGAAGAATTCTCCCGCCACGTGGGCGATGCAACAGCTGGTTTCCACACAGTGTTGGCAAAACGTATGTTGGGTGGCGTACCAGGCCTGGCGGACAAGCTGGAGGCGGGCGGCAAGGTCCTGGACGTGGGCTGCGGTATTGGCGGCTTGATGATCAAGGTTGCCCAGGCCTGGCCCAATGCCCACTGCGTCGGGGTGGACATTGACCCTTTTGGCATCAACCAGGCCCAGGCCAACATTGCCGCATCTGACGTGGCGGACCGATTGGTGGTAGAGGCAGTGGGCCCGGACGGCATCGGCCATGACGGTGAATTCGACCTGGCCATCATGATGGAAGTGCTGCACGAAATTGATGACGGTATCCGCCCTGATGTGGTCCGGGACGTGGCCAAGTCCTTAAAGCCGGGCGGTATGCTGTTTATCTTGGATGAGACCTATCCGTCCGATCTGGCCGGTCTGCGGGATCCCAGCTACAACTTTGCGGTACAGACCCAGTTCAATGAATTGATCTGGGGCAACATCGTCCCGACAATCGAAATGCAAACGGAATTGTTTGCCAACGCAGGTCTGGTGGAAACCATTCGCCAGGACGTCGGCGGCATGTTCACCATGCTGGTGGCAACGAAGGAGTAGCAGGCAATGGTAGCTGATCCTATTGAAAGCGCCGCAGCGTATCTTTTCCAGGCAGCCCGGAACGGTGATCAAGGCATACCTTTACCGAATGATATAATTCCTGCAGATGCCGACGCCGCCTATCAGGTGCAGGACCGCCTACAGGCCATGTGGATTGATGCGGGCGCGGGGCCCATCGCGGGTTGGAAAGTCGCCCTAACATCGAAAGTGATGCAGGAGCTGTTGAGCGTGGCCCGGCCGTGTGAAGGCGCGATCTTCGCCTCCCGGATACATCAGGGGGAGGTCACCATGCGCCACGGGGATTTCGTCAACATAGGTGTGGAAACTGAAATTGCCGTGCGCATCGCCCATGATCTGCCCGCCACCCACGCCCCCTATGATCAGGACAATATTCGACCCGGTGTCGCAGCCTGTATGGCCGCGATTGAAGTCGTCGATGACCGGGCCATCGATTACAAATTGGTCGAAGCACCGCAGTTGATAGCCGATAACTCCTTCAACGCAGGCTGTATCCTGGGCGTGGATGTGACCGCTTGGCAGGACCTGGACCTGGCCGCATTGCCGGGCCGTATGCTGATCAACGGCGAAGTGGTGGGTGAAGGGGTCGGCGGCGACGCCCTGGGCCACCCCCTGATCCCCTTGGCCTGGCTGGCCAATAATCTAAACCAACGCGGCACCATGTTACACGCGGGCGATGTGGTTCTCACCGGGTCCATTGTGGCGACCAAATGGCTGCAACCGGGCGACCACATGGTCACGGAAATTGACGGCCTAGGACGCACCAGCCTGACCGTCACGTAAGGAAGCGGAAGCTTCAAGACACTATTTGTTATTCACAAAGATCGATTTGGAGCTGATCAGATGCCAAGTTACAACGTACCGGTACGGGAACTGCGTTTTGTTTTGAACGAATTACTGGCGATCAACGACGCGACCGCAATACCCGGTTATGGAGATGTCAGTGATGATTTGACCGATGCCATTCTTGATGGCGGCTCAAAAATGGCGGAGGAAGTCTGGGCGCCGCTGAACCAGGTTGGGGATGCGGAGGGCTGTCGTTTCGAAAACGGCAAGGTACGCACACCCCCTGGCTTTAAGGCGGCCTTCGATGCCTGGAACGAAGGTGGCTGGAGTGCCATTTCAACCCCCCAGGAATGGGGCGGTCAAGGCCTGCCCGGTGTGCTGGGCATGGCGGTTGGGGAAATGGCCATGTCCTCCAACCTGGCACTTTCCATCTATGTGGGCCTGACGGGGGGTGCGGCCAGCGTTTTGATGTCTGTCGCACCAGATCATCTGAAACAGCTGTACGTGCCCAAAATGATATCCGGACAATGGGCCGGCACCATGAACCTGACGGAGCCCCATGCAGGCACTGACTTGAAACTCATGCGGACAAAGGCGGTCGAACAAGACGATGGCACCTATGCCATCTCCGGCACGAAAATATTCATCTCCGGCGGCGATCACGATATGACCGAAAACATCGTTCATCTGGTCCTGGCCAAGGTTGAGGGCGAGGGTGAGGGCCTGTCCGCCGTCTCCCTGTTCCTGGTGCCAAAGATTACGGTCAACGACGACGGCAGCCTGGGGCAAGCCAACAACGTGGTTTGCGGCGGCATTGAACACAAGATGGGCATCAAGGGTTCAGCCACGGCGGTCCTGCATTACGACGGTGCCATCGGCTTTCGTCTGGGCCCGAAGCCGGAGCCCAAGGTTGTGGGTGCCGATGACGCTGGTGGTAAAAAGAAAAAACGCGGTTCCGGTGCCGGCATGGCGGGCATGTTCCAAATGATGAACGGGGCTCGCATCGGTGTCGCCTATCAGGGCGTCGCATTGGCGGAAGTTGCCTATCAAAACGCCGCTGTCTATACCCGTGAACGCACGGCGGGGCGCTCCTTAACAGGTGCGAAATATCCCGACCAACCGGCGGACCCAATCGTGGTGCACCCGGACGTTAGGCGTATGTTGTTGCACATGCGGGCCTTCACGGAAGGCGCGCGGGCTTTATTGATGTGGCTGACCCATGAAGCAACGGTGGGCCGCTTTGATGGCGATGATGAACGCAAACAACAGGTGGGCGATCTGTTCAATCTGCTGACCCCGGTAGTCAAGGCGCACTTTACAGACGTCGGCTTTGAATGCGCCAACATGGCCATGCAGTGTTTCGGCGGCCACGGCTATGTCCATGAACATGGCATGGAGCAGTTCGTGCGCGATGCCCGCATTTCGCAATTGTACGAAGGGGCCAACGGCGTTCAGGCATTGGATTTGGTTGGCCGACGCATGGGCGTGGACAACGGCCGTCCCGCCCGCGCGTTATTCGCCCTGATCTCTGAATTCATCGCCGCCCAAAAAGATGATGAGGCCATGGCGGCCTATACCAAACCGCTGCAGGCGGGCCTGAACGATCTGATGGGCACGACCATGTGGTTGGCACAAAACGCCGTTCAGAACCACGAGGAAGCGGGTGCCGCATCAGTCGATTTCCTGCGCATGATGGGGACAGTGGCGGTCGGTTACATGTGGGCCCGCATGGCCCGCATCGCCCTGGATCAACTGGCAGCCGGCACCGATGAAGCAGCATTTTACGAGATGAAGTTGAACACCGCGCGTTTCTATATGGGCCGGGTGATGCCGGACACAGCATCATTGAAGCGCCGGGCCGAGGCAGGCGCAGAAGTTTTGATGATGCCTGACGATGAGGCGTTCTAAGTTGGACAACAAAGATATTGACCAGGAACTAACCGCCAACCTTCAATCCCGTATGCCTTTGGTGGGCACCTTGGGGATAGAGTTCGTTTCTGCATCCGCATCGGGAATTATGGCCCGCATGGCCTGGGCACCGGAGCGCTGCACAGCGGCCGGTATCCTGCACGGCGGGGCCATTATGGCCCTGGCGGACAGTTTGGGGGGGTTCCTGGCTTTTTTGAACCTGCCCGAAGGCGCTACTGCGACATCCACCATCGAAAGCAAGACCAATTTTTTTCGGGCCGTTCGCAACGGCTACATCCACGCATCCGCAACACCCCTGCATACCGGGCGCAGCACCATTGTCATCGACACGGAACTTACCGACGACAACGGCAAACGCATAGCGCGGGTGACACAAACCCAGGCGGTGCTAGGCGGCTAAATTAGGCGGTTAAACCTATTGGGCGGGAAAGGTGAACGGCAGGTGCCGTGGGCCACGGACCTGACCACCCGACCAGATTACCGCATCGGGGTTGGAGCATTCAAATTCCGGTATCCGTTCGAACCAAACCCGCAATGCTGTTTCCATTTCCAGCCGCGCCAGGTTCGAGCCCGCGCAGCGGTGGGAGCCGATGCCAAAGGCGATATGGCGGTTCTTTTCCCGATCAAGGTCAACCTCATCCGGATTATCAAAGACTGCCGGGTCCCGGTTCGCCGCGGGGAAATTCATCAGCACTTTATCACCCGGCTTGAACGTTACGCCCCCCGTCTGGACTTCCTCCGTCACTTCCCGGGCCATGGTCACGGGAGAATAAACCCGCAACATTTCCTCCATAGCAGAGGGCATTAATTCAGGTTCATTCGCCAGGCGGCGGCGGTGGTCGGGATGTGTGGCGAAATGCAACAGGGCGGAACCAATGGAACTCCACGTCGTATCAATGCCCGCAACCAGCATCAAGTTGCACATGCCCACCACGGCCTTTTTCGACACCGGCGCGCCATTAATCTCCTGAGCCAGCAGGCTGGAGATCATGTCGTCCTTTGGGTTGGCCTTACGCTCGGTCACCAATTCACCGAAAAACTGCCGCAGAATGCGGTTATACTTATTCCGCTCGTCCGCGTCGCCGGCATTCAGCTCTATCACGCCACGAACCCAGCCGATGAATTCATCGACCCTATGGGCATCGACACCAATGATATGGGCAATGGTCTTGGCCGGGATATAAACCGCATAGTCGAGGGCCGCGTCACAGGAGCCTTTTTCGATAAAGCCATCGATCAACTCATGGCACATCGTCTCGACAAAGGCGCTATGCTTCGCCACTGCCTTGTGCGTAAACAAGGGCAGGATCATCCGCCGCATGGGGATGTGATCGGGCGGATCAGAGGTGATGGGCGGGGCCGAATTGCCGTACTCCGCCAACACGGGATCGAATTCCTGTTCCTCCTTCGGCTGGCTCACCACCAATGGATTGCGCGAAGACAGCTCCGGCACCATACGAACAAAGGCCTGTATGTCTTCATATTTCGTCGGCAACCAAGAACCACCCCAGCGTTCCGTATGGGCGATCGGGCATGTCTCCCGCAATTCTTTCCATACAGGACCCGGGTCCTTGCGATAGCTGTCATCGAACAAATCAAAGTCCGTGGCCCAATCATCAACGGGTGGTGTCTCGGTCATTGGCTTTACACTCCTCTGTCTATAACAGACGTACGCTTCGTATCACTTTTAGTCTTTCACATACTCGATGGCGTATTCCGGGCAATTCTCAACGGCTAGCTTTGCCTTTGCCTCCAATTCGAGGGGGACATTGCCGTCATTCATAGCGGTTGCCGTACCATAGTCATCCACATCAAATATTTCCGGTGCCAGGGCACAGCAACGGTTATGGCCTTCGCATTTATCGGCAATCACTTTGACACGCATTTTTCTACTCCTCAACATCGGGCGTTGGTATTTTTTACATTGGTATTCTCTAGATTGTGCAGAGTAGCTATCGCGGGCTGGGTTGTCCATGACGTCGCCGACGGCCATAATCCCGGCATAATTAGAAAATTGGAGTAAGTATATGGGATTGGTATCGGGCAAAGTTGCGATGGTGACGGGTGGTGCATCTGGGATCGGGCGGGCGTGTGCCGAAACCCTGGCACGGGAAGGTGCTTCCGTGGTGATCACGGATATAGATGCCGAGGGCATGGCAGCCACCGTGTCCAGCATCGAAAGTCAGGGCGGCACAGCCATTTCCATGCCCCACGATGTGACCGATGAAGAGCAATGGCAGACCGTACTGGCCGAAGTCAAAAACCGCCTTGGCGGCCTGCACATTCTGCTCAACAATGCCGGCATCGCAATTGGCGGCCCGTTGTTGGAGATGACCTTGGAAGATTGGCAACGGCAAAATGCCATCAACCTGGACGGCGTTTTTCTCGGTACTAAGCACGGCATTCCCCTGATCGATCAATCGGGTGGCGGCTCCATCATCATATTGTCATCGGTGGCGGGCCTGCGTGGATCACCAGGTTTGGCGGGCTACAGCGCATCGAAAGGCGGGGTGCGCCTTTTTTCCAAGTCAGCGGCGCTCGAATGCGCCAATGCGGGATTGAAAGTACGCATCAACTCGGTCCATCCGGGCATCATTGATACGCCGATCTGGACCAAAGTACGCGCGGGTGGCGCCCACAGCGGTGCCAACACAATCGATCCCGCCGCCCTGGCAGCAGCAACCGTGGCCCACCGCGCGGGCCGGGCCGAGGAAATCGCCGACGGGGTGCTGTATCTGGCCTCCGACCTGTCATCCTACGTCAACGGATCAGAACTGGTGATCGACGGCGGCATGACAGCAGGCGGTGGCAATCGACCGGCCATCGAACAGTAGAATTGGCGGGCACCATAGGAACAAAGGGAGGCCCAATTGTCCCGTGGTGCCCGCCGCCTCTACTCTAACCAGGTATCGTACGCTCGATGGTTTGTGGCCGGCAGGCGGCAAATTCGCCTTGCGGGGCGGGCAGATCGATTTGCGCGCCGCCCTTCACTGTGCCCTTAATACCTTTGAAGACACCTGTGCCGCCAAACAAAACCGCATCAAGCTTGGACGGGATGCCGGTGCCCGTCACCATATAGGTTGACCCGTCGGATGCCTTAACATCGCAGAAGAACGGCGCGCCCTGGTACTTGCCACCCACCAGACCACCCGAACCTACGCAACAGCCTGACAGGCTCTTCTTCGGGTCCTTGTCCTCGGCCAGCCACGTGTAGCTCATGTTACCGGCTGGGTCCACCAATAGGCTGCGCCCCCCATCACAATCACGATCACCAGAACGATGAGGCCCGCCGCAATAGAATTTCTATTAAGTTTGGCGACAACGCCCGCTTCCTGCGATGGCGTCAGTTGGACGCCGGCCACCTCGCCCTGAATTTCTCCAACAAAACGAAAACCCTGGCGCGGCACAGTTCTAATCAAATCCTGGGCCTTGCCGCTGTCGCCGATGGCCTGGCGAGCCGATTTCATGGCGGTTGAAAGGGCCGCATCAGAGACAATGCGGCCCCCCCAAATCTGTTCGATCAGTTCGTTCCGGCTGACCAGGCGGTCCCGATTGATGACCAAAAAAACCAGCAAATCAAACACTTGCGGCTCGATGGTTTGCGCCACGCCATCCCGACGCAACTCATGCAGACCGAGATCCAATTCATATGCGTCAAAAACGAATATGGTCGCCCCTTGGGCAATCTTCACGCGTACGGCTCCCCGTTGATCAGAGAAATCCTATCAAGCTTACGGAGCGGACAACCACCTGTCTATGGCGATTTGGCCAGCCGATTGATCTAATCGGGCATGATCCAGGTTCCCTCTTCCTCGCGACAGGCGGCGAACATACCTTTTTCGGCAGGCAGCTTCACGGGTGCGCCACCGCTGATGGTTCCCGATACACCTTTAAAGCTTCCGGTGCCGCCATAGATGATCCCCTTCATGCTTTTCCGGTTGGCCGTGCCTTTCGTCATATATGTGGAGCCGTCTGCTGTCAGCACCTTGCAGCGGAACGGTGCTGTTTCGTATTTACCGCCCGTCAAACCACCGGAGCCGACGCATTTTCCCGCAACATTCCGCTTTGGATTGTCCTTGGCGTACCAAGTGAAGTTCGATGACCAGGCCCAACCCAAGTCTTTCTTGGTGGTGGCGAGCATGTCCAGCTTACCGGTGAGACAGGACAAACCCTTGATGACTTCCGTGCCAGCCATAGCGGGTGAGTTGAAAGTGAGGGCCAACGCGATACTTGTAGCGCCAGCCAGCAAAGCGGTTTTCATACGTGTCATTAATTCGCTCCCATTGGTTCATTGTCATAATGAAGGAATTTGCGATAAAGCCCTTCAGACCAGATGGAAACTAGGCAAACGGATCAGGTCCCGCTTGAGGGTGGCCTGAGGTATTCCTAATGATTTTATGAAAAATAGCCCGAAAGCGCCAATTCCTGAAAATCAGGTCTAATTCATGACCGCAGACTAATAGATATCGTAGCCATTGGGATTGACGAATTCATTCTTCTTTTCGGGAGCGGGGTCGCCTACCGCATTAATCGGTGATGTCGTTCCAAAGCTCTTTGGCTTTTTTGAAGAAGCCTTCGCTTTCCGGGCTGGTGCCGCCATCGCCCAGGGAGTCTTCGAACTGTTCCAACAACTCGCGCTGTTCCTTGGATAGGTTGACCGGCGTTTCGACCATTGTCTGGACGACCATATCGCCCTGGCCGCGGCCACGCATATGGGGCATGCCTTTGCCCCGCAGACGGAATTGCCGGCCTGTTTGGGTGCCTTCAGGCAGAGAGACGGCAACCCGGCCACCGTCCAGGGTGGGGACATCGATATCACCGCCCAGGGCTGCCGTGGTCATGGCGATCGGTACCCGGCAATAAACGTTGGCGCCTTCCCGCTGGAAGACTTCGTGGGGTTGAAGCGCCAGAAAAACATACAGATCACCCGCCGGGCCACCGCGCAATCCTGCTTCACCCTCGCCGGTGAGGCGGATACGGGTGCCGTCTTCGACGCCTTGGGGAATATTGACGGACAGGGTTTTGTCTTTTTCCACCCGTCCGGCACCGGCGCAGGATTTACAGGGGTTGGAGATCACCCGGCCCACGCCGCCGCAATTGGGGCAGGTACGCTCTATCGTGAAAAAGCCTGATTGGGCGCGCACCTTGCCGTGCCCCTGACAGGTGGCGCAGGTGCTGGGTTGGGAGCCTGCCTCAGCCCCCGTGCCCTCACAGCCATCACAGAGCGAGGTGGTGGGGATGGTGATCTTCGCCGCCTTGCCGTTGAAGGCTTCCTCCAACGTAATATCCATGTTGTAGCGTAGGTCGGAGCCACGATTGTTGCCGCCCCGCTGTTGCCGGCCCCCACCCACGAATTCGCCGAACAGGTCATCAAAAACATCCGCGAAGGAGGACCCAAAACCACCCTCAAAGCCACCACCGCCGCCGCCATTTTGAAAGGCGGCGTGGCCGTGACGATCATAGGCATCACGCTTTTCCGCATCAGACAGGATATCGTAGGCGACGGAGATTTCCTTAAATTTCGCCTCAGCCTCTGGATTATCCTGGTTCCGGTCCGGGTGATATTGCATGGCCAATTTACGATAAGCCTTTTTCAAGTCGCCTTGGTTGACCTGGCGGTCCACGCCCAGCAGCTCGTAAAAATCCTGTTCAGCCATTCTGCAAATCCTCGAAACCGGCACTCATCCGCATATCCCCTTACGACACGTTCTGATACGGCTAAACGCGATCCCATTTCTGGGACCGCGT
>JAPKBD010000289.1 GCA_028824965.1 Alphaproteobacteria bacterium | reverse complement strand
AAAAAATCCCAGCTTCATAGGCGGACGGTTAAAAAATATGGCTGGGGGGACAGCCCAAAACCCAACACCTCCTTGTGCGACGCTGGAAATAACCCCTGATGTGGTTGCGGCTGTGAACCTTGCCGCAATTGAGTTTCAGCGGAAATATCGCCTCGCCGGATTTTCGACTTTTTCAACACAATCGGCACAAAGCAGACGCAATCATAACAATAGCCCGTTTCGGCTTTGCCTCTGTTAGCAGACCATAAAGCGACCTCGCCAGCCCTCACAAACGCATTGCAAAGTGCTCAATCAAGGACGATTTTGTCGACGCGCCATTGTTCGATTGCTGCCAGGTCCGGCGCTATGCCGATGCCGCTTTGGCTGGGCAGATCGACGACGCCGTTGTTGATGGACAGGGCACCGCCAAGCATATGGTCGCGCAATGGGTTTTCGTTGACGTCCATTTCAAGCAATCCGTCTCCACCCCCAGAGCCACCGGCTGCGGCGAGCATATGGGCGGAGTGCAGCATACCGACACCGCCTGCCAGCCAATGGGGGCAATAGGTTTTGCCGGCTGCAATCGCCTTGTTTGCGATGGCAAAACAATCTGTGACCCCGCCCCATTTGCCCACATCGGGCTGTATGTAATCGAGCCAGGCAAAGGCTGTTTCGATGTTGTCCATGCCGCGTAGGTTTTCAGCACCCGCCAGGGGGAGGCGCACGGCGGCTTTTAGTTTTCGCCATTGTTCATCCGGGGTGTCGGCGGGCATCGGCTCTTCAAACCAGCCCACGCCAGCCTCCGCCAACCAATCTGCTGCATAGATGGCCTGCTCAAGGTTCCAGCGCTGGTTCGCATCGACGAAAAAACGTTCGCCCGGCGACAGGCCATCGACAATGCGATGTACATTTCCCTTGTCTATCTCTTCGCCGAAGCCGATTTTCAGTTTGAAATTTCTATGGCCCTGGGCGCGTTGGTATTCGACGACGTCCGGGCCGTCGCCTGGGTTCAGGCCGCTGGCGTAGGCGGGAATGCGGTCTTTCGCATTTGCATTCAACATTTTGCACAAGGGTTGGTTGGCCCGTCGCGCCGCCAAATCCCACAGGGCCTGGTCCACCGCCGCTAATACGGAGGCAACGGGGCCGGGTTCATCTGCCTGCACCGCCAATACGTGCAGGTTTTCAACCAGGCCATGATAGAATTCGGGGATATCATCGACGGTCTTTCCAAGCAGCAGATCGGGCAGGGTAAAGGCTGCCAGCTTGGCGCGGTATTCTGTGGTGATGGTCGGGAAATTGCCCCATATGTCGCCCCAGCCGATGACGCCATCGCTGTCTTCGAGGCGTAGGGTCGCCATGGCGCGACTTGGAATGGTGCCGAATGAAGTTACGACCTGTTTTTCGATGGGTGCACGGAATACGTCGATGTGGATGCGCTGAATTTTCAAAATGATGCCTCACAACAGGATTACGCCGGGTTGAGCTGTCACGTCTAAAAAACATGGCACAGACCCCTGGTTGATGCCAAGAGCTGGCAAAAACAGGCCCTGTGTGCGACGATAGGGAAATCTTAATCGGAGACATATTATGGACCAGCTTGAACCAATTGAGAACGAAGCAGTGACCGCTGCGGCGC
This sequence comes from Alphaproteobacteria bacterium, assembly GCA_028824965.1. Classification (GTDB taxonomy): domain Bacteria; phylum Pseudomonadota; class Alphaproteobacteria. The sequence goes on along the minus strand of JAPKBD010000289.1, from coordinate 3,887 downwards.
ACGAGCCCGCGAATGACCGGGAGACAGCTTCGTCGCCCTATGTGCCGTCCCTGCAACTCACGGCAGGCCAAGCGCCACCCGTCGCGGCAAACGGCGGCCTGTCCTACATGTCGTTCGACCGGGATGGGGATGCGGGCACTGCGGCCGCGATTGAGGCCGCCCTGGCCCAGATTGCCGGTGGGCGCGCGCAGGCGGTGGTCGATATGCTTGACAATGCACCGCCCGGCCCGATTGAGACCAAGTGGGGCACCGGCTTTCGTACTTATGCCGAATGTATGGACCATATCCGGGCCAGCAAAATGGAGGTGCCTGAAGGCGGGCTGGCGCTGCCCTTGCCCTATACCATTGGCGAGCAGCCGTCCTATTCCATCGTATCGTCGAACGCGCTTTGGCAGGATCCTAGCAGAGAGGCCGATGCAAATGCCTTGCGCAAGGATGAACAGGACAATGCGCGTCATCGCCTGTATTTCCCGCAAGTGATGCGCGATGCCCGTCGGCTGGGGGAATATTACCCCGGTCTGTCCCCCAACAGTGCTGAGAGCATGGACAAGCTGGGCGTCTCTCTGGCCCATTGCGAGTCCAAGTGCGAGAATTTTTACGACGCGGCGGAGGTGGAGCGCGTCTTCTATCCGGAGATGGAAAAGCTGTTGTTGGACTTTTTCCCAGGTGCGACGGATGCGCTTGTCTTCAACCACGATGTCTTTGACAAGGACTATCAGGGTGATCGCACAGAGGATCAGGATAACAAGAACCCTGGTGTGAACGGCAATTACGCCAACCTGGTGCACAACGATTTGAACGACAACAGCGGCCGGGTGCGTTGCCGGGAGCTGTTGACGAAGAACCTGCGGAACTTTGGGCGGGAGCAGAACTTTACGGACGCAGAGGCTGATGCGAAAATGTCCCGGCGTTTTATGTCGATCAATCTCGCCAAGCCCATGGAAACTGTGCGTCAGTTCCCCTTCGTGCTTTGCGCCTGGCCATCATTTGCGGACCAGCCCTATGTCAATAACTACCGGGTCTATGACGACCGGGTGGGTGAGACAACGCGGTTTACCCACCGCGCCGACCATGACTGGTATTGGCTGCCGGCGCAGACGCCGACCGAAGTGTCGATGCTTAAATGCTACGATTCCGTCACTGACGGTTCCGTCTCACGCTGGTCTTTCCACACCGCCTGCATCGACCCAACCGTGGCGGAGGATGCGCCCTGCCGGAAGAACGTCGTGGTCCGATCCTATGTTTTCTTTTAGGTAAATTGGAAGACGCCGCCTAAATTCTGGCCAATATCAAGAACCTGACAGTTCGGATGGCGCTCGGTCTATTAAGGGCGTATCAATGCCTCGGAAAATTTTGAGTGTCCCACAGCGATACGATTGCGAGACATTCGGCAGAATGAGTTTGAAGGAGAGTCTATCGTGCGAAATTCTAAAACGGTTCTATTTGATCACAACCCGGGCCGGAACGCGCAGACGATTGGTATCGCGAGAGAACTTGGCACGGACATCAATTTGATCCACGAGCCGTCTGTGGGTGTGGTCGGCAATAAGGGCGACTCTCAATGTTATCTTGGCGTGCAACGCAAGGTCGAGATCATCCACGAATGTCTGCGCGGGAAAATCGGCACCGGTGACGACCAGATGAGCGTGCGCCTGGTGCAACCGGAATATACGGTCGCAACATCTGATGGGATGCGCAATGGCACCCGGGAAATGCGCTATTCCCTGATCGGCCGTGAAGTCACCCACGACACAATGTGTGAACATTTAAGCGCCTCCGGTCTGGAAGGCACCATTGCTGTTGTCGCCTGTGATAAACCTCCCGTGGGGACATTGTCGGCGCTTCTCGAACATGACCGCCCCAGCATCATCATGTCGGACGGTCCTATTCGCCCCGGCACAGATTCTGTGACGGATGAGCCGATTGACATCATTTCCGGCTTTCAGGTCGCGGGCAGCGATGATGAGGAAATGAAGAAACGTATCGCATGCGAGGCCTGCCCCGGATACGGCAGCTGCGGCGGCATGTTTACCTACAACACCATGCAGACCTTCATCGCGGTTGTCGGTATGGAACCGCTGCACATGGTATCGCCCCCCTCGGACGATCCGCGACGCATGGAACAGTTTCCGGACGAGCTGGTAACTTATTTGGCCGCGATGATGGAAGCGGATCTGACGCCGCGAAAAATCGTTAGCCGTGATTCCATTCGTAACGCCATGATCGTTGCCTTGGCTGTCGGTGGTTCGACCAATGTTCTGCTGCATGGTCCGGAAATTGCCAGAGCCGCCGGTTTTGCCTCCTTTGCCGACGACATCATGTCATTTGAAGAATTCAATCACCTCTCCCAAAACGTTGTGCCGGTCTTGGTTGATGCCCGGCCCTTCGGCAATTATTCCATGGTTGATATTGACGAAAAGGGCGGCATCCAGGTTATCGTCAAAGAGCTGTTGGACGCTGGCCTGTTGAACGGTGAAACGCTGACCTGTACCGGTGAGACCCTGGCCCAGCAAGTTGCCCGCCTGGACCCCCCGGCACCTGATGGCGTGGTCATCTATACGGTGGCCAAGCCGTACAAGCCAACCGGTGGATTGCGCGTGCTGGGCGGTAATCTTTCGCCGGAATTCAGCGCAGTGCTGAAATTGGCCGGTGTAGAGGGCGGCCTGGAGGATAATATTTTCGTCGGCAAGGCGCACATTTTCGATAGCGAAGCTGACTTGTTGCAGGCACTGGAAAATCAGCCGGAGGTGATCGAAAACAACGATATGATCATCGTCCGCTATGAGGGACCAAGTGGTGCGCCGGGGATGCCGGAAATGCTCGATTCCACTTCCCGTATCACCACCCTGTGCCGGGAACAGGACATCGTCGTCGGCCTGATGACGGATGCCAGGTTCTCGGGCGGCTCTGTCGGGCTTGTTATCGGCCATGTCGGGCCGGAAGCGGCCTTGGGTGGCCCGATCGCCTTCGTGGAGAATGGCGATGAAGTCATTGTCGATCTGAATATTAATGAGCTGAATTGTACTGCGTTGTCCGACCCGGACACATTGAGCGCACGCAAAGCGGCATGGGAAAAAGTTGTCGCTGACAACGGTGGTATGCACCCATCGATCGGTCAGGCAGACACCCGATTGTTAAACCGCATGCGGCGTTCGGCTGTCTCGGCTGTGTTTGGTGCCGGCATGCATCCTGATCGGGTGCTTTGGGTCAACAACCCGCGGGAGGCGGTGCGGACGTCGTTCGTGCCGTCAAACAAATATCGCGCTGATTCCAGAAAGGAATTCTAGGGACCCTTCTTGGCCGTCATGATTTGGTAGGCCCATTGGGTATCTTCAACCGATGCCCCTAACGGACGCACAAACAGCATTTCTGAACGACCAGCGTATTGGACGTTTGGCGACCGCTGATGCCGACGGCGTGCCGCATGTCATCCCGGTGTGTTACGCAGTGGCGGACCAGAACCTCTACATCACGATTGATGACAAGCCAAAGCGGCAACAGGATACGCCGCTAAAGCGCCTGCGTAACATCGCAGAAAATCATTCTGTGGCATTTGTCGTTGACCGTTATGATGACCAAAACTGGTCCCGGCTATGTTGGCTCATGCTGCGTGGCCAGGCCGATATCCTGCATCAAGGTGTTGAGCATGGAGAGGCGCAGCAATTGTTGCGCGGACGTTATGCGCAATACAACGATATGGCGCTGAAACGCCACCCCGTCATTGTCATGCGGATTGCGCGTGTGACGAGCTGGGGGCCGTTGGCATAACGGACCATTTAGCTAGGCACGGATGACAGGGCTGCCTCCGGGTTCGGCACTGCAGTGTCGGCGGATTGATCCGTCTTATTCCGCGGCATCACGGACATGGCGGTAGTGGATGCCGTCAA
>JAPKBD010000288.1 GCA_028824965.1 Alphaproteobacteria bacterium | reverse complement strand
TGTGGTCAAGCACGTAGTACGAAATTTCAGAGGCAGTGCCCAGGGCCGTCAGGACAATCCAGGCAACAAACAGGAAAATTTCAATGCGATGGCGTGATATGGAAAACTGCATGACCCCGTCTTAAGACACCCAACAACTCCGACAATCCCAGCCCTATGGTGCCGATATTCTGACGGCGCAATATTTCACTTCGGCGATTTTGCCATCCGGATCCAGGGCGGCGCTTGTCAGCAAGTTCGCGGCGGCCTCGGCAAAACAGAAGGGCAAAAATATCGTGCCTGGTTGGACACCAACATCCGATCGTGCCATTAATTCAACCTTGCCACGGCGACTTTCCACCTGAATGCGGCCCCCTGGTTCGATGCCAAGGTTTTCCAGAGTATCAGGCGATACGCGGGCAACCGCTTCGGGTTCCAACTCATCCAAAATTGTGGCGCGCCGGGTGATGGCACCTGTATGCCAATGTTCCAGCAAACGTCCGGTTAGAAGCACGACGGGATAGTCCGCATCCGGCAACTCATCTGGCTCCACCACATCGCAGGGCACGAATTTCCCCTTGCCGTTGGCGGTCGGGAAGCCATCGCCAAAGATCACCGCCTGGCCCGGATCATCTTCGGTGGCGCAGGGATAGGTGATGGCGTCTTCTGCATCCAGGCGCTGCCAGCTCATACCACGGATCGAATCCATGCCCAGGCGCATTTCGGCGAAGACCTCCCATGGCCCATCGTAATTCCAATCCAGGCCCAGGCCATTGGCCATCTGCCCAATGATCCACAGATCCTGCCGCGCCTCACCAGGCGGCTGCAAGGCTTGTCGGCCCATCTGTACTTGACGGTTGGAGTTTGTGACCGTGCCATCCTTTTCAGGCCAGGCGGATGCGGGCAACACCACATCGGCATAACAGGCGGTCTCTGTCAGAAAGACATCCTGCACCACAAGATGTTCTAACTTTGCCAGGGCGGCGCGGGCATGGCTGACGTTGGGGTCCGACATGGCCGGGTTTTCACCCATGATGTACATCCCCCGGATATCACCCGTATGGACAGCTGCCGTTATCTCAACCACGGTCAGGCCCGGATTGGGGTCCAGCTTCGTCTGCCACAAGTCTTCGAACCGGGCCCGGGCGGCAGGATCATTTACCGGTTGATAGTCTGGAAAGACCATGGGGATCAGGCCGGCGTCCGATGCACCTTGGACATTGTTTTGCCCGCGCAGGGGGTGGAGGCCGGAACCAGGGCGACCGATTTGCCCCGTGGCCAGACATAGAGAGATCAAACAGCGGGCATTGTCGGTACCATGAATATGCTGAGAAATCCCCATGCCCCAGAAAATCATCGCCGTCTTGGCTTTGGCAAAAGCCCGCGACGCTGTGCGCACATCGTCTGCGGGGACGCCGGTCACGGCTTCCATAGCTTCGGGTGAAAAGGCTTTTACATGGGCCGCCAGTTCATCGAAACCTTCCGTATGCTTGGCGACATATTCATGATCCACCAAATCTTCGTCGACGATCACGTGCAGCATGGAATTCAGCAACGCCACATCTGTGGCCGGCTTCAACTTCAAAATCCAATCTGCGTAGCGAGACAGGCCGGAGCCGTCAGGATCAACGATGATTAGTTTACTGCCTTGTTTGACTGCCTGCTTAAAAAAGCTCGACGCAACAGGATGGTTGACCGGCGGGTTGCAGCCGATGGTCAAAATAACCTCCGCCTCCAACGCATCCGTAAAGGGGGCCGTCACAGCACCTGAACCAATCGTCTGCATCAACGCAGCGACGGAGGAAGCATGGCATAGCCGGGTACAATGATCGACATTGTTACTGCCAAATCCCGTGCGTACCAGCTTTTGAAACAAGTAAGCTTCTTCGTTGGAGCCCTTGGCTGATCCCAGACCCGCCAAGGCCGTACCGCCCCGATCGTCGCGAATTGATTTTAGGCCGGAAGTCGCACGTTCCAACGCTTCCTCCCATGTGGCTTCACGAAAATGGCTCAGGGGATTGGCGGGGTCTATATCGACGTCGTCCTTGGCAATACCATCCCGGCGTATCAGCGGCGTCAGCAGGCGTTCGGGACTATGAACATAGTCAAAGCCAAAGCGGCCTTTCACACACAGACGTCCGTGATTGCCGGGACCGTCACGGCCTTCGACGCCGACGATCCGGTTGTCCTTAACTTTGAAACTCAACTGGCAGCCGACACCGCAATAGGGGCATACGGAGGCAACTTCTTTGTCAGCGATAACCTGGCCGCCCATAGGCAACAACGCACCCGTCGGGCAGACCTGGACACATTCACCGCAACCGACACAACGACTTTGCCCCATGGGATCATCGAAATCGAAGGCGACATGGGTATCGACACCCCGGCCTGCCATGGCAATGACGTCGTTGACCTGAACTTCACGACAGGCCTGGACACACAAATTACATTGAATGCAAGCATCCAGATTAACCTGCATCGCGGGATGGCTTAGGTCAGGTTCAGGGGCTGGATGGGTGCGGGTGGGATAACGGCTGTTTTCCACCCCCATGGCATCGGCCCAATTCCAAAACTGTGAAGCCGGATCATGGGCGTCGGCCTTATTGGGCTGATCACTGACCAACAACTCCATCACCATGGCCCGGGATTTTGTTGCCCGTTCGGATTGGCTTTTGACCACCATGCCTGGTGTGGGCAAGCGACGGCAGGATGGCGCCAGGGTCCGCTCCCCCTCAACTTCCACAACACAGGCCCGGCAATTGCCATCGGCGCGATAGCCGATTTCAGTGGTATGACATAAATGCGGCAGGGTGGTGCCAAGGCGCTTTGAAACGTCCCAAATACTCTCACCCGGCTGGGCCTCAACCGTAAGGCCATCAAGTTCGAAAGTGATTGTCTCACTCATGAGCCCGCTCCTGGTTCAGTGGATCCTGGTTCGCTAGGTCCTGGCGTAATAGCGCCGGGAAAATGCCGCAGCGCACAACGTATTGGATTGGCAGCGGCCTGCCCAAGGCCACAAATTGAAGCATCCGCCATCACCAGAGCCAGATCTTCATAGGCCGTATCATCATAGACTAGATCCGGGTCGCCATCTTTGCCTGCGGCCAGCATCGCAACAGCTTTTTCCGTCCCAACCCGACACGGCGTACATTGACCACAGCTTTCATGGGCAAAAAAGCGCATCAGGTTATCGACGACGCCGCCAATTTGATCATGCTGGGATAAAACGATCAAAGCAGCCGAACCGATCAGGCCGCCATGTTGTTCCAAGGTGCCAAAATCCATCGGCTCATCGGCAAGGGTGGCGGGCAGAATGCCACCCGATGCACCGCCAGGCAGAAAGGCAGCAAAATCATGCCCCGAAGCCATACCGCCGCAAAAGTCTTCAATCAAGGCCCGGGCGGATATCCCCCGTGGGACAAATTTGACGCCAGGATTGCGCACCCGGCCGGAAACGGAAAAACTACGCATATCTGCAAAGTCGCCGCCCTTTTCGATGGCCTCACGCACCCAGTAGAGGGTTTCGACATTATTGATTAACGTCGGGCGACCGAATAAACCGGCTTGCGAGGGGAAGGGGGGCCGTTGTCGGGGTAAGCCGCGCTTACCTTCCAGGCTTTCCAACATAGCAGATTCTTCACCACAGATATAAGCACCCGCACCCCGGCGTAAATGAATTTCACATTTACCAAGCCCGGCTTTGGCGATTTTGCCCAATTCATTCCGCAATAAGCCGCGCAAATGGGGATACTCGTCTCGTAGATAGATATAGATCTCACTCGCATCCACTGCCCAAGCTGCCAGCAGCATGCCTTCGAGGAAACGGTGCGGATCCGATTCGAGATAATGGCGGTCCTTAAACGTCCCCGGCTCACTCTCATCGCCATTTACCGCCAATATACGTGGGCCCGCCTCGGCCGCGACAAGACCCCATTTGCGCCCGGTCGGAAAGCCTGCACCACCCAAACCCCGCAGCCCACTTTCATCTATCCGGGACATCACGTCTTTTACCTGACGATCCCCGTTATAACATTGGCGCAGCAAATCATAGCCGCCGCCGGCCTGATACTGTTCAAAATCTACGTTTGGTTGCCAGGTTGCATCTGTATCTGAGTTCGATGCCAAGGCATTCAGGCCGTCGCCGGTAGCGTTGCCTATATAAGTTGTGCCACTGGACGCCACGGGCGCGCAATCACAGCGTCCCATACAGGCAGCGCGAATAACACGGACATCATCCGGGCTTGCATCCGCGAATGCCTTCGCCAAATCATCCGCGCCCGCCATCTGACAGGGCAGCCCGTCGCAAATATGTATCGTCCGTGCCGGTAACACCGCCTCATCTGCGACAACCTCGAAACGGTGGTAGAATGTCGCAACCTCATAGACCTCCGCCAACGACAAACGCAAGCAATCCGCCAGGGCGGTTAAGTGTCTTTCGCGCAAAGCACCGTATTTGTCCTGAAGCGTATGAAGATATTCAACCAATAGTCCTGGATCAGATACCACCCTGCCTAGAACATCGGAAATTTCCGCCTTTGACGCAGCGTCGCTCTGCCGACCCCGAAGCGTGGTTCGCCCTTTGCCCTGGCCCCCACCAGGTGGTCTTCCCAGACGATTTGCGGCCTGCCCACACGATACCTGTGTTTTATCTGAACCAGCTGGCATAACTTCCCCAACATTTTTGCGCTACGCGGTTGCCAATGATAATGTATAGCGTGGGTCACTCTAACTCGCCATAGACCCCAAACACTGTTTTGTTTAGGGTCATCTAAGCTGATCATATAGCAAACGCAACCCAACGTCTTTGATCCGATTGCCACGACCTCTACATCGCCCAGAAATTGGACAAGAATTCGAATGCCATTCCGGATGACAATGGATTGCCAAAACGCGGACCAATATTACCAATGTCTGATTTAACGCTTTTATCTCTTCTCTGCTCGAAATTGTGCCACGACCTGGTGGGTCCCATCAGCGCGATCGGCAATGGTGTCGAAATACTTGAAGAAGAAGACGACCCCGCGATGCAGAAACAAGCGGTGGAACTGTTAGGTCATAGTGAGGAGCTGGCGGCAAATCGCTTGAAATTTATGCGTTTGGCGTTCGGCGCAGCAGGGGGCGAAGGCGTCGCGATTAGCCTCACGGAAGCGCGGCAGACTGCGAGCGATTTTCTACTTGATGGCCGTGGGGAATTAAATTGGCCGGTTGCCGAGAACGAAGAGACTTTGGGCGTGGATAAAACCGGCATCAAAATTCTGCTGAACCTGATAATGATTGCCAATGATACGATCCCCCGCGGCGGTTTCGTTGGTGTTACCCTACGGCGCGAGGAAGATAACGGTCGGGCAGTCATCCGCACGATCATTCGATCTGAAGGTGCGAATGCGCGTTTGGGTGATGGTGTCGAGGTGGCGTTTGATATTAATAGCGCCAGCCGCGACCTGAACCCAAAATCCGCTCCCGCCCGCCTGGCCGCCAACCTGGCGCAAACGTCCGGCCAAACCATTTCGGTTATGCCCCATGTCGA
>JAPKBD010000024.1 GCA_028824965.1 Alphaproteobacteria bacterium | reverse complement strand
TGCGGTCCATAATAACACCTCATCGGCGTTATCTGGGTCAGCCCCAAATTCAATTGGGCCTGGGCGGCTATTTCAAAGCATTTGCCGCCGCCGGCAGCCAGGACGACGGCGTGGGCGAACCTGGTGCAGGCCGCCGCAACCATAAAATTGCTCGCGAGGCGGAGATCCATTTCCTTGGCAAGACGACCCTCGACAACGGCATCACATTCGGCGTCGATGTACAGTTGGAGGCGGAGACTTGCAGCGATCAGGTAGATGACAGTTTTATCTATATCGAAGGCAGTTTCGGCCGCATCAATATTGGCGGCAAGGACCCGGCACCGGATCTGATGGCCTATGGCGTGGGCCAACCCATTGATGGCATCGGAATTCTCACACCTGATTTTACCTTCATAACAATCGGCAATGGGGTGGGTACGCCTGACACGACCGTATCTATTTCGGGCGATGCCGAAAAAATCACCTACTTCACACCACGCATGAGTGGCTTTCAACTTGGTCTTTCATACACGCCAGAGGATTGCCAGGAAGCCATCGCACCATGTGGCGGCACCTATGCCGGTTTTCAAAGCACAAACACTGCCGGTCAACAATCTGAAATTATTGAAGTCGGCGCCAACTACCTCCGCCAATTCGACGGGGTAAATATGGCATTGTCAGGCGGCTATGCCCGTGGCGATCTAGAGGTCGCGGCGGCCGGTGCAGAAGACCAAACCCAATGGAACGTTGGTGTGGAATTGGGTTTCGGACCCTTGACGTTTGGCGCCAGCTACAAAAACGACAACCTGGGCACCTCTGCGCCCAATACTGATCGCACCGACTATGGTGTCGGCGTAACCTACGTTATGGGGGATTGGACTTTCGGCGCAGCCTTTGCCCATGGCGAAGTCGAAGCCGGCGCAGGTCTGGGACAAGACGAAACCGACGGCTATCAAGTCGGCGCGACCTATGGCATGGGGCCGGGCATCGCGCTCACAGGCGGCGTTACCTACTGGGATGTGGATGACAACTTGGATGCGGTGGGTATCGAGAACACCGGCACGACATTTATTGTTGGCACCGTTCTAAAATTCTAAATCGCCAGCATTATAAGACATCGCATAGCATCTCGCGCCGCCACACTACTCCAAATTCACAAAGCTATTTCCTTCGTTTTCCGGCAGAATGGGTAAAACCGATTTACTGCGATTGACGGAGTTGAGAGATGGTCAAAATTAACGGAGAGAGACTGCTGGGCGATTTACGGGCCCTGCGCGCTATGGGTGCCACAGGCACGGGCGTGGTGCGCCCGGCTTTCTCGGATATGGATATGACGGCCCGCCGTTGGTTGGCGGAGCAATACCAGGCGGCGGGATTAGCGGCGACCATTGACGGGTTGGGTAACGTTCTGGGCCGCACCGCCAATCCTGGGCGGGCGCTGCTAATCGGCTCCCACTCCGACACGCAACCAACGGGCGGTTGGTTGGATGGCGCGCTGGGCGTAATCTATGGCCTGGAAGTCGTTCGTGCCTTGGCCGAGGACCCAAGCACAAAACATCTGCCTGTAGATGCCATATCCTGGCAAGACGAAGAATCCCGCTTTTATGGTTGCATGGGCAGCCGCGCCTTTTGCGACCAGTTCCCAAAAGAGGCTGAGGACGGCCTGATGGACAAAGACGGCGTCGCCCTTAAGGATGCCTTGGCTCATGCCGGCCTGACGGACGCACCGCGGCTTCGCGCCGATGATCATGACTATCTTGGGTTTTTGGAAGCGCATATCGAACAAGGCCCGCATCTGGAGGCGGATGGGCGAAAGATCGGCATCGTGCAGTCCATTGTCGGCCTGGGCGGCATGGTCTTTACCTTCACAGGCCAACAGAACCACGCGGGCACAACCATGATGGCAGGGCGCAAAGATGCCACAACAGCCCTGTATGCGTTGGCCCACGGCATCAATGAAGAATTTCCCAAAGTGGCCGGCGTTCGGTCCGTGTGGACCATGGGGCGTGTCCTGATCCGCCCCGGCGCACCGTCCATCATACCGGGCTATGCGGAATTGGAATTGCAATATCGCGACGTTGATCCAGCTGTTCTGGATAAGTTTGAGGCTGCGGTCCATCGCCTGGTGGACGAGATCAATGCCAAAAGCGGTGCCGTGATCGAGGCGAAGCCATCACGTGTGCGCATCGCAGCGGCGCATATGGACCCGCGCTTTCAAAAGCATCTGTCCCGGGCGGCAGAGGCGCATGCACCAGGCAATTGGGCGGCCATGCCATCGGGGGCTTTTCACGATGCGGGCGTGGTCAGTACCGTCATGCCGTGTGCGATGTTGTTCATACCCTCCATCGGCGGCATCAGTCATGATTTCGCAGAGGACAGCCACGATGATGATATCACCCTTGGCTGCCAGGTCCTGGCCGATGGTGCAGCGGCAATATTGACGGCAGCAGGGTAAAAGCGTGGAAAATCTAAACGGACTATGGCGGGAAGCGATCACCGTCTGGGATACGGCGATCTTTGGCATTGGCGTTGGGGAGTTCCTGTCGGCGCTTGGCGTGTTTGTGTTGTTCCTATTGCTGCGGGGGGTTTTCACCCGCATGGTGCTGGGCACATTGGGCGGCATCACACGGCGGACAAAGAACGAATTTGATGACGAATTGATCGAGGCGTTGGATCAACCCTTACGCTTTATCTTTGTCATCATCGGACTTTATGCGGCGACCCAGGTAGTCTCATTCCCCGACAAGGTCGACGTATTTCTGGGCCACCTTGTCCGATCCTTCATCGCCTTCGCCATATTCTGGACCCTGTATCGGTGCGTCGCACCATTGTCGTTTCTGATCGACAAGGCCTTCGGTGCCTTGGGCCGCTCTACCCTTGGCAGCAGCCTGAAAGATTTCGTGGCCAAGCTGGCCCGTTTTGTCATCGCCTGTGTGGGCGTCGTCGCGGTGTTGGAGGAGTGGCAATTTAATGTGGGCGCGGTCCTGGGCGGCCTGGGCCTGGTCGGCATGGCCGTGGCCTTTGGGGCGCAAACCTTGATCGCCAATCTATTCGCCGGCGTAACTATATTCTTGGACGGTATCTTCGAAAAGGGCGACTGGATAAGGGGTGCAGGTGTCGAAGGCACGGTGGAGGATATCGGCTTTCGCACCACAAAAATCCGCCGCTTTGACAAGGCCCTGACCACCATTCCCAATGACAAGCTGGCAGGTGATGCGGTGATCAACTTCTCCCGCATGACGAACCGGCGGATTTATTGGAAGATCGGCATCGAGTACAGCGCAACCGAGGGACAGTTGCGCGATATCGTCAACGGCATCAAGGCGCATATCTTTGACAATGAAGACTTCGAAGTTGACCCGAAAAAAGTCACAACCCTGATCCATGTGGATAGCTTCAACGACAGCTCCATCGATATCATGCTGTATTGCTTCACATCCACCACCCGCTGGACGGAATGGATGCGGGTAAAGGAGGATTTGGCGTTCGCGATTAAGCGCATTGTTGATGGCGCAGGCAGCGGTTTCGCCTTTCCCTCAACTTCGATCTATGTCGAGACCCTGCCCTTTGGCACGCCGGAGCTTTTCCCAGCGGCAGAGAATGCAGACGCCTAATCCAGGGACACATCCATGCGATAGGCCCGCGCCGCAGCACCCGCGAAAAGATCCCGCTTCTCAGAAGCTGAAGCTCCTGCCGCCAGGCGCTTAAATGCATTCCAGCAGACCTGATAGCTGCACCAGCGCTTTTGCACGGGAAAATTAGACTCGAACATAGAACGGGACGGCCCGAACGCCTCAATGCAGGTTTCCATCCAGGGGGCCCAGGCAGCTGCGACTTCCTCCGAACCAGGTGGCAGGCTGCGATCCCCCTCAAAGCCCGGCATACGGATCGGCATGGCACCTAATTTGACGAAAACGTTCTGACGTTCGCCAACCGATTTGATGCGGGTACGCCAATCCGCGAACACCTCGTCCCGTTTACCCCGATAAGGCCCACCCAGAATAGGGCTGCCCACGTGATTGAGGATGATCGTCAGATCCGGGTGCGCATCGGCCAATGCTGAAACCTCGTCCAGTTGCGGGTGATACAGCCAACTATCGAGGGACAGGTTCATGCGCGACAATACGGCGGCAGCCTGCCCCACCCGTTCATCGATCAGCATACCCGCCGACGGGGCCACATTATGAATACCGTCGTTGGCATCCCAGCCTGTGGAATAGCGAACGCCTGTGAAGCGCCCGCCCGAGGCATCAATATGTTTTTCCAACAACGCCTCAACGCCTGCGCCAGAGGTCATGTCCACATTGCCGAACATCACATCGCAGGCCTTGGTAGGCCCAAACTGACCACCCGCACTCATGGCTGCCTGGCCACGAACAAACTCCGTCTCGCCCAAAGAGCGCTCTTCTTCCGGACCGTCCTGGCGATACATAGAATGACATTCGGCAAACACGGTAGCGACCACGTTGTGGCCGGTGGCGAGATCGACGCTCAACTCCGGCATCAGGTAGGTATAGCCGTTGCGGAGCCAAAGATGATGGTGTGGATCGATGATGGCCAGGTCAGGCGCCAGCGGCGCTTCTTCCACGCCTGCCAGCCACTCGTCGTCGGGGCCAATTTGTCCTGTGTTCGACGCCATCACATATTCCTTCAAATTCAGGCAATAGCCACTAGTTTAGGCGGGGAACCAGGGAAAGGCATCAATTTATCCGAAGCAGTATCTTCAGTTGGTGCAGGGCGGTATATAGTCGCAGCATAGAATAAAAGCATACATGGGGACCACGGGTTTATGAACGATCAGAGCGAGGATGCTTCCGCGTCACAATCGGCGTCACAGTCCGGTGGCATTGGTTTTTTCGAAAAATGGCTCTCCATCTGGGTCGCCCTATGTATTACAGCTGGCATTGTACTGGGCAATATCGCCCCGGATTTGTTTCAGTTTCTTGCAGGGCTGGAATATGCCTCGGTCAATATTGTTGTGGCCATACTGATCTGGGGCATGGTTTATCCCATGATGGTCAATGTGGACTTCGCTAGCCTGCGCCATATTGGAGAGCGGCCAAAGGGACTTGTCATTACGATCATCGTCAACTGGTTGATCAAACCCTTTACCATGGTCGCCCTGGGCATCTTGTTTTTTGAGATTTTTTTCGTCGATCTGATTGATCCCGCCGATGCCCAGCAATATATCGCCGGTCTGATCCTGTTGGGTGCAGCCCCCTGCACGGCCATGGTTTTCGTTTGGTCCCAACTGACAAAGGGCGATCCCACCTATACCCTTGTCCAGGTATCGTTGAATGATATCATCATGGTTTTCGCCTTTGCCCCCATTGTCGCCCTGTTGCTTGGCGTCACGGACATCATCGTGCCCTGGCAGACATTGATTTTGTCTGTCGCCCTGTATGTGGTGATCCCCCTGGTCGCGGGTGCGATAACCCGGAAACTACTGATCGGCAAATCCATGCGACCGGGGCGCAGCGGGGATGGTGAGGCCGCCATCGCGCGCTTTACGGGTGGGATCAAGCCCCTTTCGATCATGGCGCTTTTGGCCACAGTAGTTTTGTTGTTCGGCTTTCAGGGGCACGTGATACTGGAGCGTCCCCTGCTGATCGTCCTGATCGCCGTGCCTTTGGTGGTGCAATCCTATGGCATTTTCGTCGTCGCCTATGGTGCGGCCTATCTTTGGCGCGTGCCATTCAACATTGCCGCACCCTGTGCGCTAATCGGCACCTCCAACTTCTTTGAATTGGCCGTAGCGGTGGCGATCAGCTTGTTCGGCCTGAATTCAGGCGCGGCACTGACCACGGTGGTCGGCGTCCTGGTGGAGGTGCCGGTGATGTTGTCCCTGGTCGCCTTCGCCAACCGTACCCAGGCGTGGTTTCCCAGCAAATAAAAGCAGCGCTATACAGCGACCCTATTCGGACGGGTCCAGCATCGTGACCTTCGCACCGTCATCTTCTACCAGATAAAAACTGCCGGGATAGCCCGCCTCTATCGGAATGCGCAGGGTGCGCCCCTTGGCGTGTTTTTCCGGCACCGGCTGAACGGTCACAACAGTTGTCGCCCGGGAGGCCGCCATAGCTTCATCGACATTTTTGTACTGGGACAGTTTCAACAGGTTCATTCGCGTTGGAAAAACCACCGTCCGCTTGCCGGATTCCGCATCCGCGACCGCCTGTAACGGACGCAGCCATTCACTATCCGTAGACTCGGAACCATCATGCAGGGCGATATGATCGACGGGCGCGCGGGCCACGAAAAACTGCGTATCAAACACTTTCGGTACAATGCGCGGGGTAATCCAATGGGCGTAGTGAACCATTTTGTCCAATGCCAGGGTTAACCCTTCGGTGCGGCAGACATCAGAGATGGTGATCTTGCCAGCGGTCAGATCGGCCCGCCAGCGCGCCTCAATCCCCGCCAACTGATCAGCGGCGATAAGGTCATCGCTGTCCTTGTTGCGGGCGAGGAGCACGCCGCATTCTTCAAAAGCTTCACGAATGGCAGCGACCTGATGTGACAGGGTCTGCTCATTCAGGCCCTCAGCACCACGGCAAAATTCCCGGGCGTCCGCATCCTCCGGATCCACTTTGCCACCCGGAAATACCAGGGCACCCGAAAAGCTGTCTATTTCGTGGTGACGCACCACCATGAAAACCTCTAACCCATCGGACCCATCGCGGATCAACAATACGGTAGAGGCGGAAATCGTCGGTTTTTCAGCTTCGCTCACGTTCACTCACATTCTTAAACATATTGAAAATCAAATATCACAGTTGCCTTGTTGTAGCATAATATGCGCGCAGGTACTGGTATCATCGGGACGGCTATGTCATTTTGCCCCCTTCATTACAGAGGAATAAATCAATGAGCCTTGCCATAGACGAGAACGGCGAACGGAAACTTCCCGATACACTTATCGCCACTTTGACCGATCTGTTGGGTGATCGTTTCACCACCAGCCAATCGGCGCGGGACCATCATGGCAAGGGCGAGGCCTATCATGCATCCGCCCCACCCGACGGCGTGGCATTTGCCAACAGCACCGAGGAAGTCGCGGCTATCGTCAAGGCCTGCGCCGCCCATGGCACCCCGGTCATCCCCTATGGCACAGGCACAGCGTTGGAAGGCCACACCCTGGCGCCACACGGGGGCATATCCCTGGATGTCAGCGGCATGAATGAGGTTATTCGCGTCGGCACAGAAGATCTGGATTGCACAGTGCAAGCAGGCGTCACGCGCAACCAATTGAACGAATATCTGCGGGACACAGGATTATTCTTTCCCGTCGACCCCGGTGCCGATGCCTCGCTGGGCGGGATGAGCGCTACACGGGCCAGCGGTACCACAACAGTGCGCTATGGCGCCATGCGCGAGAACGTCCTGGCCCTGACCGTGGTGCTGGCCGATGGCCGCGTTATCAAAACCGCCCAACGGGCCCGTAAATCAGCCGCCGGCTATGATCTGACCCGGCTGTTCGTTGGGTCCGAGGGGACATTGGGCGTCATAACCGAAGTTACCCTGCGCCTCTTTGGCATACCGGAGGCGACGCGGGCAGCAGTCTGCTCCTTCCCCTCGTTGGAAGATGCGATCAACACCGTGATCACAATCGTGCAATGCGGCATTCCTATCGCCCGGTGTGAGCTGTTGGACAAGACCGGCATGAAGATGATTTGCGATTACAGCAAGCTGGATGACTACACCATCGGCGATACCTTGTTTATGGAATTCCACGGCACCGAAGCCGGCGTTACGGAACAGGCTGAAATGGTTCAGGCCATTGCCGCCGATTTCGGGGCTGGCGATTTCAAATGGGCCTCAAAACCGGAGGACCGCACGAAGTTGTGGGAGGCGCGCCATAACGGCCACTACGCCATCCTGGCAGCCACCAAGCCCGAACAGCACGTCATGGCCACGGATGTTTGCGTGCCCGTATCGCGCCTGGCCGAATGCATCATGGCAACCCAGGAAGACCTGGCGCAAAGCGGTCTGTTTTCACCCTTTATTGGCCATGCCGGCGACGGCAACTTCCATATGTCCATCATCGCCAATTACAACGACCAGGAGGAAAACCGTCTGGCCCATGAATTCCACGACCGCCTGGTCAAACGGGCCCAGGACATGGAGGGCACATGCACCGGGGAACACGGCATCGGGTCGGGCAAGATGGACTACTTGGAAGCCGAGTTGGGGGACGCAGTGGATATCATGCGGACCATCAAGCGGGCCATGGACCCCGACAACATCATGAACCCCGGCAAGATGCTGCATCTGTAAGAATTGAGTTTACGACGTGAATGATCACAACGTTCCTGCTGGCGGACCCAACCGCCTGACGGCAAGCCATTGGGGAACCTATCAACAAGTGCGCGACGGCGCGGGGCAGTTAAGCCTGAACCCGGTAGCGGATGATCCCGATCCCTCCCCCTTTGGCCGATCCCTGATCAGCGCCGTCGATGACAATCTACGCATTACCCAGCCAATGGTGCGGGCCGGTTGGCTGGATAACGGGCCGGGGCCTTGTAAAAACGGGGAGAGTGCCCGCGGGGGTGAGCCCTTCGTGCCGGTTTCCTGGAATATGGCGTTCGAGCTGGTCGCCGGTGAAATTGACCGGGTGCGCCAGACCAACGGCAACAAAGCTATTTATGCGGGGTCATACGGTTGGGGCAGCCCGGGGCGTTTTCACAGTGGCAAGGCGCAGCTGTCACGCTTTATGAACCTGGCGGGGGGCTTCACCCGTTCCGTCAATACCTACAGTCTGGCAGCGATGGAGGTTATTCTTCCCCACATCGTTGGTCCCATGATGCCATTGCAACTAAGTCACCATACCTGGCAGACCGTCGCCGAAAATACTGAGCTGATGGTGATGTTCGGCGGCGCACCGTTAAAGAATGCCCAGGTCGACATGGGCGGCGTGCCCAGCCACAGCGCGCCCGAGGGATTGCGTGACTGTGCCAAGGCAGGCGTTGAATTCATCAACATTGGGCCGGTGCGCAATGACGCCGCCGATTTCCTGAACGCCCAGTGGCTGCACCCGCGCCCCAGCACCGATGTGGCCCTGATGCTGGGCCTGGCCCACACGTTGATCAGTGAAGGCCTGCATAATCCGGATTTCATGGCGAAATACTGCGTTGGCTTTGACCGCTTCCTCCCCTACCTGATGGGAGAGAGCGACGGCCAGGCCAAGGACGCTGATTGGGCCGCCGGGATCGTCGCCCTAGCCGCAGACGACATTCGCGCCCTGGCCCGTCGTATGGCCGCAAAGCGCACTCTGATCAATATGTCTTGGTCTCTGCAACGGGGTGAACATGGGGAACAGCCGGTTTGGATGCTGATCACCCTGGCGGCCATTTTGGGTCAGATCGGCCTGCCGGGCGGTGGCTTTGCATTGGGCTATGGCGCTGCCGCCTCAATGGGCAAACACATGGCCGCCCCGCCCTGGCGGATCATCAGTACCGGCAGAAATGCGGTGGCGGACTTTATCCCCCTGGCCCGCATTTCAGATATGTTGCTGAACCCTGGTGGCAGTTTTGACTACAACGGCCAGAACATGACCTACCCCGATATCCGCCTGGTCTATTGGGTGGGGGGCAATCCTTTTCATCACCACCAAGACATCAACCGGCTGCTGACGGCATGGCAACGGCCCGACACCATCATTGTGCACGAACCATGGTGGACGGCCACGGCACGCCATGCCGACATCATCCTGCCCGCGACAACGGTGCTGGAACGCAACGACATGGTTGCCTCCTTCCGGGATGGCAGCACCTTGGTGGCGAACCACAAGGCCATGGACAATGTGGGGCAAGCCCGCCACGATCACGATATTTTCTGTGGCTTGGCTGAAAAACTTGGCTTTCTGGAAGATTTCACCGAAGGCCGGGATGAAGCGGCATGGCTGCGCCATATCTATGACCTATCCCGCCAACGAGCTTCCGAAGGCGGCCACGAAATGCCCGATTTCGACGCGTTCTGGGAACAGGGCAAGGTAGAACTATCACCGCCTGAAAAACACCATGTGTTCATGGCCGGCTTCCGCAAAGACCCGACGGCAAACCCGCTGTCCACACCATCCGGCAAGTTGGAGATTTGGTCCGATACCATAGCCGGCTTTGCCTATGACGATTGTCCCGGGCACCCCACATGGTTGGAGCCGGTGGAATGGTTGGGCGCTGATCTGGCCGATACCTATCCCCTGCACCTGATTTCGAACCAGCCAGCAACGCGTCTGCATTCACAGCTGGATAACGGTGTTATCGCGAGGGAGGCAAAGGTCGCGGGCCGTGAGGCCGTGACCCTGCATCCTGATGATGCCGCCGCCCGAAACATCGAAGACGGCGACGTGGTACGCCTGTTCAATGATCGGGGCGAATGCCTGGCGGGTGCGGTGTTAAGCGATGGGGTCAGCCCCGGCGTTGTGCAATTACCCACCGGCGCCTGGTACGACCCGGCAAGGCCTGGACACATAGGCAGCCTGGATAAACACGGCAATCCGAACATGCTGACCCGTGATGCGGGCACATCATCATTGGCCCAGGGTCCAACGGCCCATTCCTGTTTGATTGAGGTGGAGGTCTATGCGGGCACGCCGCCGACGGTAACGGCATTTAAGCCACCGCGTATGGAAAGGCGTTAATTTAAATCGTTTCCAGCCATTCGGAACAGGCATCCGCGACGGCGCGCCAATTGTCTTCCAGCAACAACATGTGGCCCATGCTGGAAAATTCCAGATAGGTCGCCTGTTCAAGGTATTTGTCGGCAACATCGCGAACGGACGTCGCGGATGTGACCTTGTCGCTGCCACCAGCGATGGCCAGCACCGGGCAATCGACGTTTAATGGATTGACGTAAGACGCACGCTTGCGGTCGAACATCCAGAACATACTTTCAAAGATCGCCTGTCCGGATTCAGGCACGAATTGCGCGAAGACCTCTTTTTGTCGTTCAGGGGACAGGCAATTCAGGGAATTTTCCGCCGCGATCTCAAACACCGGGTCCATGGCCTGGGTCCAGAACGGCCCCGTGGACATCAGGCCCATGGCGGCAATGATCTCATCCTCCGATGACGGCAAAGTGCCCCATGTCCGTGCCGGCGTTATTAGGGCGATGGCCCGCGCCAAACCCTTAGCGGCCAGCAATTGCGCCAACAGCCCGCCCATGGAATGGCCCATAATAACGGGTGGTTCGGGCAGCGCCTGGATGGCCAGGGTCAAATCCGCGACATAGTCGGTGAGTGACGTTGTCGCCAGGCCAGGGTCTGCCGCCTGACCCGGTTTTTGATCGTGGTGGCGCAGCTCCGGCGTTAGAACGGTCCAGCCCTTGTCTTGGAAATAGCCGCGAAAGTCTTTGTAGATCCAGGCCCCGCAGCAGGCACCGGGCAGCATCATAATTGTACCCATCGCACCCATCGCACCTGGATTTTTGCTGGCCTCACTCATACCAGATGGCGAAAGCCGTCGACGACCTTGGCGTAGTTTTCCCGCTTAAACGCCACGACCACATCCACCAAAGTGGTCATGGGGGTCCATTTCCAGGCATCGAATTCCGGTTCCGCCGTGGCCAGATTTATATCAGCATCCGTTCCTAAAAACCGCATGGCGAACCATTTCTGGGTTTGGCCGCGATAGCGCCCGTGCCAAACCTTGTCGGCTAAATCCTTGGGTAAATCATAGGGGATCCAATCCTCGCACTCGGCAATGATCTCCGCCTTGTTGGTGCCGATCTCCTCCTCCAACTCCCGCAGCGCGGCCTGACGCGGCGTTTCATTGTTCTCTACCCCGCCTTGGGGCATTTGCCAGGCTTCGGCGCGCTGATCGATGCGCTGCGCCACCAGGACCTGACCTGCGGCATTCAACAGCATGATGCCGACACAGGCGCGATAGGGACGTTCGGAAAAGGGGATCAATGGATCGTTCAGGGGCTGGGTCAATTTTCTGCCTTTTTCTGATGGTCCGTAAGCGCCGAAATGGGCACCAGGTCGAAACCCCGGTCACCCATGGCCCGGGTCCATTGGGCCAAACGCTCAATGGTGACCGGATAGGGAAAGCCGATGCCAACCGCACCCCCACTGGCACTGGCCAGGCGTTCCAACTCCAACAATCGGGCATCGATTGCAGCGCGGGAGGCGATGGCATCAAGCACCCGATCATTGGCAGCAACATACAGCCCGATCTGTGAGGCGACATCCTTGGCAACGGAGGTAGAGGAGGCGCGGGCATCCAAGAACATCAAACCGCGGTCACGCATCGCCTCTAATACGGGCAGAAGATGGGATTGCGCGGCGGTAAAGCGCCCGCCCATAAAATTCACCACACCCACATAGCCTGTGAAGCGGCCTAGCAACCAATCCAACCGCTGTAGGTTTCGATGAATGGTCAGCGATGTCAAAAGCGTATGGGGCCCTGGGTCATTGGTGGGATAATCCATCGGCTCCATCGGCACCTGCAACATAACTTCGTGCCCGGCGGCGCGGGCCTGATTGACATAGTCCTGCAAGTTCCGGCCATAGGGCGCAAAGGCAAGGGTCACACCGCCCGGCAACTGCTGGATAGCGGCAAGCGTTGCCGCCTGGCTGAGACCAAGGCTGCCCACGACGACAGCAACCCGTGGCCGGCCCGTTGGTTTATAGGGCCGGGCATAGACTTGCAGCGGGGTCCGCCCGTCTGCGGCAACAATCGGCAAAGGCCCATCTTTGCCGGCCTTGATCAAGGCCGGGTCCGGCGCGCGGCTTAGACTGCCACGACGGGAAAGTTTGGCATCGCCATGTTTGGGCGGCGTCTGCTTTGGCGCACCATGGCCGTTGGCATCCACATTATTGGTGCCGCCTTTGCTATGTGTTGCCGCGGCAGTCTTGGCCGGTTCGCGTTTATCACCTTGGCCCGGTTTTTCGTGGCCCGGCTTTTTATGATCGTCCGGCTGATCTGCATCGCTCTTATGCGCATTATCCTTTGGCTCAGGCTTATCGATCTTGTGGCTATTCTTGTCCTCAACCTGAGGGGCTGGACTGGGAGGTGATTTATGCGCCGTTTCCTTGGAAGCGTGCTTTTCAGGGGACGGGTTGGTTTTTGAAGCATGGTCATCGCCATGCCCATCCCTGCGACCGTCTTTGTGACCATCACTGGTATCGGTTTCCTCAGGATCGTTCAATTCGTCATGTTTGCCTTGACGACGATCTGCTTGCTGCCCACTGCCTTCTTGCGAAAGATCAATCGACATCATGGCTTCACTGTCTTCCGCCGGGCCCGGATGCATGTCGATGGGTACATAGGTAAAATGCAACCAGCCCGCCGTTGCCGCAACGCCGGCAATAAGCACGAAGGCTGCGGCAGCTAAGGCACTGGGGCCCCGGCGGCCCGTCTTTGGCGATCCGGGATCTAGCGCCTTGGCGGGCTTTTTGGCTGATTTTTTCAGGCGCGGTATTCTTGCCACGTTATTCTAATCCCGCGATGATCGGCGATTTTGCTGCAAGACAATTCCCATATCCTATTACCCGCCGCTCTCGCCGGTGCGTCGTTGCAACATAGCCATGCCGCGCAACAGGTCGAGGGCATAGCCCAGCTGGAAATCACGCGGCTTCTCAGGCTTGGCCTCATCGTTACTGCCATTGCTATTGGCATTGCCATTACTAGCGGGCTTTTTCGGCCCGCTCTTTTTACCTTCGGCCTTTAGATGTTTCGGCAGATCCGCTTCACTGCGCCGGTGGTTGTTGTTGGGTTTTTCCACCCGCACCTGTTCCACCAGAATATCAGGCTCAATACCCTTTGCCTGGATCGATGTACCCGACGGCGTGTAATAGCGCGCGGTGGTCAATCGGATCGCGCCATGGCCCTGTAAGGGGATGATGCTTTGCACAGAACCTTTGCCAAATGATTTCGTGCCAATGATTAAGGCTCGTTGATGATCCTGCAGGGCACCGGCCACGATTTCCGAAGCGGAGGCGGAACCACCATTGATCAAAACAGCGACCGGCAGCCCTTGTGCCAGATCGCCCATCTTGGCGTTATAGCGTCGGGTTTCCTCCGGCCTGCGCCCCCTGGTGGAGACGATTTCACCTTTATCCAAAAACGCATCCGACACCGCAATGGCCTGATCCAGGGCACCGCCTGGATTATTACGCAAATCCAGGATCACGCCTTTGAAACGATTACCCAGTTCCGCCTTTCGTTTGGCCATGGCCTTTTCCAGGCCGCTGTTGGTTTGTTCCGTGAACGATGTAATACGCAGGTAAACCATGTCCCCTTCCAGGCGGGAGCGGACGGACTGGACCTTGATGACATCACGGATGATTATAACTTCGAACGGCTTTTCCACACCTTTGCGGGCCACCATCAGGCGAATTTCAGATTTGATCGGGCCGCGCATTTTCTTCACCGCATCCGCCAAGGTCATCCCCATAACGGGCGTGCCGTCAAGATGGGTGATATAATCCCCAGCCTTCATCCCAGCGCGGGTGGCGGGCGTATCATCGATGGGGGAGACAACCTTGACCAGGCCGTTCTCCATCGTCACCTCGATACCAAGGCCGCCGAATTCGCCCTTGATCTGTTCCCGCATATCCTTGAATGCGCTGGGCGGCATATAGGATGAATGAGGATCGAGGGAGCGCAGCATGCCGGTGATCGCAGCCTCAATCAATTCCGGGTCGTCCACCTCTTCAACATAGTCGGCGCGGATACGTTCCAGGACGTCACCAAACAAGTTCAGCTGTCGATAAATATCATTCTCAGCCGCCTGGGACGGGCTAGGTAAAATCGCGAGTCCCCCCGCCACAATGCCCACTGCGCCCACCATGCCCAGCGCTGCCAGAAATCCACCAATGCGCCGACCGGTGTGCCCCAAATTAGGTTGCGTCATCATCCACTCGCCCTTTCGCGGCTTTTCGACCACCAGGGGTTCGGATTAATTGCCACCCCTTTACGTCGTAATTCAACATAGAGAGACCGCTTCGCAGCCCCTCCCATTCGTCCCACCGGTTCACCCGTCAACAACGTTTGCCCGACGACGGCCTGCAACGTCGTCAGCCCCGCCAATAACGTATGGTAGCCCTCGCCATGGGAGATGATCAAGATCAGGCCGTACTTTCGAAACGGCCCGGCGAACACCACCTTACCATCGTAGGGTGCCACGACCTGCGCCCCACGGCGGGTTTGCAATGTGATACCCTGTGCCCGTGGGCCAAATCCAGTGCTTTCGCCATATTTTCCAACCCAGTTACCCTGGGCTGGCAGGCGAAGACGACCCCGAATTTTAGAGAACGGGGTTCTACCACCAGCCTGGGGACCCTGGGGGGCCCGGCTGATTTCTGACCGGGACGCCAATTTGCGCTCGGCGCCCTTTTGTTGCCCCTTCGGCGGCGCCGCATTGGCAAGGGCGCGGGCCATATCAGCAGCCAATCGGCGTCGGCGCAGATCGGCTGCAACGCGGGCTGCCTCCTGCGCGGCTAATTTTTGCGCTGCAGCTTGTTCTGCGGCATCCCTTTGCGCCATCGCCGCTTGTGCTTTCACCGCCTGTGCTTTCACTTGGCGCTGTGCGGCGTCCAGATCCAATCTTTGCATCAACGCACCAAGGTCCCGGGCCTGTGCCACCAGTTTGATCAGACGTCGCGCTTCAACCGCGCCTGCCTGACGCAACTGCCGCTCTGCCTCGGTCCGGGCTGTCAACAATGATTGCAATTCCTCCCTGCGCCCCGACAACGCAGCCACCGCCGCCACACGATGCTGTTGTTCCGTTTTCAACTTGCCGCGAACCGCGCCGGCCGCCGTCAAAAGCGCGCCAACCTCAACCGCGTCTTTATGTAGGGCGGGCAAGGCCGCCGCCAGTAAGCGGCCACCGCGGGCAGCATCCAGCACCGTCCCCGGCCCCGCCAACAAGGCCGCGGCGGGTTGCCGTTCCATACGCGCCAGAGCGGTGATAGACCGCGCCATGCTGGCCTGCATCTGCTCCAATCGACGGTGATAGTCAGCGTCCTGGCGATGCAGCAATGCCAAGTGATCTTCAATGTTGCCCAACAGGGCTTCTTCCACCTGGGCTTTGCGGGCAGCCACGGCGGCGCGAATGCGCAGACCATCGACCTGATCCCGGATGGCGCGGGCCTGATTGGCCAGGGCGCGTTGCTTATCCTGACCGGCAACAATGGAGTTTTTTGTCGCCGCCATATCCCGGCGAACGTCCTGACGCTGATCCCCCGCCGCGACATTTGACAACGTCACAGCCAGACAAAGCACCCCAATGATCTGGAAACCTTTAGCCATGCCCAATTTAATCATTCTGGCTAACCATCCTGACTAACCATTTTGAGACCGCCGAACCGGCTCTCCCAACAGGGATTGGCCGGTCATCTCGCCTGGTTGCGCCAGGCCCATCAGGGCCAGGATGGTTGGTGCCAGATCAGACAGGCTGCCGTCACGCATTGTGGCCTGATCTGCGGGGCCCCGCGAGCAATTTATCAGCAATGCGGGCACCGGGCCTGTGGTGTGCGCCGTATGCGCCGCGTCATTTTTCACATCGCGCATTAATTCTATATTGCCGTGATCTGCTGTCACAATCATGCAGCTATCGACCTTTTCCAACGCTGCGCACAGGCGGCCCAGGCAGCTGTCGATCATTTCCACGGCCTTGATCGCCGCATCCAATTTCCCCGTATGGCCTACCATATCGGGATTGGCATAATTCACCACGATCAGGTCGTATTCGTTGCCTTCGATGGCCCCTACCAACTTGTCCGTGACCTCCAGTGCCGACATTTCCGGTGCCAGGTCATAGGTCGCGACCTTGGGTGAGGGGACAAGGATACGGTCCTCGCCTGGGAAGACAGCTTCTTCCCCGCCGTTCAGGAAGAACGTTACGTGGGCATATTTCTCAGTCTCGGCAATGCGCAATTGCCGCAGACCCGCATTGGCCACAACCTCGCCCAGGGTTTGCCGTATTTCGATACTGGGAAACAGGGCGTCAAACCAGACATCCAAGGCGTTGGAATAACTGACCATGCCCAGCTGATCAGCGAAGGCCACAACGCGGTGCCGGGCAAAGCCGTCAAAATCCGGATCGATCAACGCGGTTAATATTTCCCGTGCCCGATCTGCGCGAAAATTCCCCATCAACAGACCATCGCCTGACGCCATGCCGGGATAGCCATCAATTGCCGTGGGATGGATAAATTCGTCCTGGATGTCCTGATCATAAGATGCCTGGATCGCAGCAGCGGCATCGACAGCTGTAGCACCTTGGCCGTCGACCAATAAATCATTGGCCTGGACAACCCGGTCCCAACGTTGATCCCGGTCCATGGCGTAATAACGGCCACAAACTGTCCCTATGTGGATATTCTCCTGCCCCTCAATGGCGGACAGCACCTGACCCAAATACCCCTGTCCGGCACTGGGCGGGGTATCCCGACCATCCATGAAACAATGCAACCAAACAGTTATACCGGCCTTCGCCACCGCCTGGGCCAAGGCCAACAGATGGTCCTGGTGGGAATGCACCCCGCCGGGCGATAACAGCCCCATCAAATGACAGGCACCACCCGTGGCCTGTAACTTAGAAATAAACACGCCTAGGCGTGGGTTTTCAGCCAGGCTGCCGTCGGCAACAGCGGCATCAATACGGGGCAGATCCTGGACCACCACGCGACCGGCACCAATGTTTTGATGGCCCACTTCGGAATTGCCCATTTGACCATCTGGCAAACCCACGGCCAAGCCGGATGTCTGCAACAAGGCGTGGGGTTCCCGGGCCCATAATTGATCGTAAACAGGGGTCTGGGCCAGCGCGATCCCATTGTCCGACGTAGCTTCCCGATAACCCCAGCCATCGAGGATGCAAAGTACGACCGGGCGACCCTGTTTATTCACGTTAATCCTCAAAATCTAGTAGTTACACTTCGATTCAGGCACAATATGGCGCAGCAGACGTCGAATGCAACCGCTATCATCACGCCCGATGATAGGGATGTCCGGTTAATATTGTATGGGCCCGGTATAATTGCTCCATCAACATTGCGCGAGCCAGGATATGAGGCCAGGTCATGACGCCTAATGACAGGATTAAATCGGCCTTACGGCGCAGATCGGGATGCAATCCATTGGCCCCGCCAATGACAAATGCCAAGTCGGCAATACCATCATCACGCCAGCGCCCCAAACGTTGCGCGAAGCTGTCGGAGGTGAGGGTTTTACCGGTTTCATCCATGGCGATCAGGGTCGCGCGGGCGGGCAGCGCGTTAGATAGAAATTCAGCCTCCGCCAAGCTGAGTTTTTCGCCCGAGAGGTTCTTGCGCACCTCCACCTCGCGAATATCTACTGTCCAAGGTAGTCGTTGTAGGTAAGTTTGGCAGATTTCAGCTGCCGGGCTGCCGCGCGCACGGCCAACGGCACAGATTGTGACGCGCATAGGCGATTATCCGCCGCCGACCCTAAAGGCTGGCGCGTTCCGGTTCCGCCATCTCGATCGACCACATCTTTTCCAGGTTATAGAAATCCCGGACTTCGGGTCGGAACAGATGGACGATGATATCGCCCATATCGAGCAATACCCAATCCCGCTTGCCCATGCCTTCAACCTTGCAACGGCCGATGCCGAGTTCCTTGACCTTGCGCATCAAGTGATCAGCCATAGCGCCCACGTGCCGGTCTGATCGACCGTTCGCAATGACCATGTAGTCGGCAATACTGGATTTTCCGTTCAGATCGATGACAACGCAATCTTCCGCCTTGTCTTCATCGAGAGACGTATTCACGAGGGCCAGAAGTTTTTCGCTGTAATCCAGCGTTTGTCCGGCACTCGTGCTCTTGCTTGTGCGTGCTATGGTAAATAGCTCCTGTTTTATCTGACTGTCTGCATTTAGACCTATGCTTCAGATATGAATGTTTCAGATGACATTGCCTATTATGGCAAAATTCTGATGAAATGTCATGCTTCTTTACGGGTATCCGTATCTGCGGCCCGGATCGCTGTACTAGAGGCCGAATGCAGAGAAGTAAACAGAAAACACCACGCAGGGGCCCTTGTATCCGCCAATGCCGCAGGTCGCAACACCCGATGTTGGGCATAGCGGGCAGCTGCGGCACCTGCCAGGGCGCGATGCCCCTCACCTTCCCGATTAAAAATAGCTATGGGCATGGTTTCAACAATATCCCGCCAGCGCCGCCAACGGGGTAATTGCACCAAATTGTCCGCCCCCATCAACCACACGAAGCTATTTTGGGGCCAACGCTTTTTCAATGCTGCCAGGGTATCTGCGGTGTAACGGGTACCTAAACGGGATTCGAGATCACTGGCGTATATAGCCGGATGCCGCGCCATAGCCCTGGCGCTTGCCAGACGCTTTGTCAGAGGTGCCATACCTTGGGTGGGCTTGAGTGGGTTTTGCGGCGAAACCAGCCACCAGATCTGATCCAGACGCAATTTCTTTAGGGCCAACAGAGAAATGTGCAGATGACCCTCGTGAGCTGGATTAAATGACCCCCCCAACAAGCCGACCTTTAGTCTCGCCATAGGATTAAGCCATACCCTCTAGGGCCGCACTTGACCTTGACCGTAGACGACGTATTTGAACGAGGTCAATTGCTCCACCCCAACAGGGCCACGGGCGTGCAGGCGGTTGGTGGAGATACCAATCTCAGCCCCCATGCCGAATTCACCGCCGTCAGCGAATTGCGTTGAGGCGTTATGCAGGACAATGGCACTGTCCACCTCGTTTAAAAACCGTTCCGCCACACCGCCATCGTCGGCAATAATGCTTTCGGTGTGCTGAGAGCCGTAATTTTCAATATGGGAAATCGCCTCCCCCACTCCATCCACGACTTTAACAGCAATGATGCTGTCGAGATATTCCGTGCCCCAATCATCCTCTGTCGCGGGCACCACCCGATCATCCGTAGCAATGGTGTCTTCATCGCCGCGCACTTCACAGCCCGCATCCAGCAGGTCCTTGACCAGGGGGGCCAAATAGGACCCGGCGCAATGGCGGTCCACCAACAATGTCTCTGACGCGCCACAAATGCCTGTACGGCGCAGCTTGGCGTTCAGGGAAATATCCCGCGCCATGGCGAGGTCGGCAGAGGCATCCACATAAACGTGGCAGTTGCCATCAAGATGGGCAATGACCGGCACCCGACTTTCATTCTGCACCCGTTCAATCAGGCCGCGACCGCCACGGGGCACGATAATGTCGATGTATTGGGGCATGGTCAGCATCATGCCCACGGCTGCCCGGTCTGTCGTAGGCAGCAGCTGTATAGCACTTTCGGGTAGGCCGGCAGCCGCCAGGCCCGCCAGCAGACAGGCATGAATGGCGCGGGATGAATGCACACTTTCCGAACCGCCGCGCAGAATAGCCGCATTGCCCGACTTCAGGCATATCGCGCCCGCATCCGCCGTAACGTTGGGACGGGATTCATAGATGATACCAATCACGCCCAAGGGCACACGAACCCGCGTGATACGCAGCCCGTTGGGGCGGTCCCAATCCGCGATCACATCGCCCACGGGGTCCGCCAGTTCGGCAACGGTTTCCAAGCCTTTGGCCATGGCCTCAATCCGGTCTTCCGTCAGCAACAGACGATCCAGCAAGGCAGCTGTTAAATCACGCTGTTCCGCAGCTGCCATATCGGTGGCGTTGGCCGCCAGAATATCGCCTTCACCGACACGCATTGCAGCGGCGGCTTGTAACAACGCCTTGTTCTTTGCCTCCGCCGGGGTTTTGGCAAGCAGGGAGGCAGCGGCACGGGCACGGGCACCCAGATCCAGCATTTGTTGTTGCAGGTCATCTGCCAAAATTTCAATGCTATTTTCTGCCGTGCTCATCTTTTCCGTCCTCTTAAACTTAGCCTAACGCCAAGTCATCCCGATGGATCATTTCTTCCCGGCCCAGAAAGCCCAGGATAGCCTGAATTTCATTACTATGGTGACCTTTGATCCGTTCCGCATCGGCAGTGGAATAGGCGCTCAGACCGCGCCCCAGGGTGGCCCCATCGGGGCCCTGCACCACCACGGCATCACCACGTTGAAAATCTCCCGCAACCTCTATCACGCCTGCGGGCAGCAGGCTTTTGCCTCTGCCCAGGGCCTGAACCGCACCGGCATCAATGGTGATGGAACCATTGGTTCGTAAACTGCCCCCGATCCAACGCTTGCGCGCACTGGACGGCGTCGCCGATGTGGTAAACCAGGTCGCCCGGCCATTGTCTGCCAGCTGGGCAATGGGGTGGGTCCCCCGCCCATCGGCAATGGCCATGAAACAACCTGCCTGGGACGCCAGGCGGGCCGCTTGCAACTTTGTCACCATGCCGCCGCTGCCGCCATGGCTGCCTGTGGCACCGGCCATAGCCTCAATCGCCGGGGTAATTTCGCTCACTTCTGCGATGAATTCCGCCCCGCCATCCTTGCGCGGGTCAGCGCTGTACAGGCCATCGATGTCAGACAAAAGCACCAGGCAATCAGCCCCGATCATGACAGCGACCCGGGCGGCCAGGCGGTCATTGTCGCCAAAGCGGATTTCAGCCGTCGCCACTGTATCGTTTTCGTTGACCACGGGGACGGAGCCATGAGCCAGCAACGCAGTCATGGTGTTGCGGGCATTCAAATAACGGCGGCGCTGTTCCGTGTCTTCACTGGTTAACAGGATCTGTGCGACGGGCACATCATGTCGGGCCAGACTTTCCTGATAGGCATGGGCCAGGCGAATTTGTCCCGCTGCAGCCGCTGCCTGGCTGTCTTCCAGGTGCAATGCCTTTTTGCCCAAGCCCAGGCTGTGCCGCCCCAGGGCGATGGCACCTGATGATACCAACAACACATCCTGACCACGGGCCCGGCAGGCCGCAACATCGTCCACTAACGCATCCAGCCAGTCGCGCCGCAAAGCGCCGGTCTGTTGATCCACCAATAGAGAAGAACCGATTTTGATGACCAGGCGCCTGGCCTTGGTCAACCGCATGTTCATGGTTGCCAGCCTGCATTTGCATCAGCTTCCATCGCGACATCTGTCCCATCATCAGAGATATCATCAGTGGTATCATCAGTGGTATCATCACCAATATCCAAACTGGCATCCACACTACCATCGCGAATGGCAGCAGCCAGCAGCAGCAATAAATTCGGCAGGCCCTTGCCTGCGATGCCTGAAATGACATGGACGTCGCAGCCTGCCTCCGCTGCCAATTCAGCCCGCCGTTCGGCGATCAGATCATCGTTTAACGCATCGCACTTATTCAGACAGACAAATTCCAGCTTATCGGGCAGCCCGGCATCATAGGCGCGCAGTTCCCCGCGCACCGTGCGATAGTCTGCTGCCACATCGTCCGCCGTACCATCGACCAGATGGATGAGGGCGCGGCAGCGTTCCACATGGCCCAGGAAACGATCACCCAGGCCCGCACCTTCATGAGCACCTTCAATTAAGCCGGGGATATCAGCCAGGATAATTTCCTGATTGCCCGCCTGGGCCACGCCCAGGTTTGGATAAAGGGTCGTGAACGGATAATCGCCAATTTTTGGCCGGGCCCTGCTGACGGCGGTCAACAATGTGGATTTGCCCGCATTGGGCAGGCCGATCAGGCCCGCATCCGCAATCAGTTTCAGGCGCAGCCAAAGGGTCATTTCCTCTGCCTCGCCGCCTTTATCAAATTGCCGTGGTGCGCGGTTGGTGGAGGATTTAAAGGATTCGTTGCCCCGCCCCCCTGCCCCGCCACGGGCCAGGATTATGCTTTGCCCGGCTTCCGTCAGATCTGCCAGCACATGTTCCCGGTCTTCATCCAGCACTTGCGTACCCACGGGCACCTTGACGATGACGTCATCGCCGCCCGCGCCTGAGCGGCTGCTGCCCATGCCGGGACGGCCGTTCTTGGCCTTGATGTGTTGTTGGAAGCGATAGTCGATCAAGGTGTTCAGGTTATCGACCGCCTCGACGATCACATCGCCGCCCTTGCCGCCATTGCCACCGTTGGGGCCGCCATATTGGATGAATTTCTCACGCCGAAAACTGACACAGCCATGGCCGCCCTTGCCGCTGAAAATATAGATCTTGGCTTGATCGAGGAATTTCATAGGTCTGTTCTTTTGCTTCAGGTGCGAAGAGATTTAATAGTCGGCGAATAAATAGTCTGCCACAAATAGAAAAGCGGGGGATGGACAGCCATCCCCCGCTTTTTAACTGCGCTTGCGGGCGCGCCTATGCTGGCGGCTGCACCGAAACGAATGTGCGGCCATTGGCCCGCGTCCGGAAAGTCACCTGACCTTCGATCAAGGCGAAAATTGTGTGGTCCTTGCCTAGGCCAACGTTATCACCGGGCTTCCACTTGGTGCCGCGCTGACGCACAATGATGTTGCCGGGAATGACTTTTTCGCCGCCAAATTTCTTCACGCCCAAACGACGCCCGGCGGTATCGCGACCGTTGCGTGAACTACCACCTGCCTTTTTATGTGCCATATCTAGCGCTCCCTAACTTTCCGTGCTCTCGGCAGCTACTTCAGCTGCTGGAGCTTCTTCTTTCGGTGCCTTTTTTACAGCCGTCTTCTTGGTGGCCGTTTTCTTGGCAGCTGTCTTTTTCGCACCGGGCGCGGAGATATCGGTAATCCGCACGATGCTTAATTCCTGGCGATGGCCATTACGGCGGCGATAATTCTTCCGCCGCTTTTTCTTGAAGACAATGATTTTTTTGTCCCGGGCCTGCTCCATCAAGGTGCCGACAACCGTGGCACCATCTACCAGAGGCGCGCCCACGGTGGTGTCACCGTCTGCGCTCAGCATCAGGACATTGTCAAAAGCTACATCATCACCAGCTTCACCAGCAATGCGTTCTATCCGGATCACGTCATCCGTCTCTACGCGGTATTGTTTCCCGCCCGTCTTGATTACAGCGAACATCAATCAGCCCATTTTTTCGGTCTTGTGCGCCCCGGCCCCATAAGCAATAGTCTTGCCCGATAGCCGACCGCGCACGTAAAACAATTCAGGCGGCGCAAAGCCGCCCAGGTCGGCGCGGTAATACGCCTCACACGGATCTTTGTCAACGACTTCTATGGGGATTCAAAGCCATATAACGGCCCATGGAACAGGTATTTTTTCCAATTTCGGATTGCAACATGGACTATCTTCCCGAATACGCTGTTTCTACTACTATAAACCGCCGTTTACAGACCTTAATTCGACACCTGCCGGGCGATCAGATTTAATGAACATTGTCGTAGATTTGCAAATTTTGTATGCCCTGACCGGGGCCATTTACAATATCGTCTCTATTGTTCGGGTACGCCTGGGGCGGCGCTCTTTATCCGCCACCAATCCTTATCTCGGGATCATCATCATGGCCGCCGTGGCCGCAGTGACTTTAAGCCAGCCGTATCTTCACGGCGCCATCTATTTGGTGGGCTGGTCGTTTCTTGTCGTATTCATTGGCCTTGGTCCGGTGACCGCACATTTTAAAGCTATCCGGCAGGCCGACAGTTTGCATCTTTATGCCTCGCCCCTGGCAGCCTATTTAGCATTTGGCATCAATGCCCTTGGGGTTACATTCGGCTGCATCGGTATCGTTATGGCGTTCAGCGGACTATTGAACGGATAAAGCACTTACAACGCCCACTCAGAATACGGCCTCACAGTACGGCTTCTGCGATCCGTTCCAGCTGTTCGCCCATCTCCGCCTCGGTCTCGACGTATTCAGGCCGCACAACGACCCTGTCAGCGCCGGCATCCAGCAACGATTTAAATGCCGCCCGATCCGGCTCCTGGCCATAAATGGTGATGGTGATCGCATTCGGGTCGCGCCCGGCAACGGTTGCCAATCTATCCAATTCCCAGCGCGCATCCTCCAACGCAGCCGGGGTTATCCGGTTCGGCATCCAGCCATCGGCGTGATCGACCACACGGGACAGGACATTTTTGGCCATGCCACCAATCAAGATGGGGGGATAAGGTTTCTGCACCGGTTTGGGGTAGGACCGGACGGGCGGAAAATCAAAATAGGTGCCGTGATGCTCCGCCTCCTCTTGGGTCCATAGTTTTTTCATCACATCCAGGGCCTCGCGGGTCTGGCTCCACCGCCGGGGGAAGTCACCACCCATCAGCTCCGTCTCTTCCCGCAACCACCCAGTCCCGACGCCAAATATAAAACGCCCGCCGCTATACAAATCCAGGGTCGATATCTCCTTGGCCAGCAACAGCGGATTACGTTCCGGCACCAGGGTGATCCCCGTTGCCAGCTTAATCGTGGTGGTCACCGCAGAAGCCCGCGCCAGGGCAATATAGGGTTCTGTAAAATGGGAATAGGTCCAGGGGATCTCGCCTCCCGTAGAGGGAAAGGGACTATCAGAATGCACGGGCACCGCCGGATGCTCCGCATACCAAATAGAATCAAAACCAAGGTCCTCGGCCTTTTTCGCCATGAAAGCAGGATCAATATTGTAAGCCGGCAGCGGAACAGACGTACCAATGGTCATTTTTCTATCATCCCTTTATCAGCGTTTTGCAATTGCAGGCCCCAAGCAGGGTCGTGCGGTCAGCCTACCGGGTTACAAAACATCCGTCGAGATAGGTGGACATCCCCCAGACATCCACTAGACATTCCGATGCAAGCCGGGTTAAAAGGCAGCCCAGCGATCACCAACATGAAGCAGGCAATTTTCATGATCCCGGAGGGGTGACAGAGTGGTCGAATGTGCCGGTCTCGAAAACCGGTGTACCTTTGCGGGTACCGTGGGTTCGAATCCCACCCCCTCCGCCATCCACCTGTCCAATACCATCCAGCACTGTCCACCTAATGCCATGATTATATGAGAT
>JAPKBD010000287.1 GCA_028824965.1 Alphaproteobacteria bacterium | reverse complement strand
GTTTCCAGTGATAGATAGATGGACAGCATGCCGTTGGCAAAATGCTCGTTCGGCAAACCCGTTGCCCGGTTGCCCGTCAAGGATCCACCAAGCATTTCACAGATAAAAGCCAGTCCGGAACCTTTGTGATCGCCCATGGCACGGATGGCGCCATAGCCATTGCGTTCGGCGGGCGGGGCGTCGGGCCCGGCAGTGCCATAAAGGATTTCCGGTTCTGTGGAGAAATTGCCGTTCTCATCAATTAAGGCACCTTCGGGTAGCGGCTTGCCGCCCTTGTAAGCCACCAACACTTTGCCCTCGGCCACGATGGATGTGGCGAAGTCCAACACTACGGGCGGTTCATCACCGCGCGGCACACCAACACAGAATGGCGCTGTGGAAAAGCGTGCCTCTGCACCCCCGTATGGAGCGACGAGGACAGAGCCACGGGCGTTGACGAAATGGATCGATACAATGCCTTCTTCCGCTGCCATTTCGGCCCAATCCCCGATCCGGCCTAAATGACCACTGTTGTTCAGGGCGACCACAGCGGCGCCATTTTTTGCCGCCTTGTCCATACCCATACGCACGGCCTGTTCGCCAATGGTTTGGCCGAAGCCGTATTGACCATCCAGGATGCACAAGGCATCCGTATCCAGACTAATATGTACCTTGCGTCCGGCATGGAAAATTCCGCGCTTTAACCAATCTATATAGCGTGATGTCCGCAGCACACCGTGGCTGTCATGGCCAGTCATGTTGGCGCCCACCAACCGCATGGCGATGCGGTCCGCTTCATCGCGCATACAGCCGCCGCGTTCGAAGGTTTCCGCGATTAAGGTTTCCAACTGTTTCGCATCTACTCGTAGTGACATATCGACGTCCTTAAAAAAACAAATTTTGGCTGGTGAAATTGGTGGATCTAATAAAATCAGTTCATGGCCGCGACACCGGGCTGGATCTCGTCAATCATCAGCCTGGTTTGATGGATGGTATCTTTGTCGTCGGATGCCAGGGGGCGCAGGATAATCTTCGGCAAACCCGCATCGGCAAAGGCCTGAATTTTTTCCAGAACCTCATCCGCATCTCCGACGCAAAAGCTGTCACGGGCAGACCGTCCGCCGACCCGTTCGTACCGTTCGGCGGCGCGGACCACGATATCGTCATCCCATTTGCCAAAGCGGAAATTGATCCCGGTGCCAAAATGGTCGTCCTCAAAATCCCGGCCCACATCGACCATACCTTGTTTGATCTTGCCGACGGTTATGCCCGCCTGCTCCGGGTTTTCAAACGATGCCTGCCAACCATTGCCGAATTTAATGGTCCGGCGCACAGCGGCATCCGATGAACCACCGATCCACAGGGGGATATTTTTTTGCACCGGCAGCGGTGAAATCCGAACGCCGTCATACTGGAAAAACTCCCCATCCAACGTCACCGTCTCGCCGCGCCACAGGGCGGAGATAATTTCCAGGCTTTCATCCGTGCGTTTGCCGCGACGCTTGGTGGGCCGGCCCGTGGTGCGCCAATCAGCTGAAAATGTGCTGCCAATGCCGAATGCGGGCAGGATACGACCGTTGCTTAGAACATCAATGGTGGCGCATTGCTTGGCCAGAACCAACGGATCGCGCAGGGCGACGGAAGCAACATTCATGCCGAACTTTAGCTTTTTAGTTGCACCTGCTAGGGCTGCCATGGTGGTCATACATTCCAACATGGGTTCTTTGGAGACGAGGGTATCGGTCTGCCAAATAGAATCGATATCCCCCTCTTCGCACATCTGTACCCAATCCCAGAACCCGGCGGTGCTGGAAAAGGGATAGGTGGACAGGCCAATACCGGCGCGAATGCTCATAATAAAGCTCCCTAAATCTCTCTTTCTCCTAGCATAAAGGGAATAGTCGGTCAGGCGGACAAATATTTTTGTTCGGGGCAGTAATTCTGTCAGACTGGCGCGTATGACCCCTCATACAAGGC
This sequence comes from Alphaproteobacteria bacterium, assembly GCA_028824965.1. Lineage (GTDB taxonomy): Bacteria > Pseudomonadota > Alphaproteobacteria. Next base: position 3,587 of record JAPKBD010000287.1, on the reverse strand, counting down.
CCCATACAAGGATCGAGTACCCATGCGCGTGTTGACGACAATTCCACAAAATAACCTACGGGATATTCCTGACGTGGTGGCGGAGATTGAGGCCAAGGGCTATGACGGCATCACCACGTTGGAGAACCGCCACGACCCCTTTATGCCCCTTGCTGTGGCTGCTGTTAACAGCGAACGGGTGCAATTGACGACGGGGATTGCCATCGCCTTTCTGCGCAGTCCTATGTCTGTTGCCAATATTGGTTGGGATCTGCAGGCTGCCTCCAACGGGCGGTTTGTCCTCGGCATCGGCAGCCAGGTTAAGGGCCACAACGAGCGCCGCTTTAGCGCGCCGTGGAGCCCGCCCGCACCGCGCCTACGGGAATATGCCCAGGCCCTGCGCGCCATATGGAACAACTGGAAAACCGGTGAGGCCCTGAACTTTGAGGGCGAACATTACAAATTCACCCTGATGACGCCAAATTTTGTGCCTGAGCCGATTGCATCCCCCCCGCCCCCCATTACCCTGGCCGCTGTGGGCCCGGTGATGATGAAGGTGGCGGGTGAGGAATATGACGGCGTCCGCCTGCACCCTTTTTGCAGCCGCAAATATCTGGAAAATGTCATCGTCCCCCGCCTGGAAGGTGCCATGGCCAAAGCGGGCCGGGCGCGGGATAAGTTTGAGATCTCGGGCGGCGGCTTTATCGCCACCGGCGCGGATGACGAGGCGGTGGCCGAAATGGTCGAATGGGTGCGCATGCGTATTGGCTTCTACGGCTCCACCCGCGCCTATTGGCCTGTGTTGGAGGAGCATGGGCTGGAGGAACTGGGCCTGAAGCTCAACCACATGTCAAAGACCGATCAATGGGACAAGATGACGGCGGAAATTGACGACGATCTGGTGCATCTGTTCACAGCCGTGGGCCGTCATGATGAAATCACAGGCGCCATCGAAAAACGTTTCGGCGGTTTGTCAGATACCCTGACGGACAGCTCATCATCAGAAATTCGCGGCAGCCTGCCTGCGGATGTGATCCAGGATATCCAACGTATCCCGGCGAAATTTAAGGGGTATGGGGTTTAAAAATACCTCATCATTGCCGGACTTGATCCGGCAATCCAGGGCAACAAACTCTGTGTCTGTGTCTACGGCCCTGGATCCACGGGTCTCCGCTACGCTGCGTCCGAGGATGACAGATTGTTGAGCGACACCGTTTCGGCGCTTAATCAGAACCGCTGGCTTCCAACCCTGGACGGATCAACGGCTGACGATCTCTGTCGCTGTCGCGTTCGTATTTGCGGGCGGGGTTGTTGATGATCTCCGCCAAGGGGGCTGCCTGGAAGGATGCCTGCACCTGACGTTCGGGCGGGGTGCCATACAAAGTGGTACGCTGTACGGGTTGGCGATCCAGATCGCGGATCAAGGCATCCATGGCGTGGGGCGGTAGTTCCTGACCATGTTCCGAACCTGCGGCGCGGGTGATGGTCTCATTCATCAAGGTGCCGCCCATGTCATTGACGCCCGCATTCAACGCCGCTTTGATACCGTCCCGGCCCATCTTGACCCAGGATGTCTGAATGTTCGTGATGTGCGGATGCAATGCCAGGCGCGCCACTGCATGCATCAACAATGTCTCCCGATACGTAGGCCCCATACGGGCGCGGCCTTTTAGATAGATCGGCGCTTCCATATGGACAAAGGGTAACGGCACCAATTCCGTGAAGCCGCCCGTTCGTTTTTGCAGTTCCCGCAGGCGCAGCATATGGCGGGCCCAATGAACGGGCCGGTCCACATGGCCAAACATAATCGTCGCCGTGGTGCGGAACCCGACACCGTGGGCCGCCTCCATCACCTCCAACCATTGATCAACGGTCAGTTTGTCGGGGCAAAGCACCCGGCGGACTTCTTCATCCAGGATCTCTGCCGCCGTACCGGGCAAAGAGCCCAGGCCCGCTGCTTTCAGCTGGGTTAGGAATTCGGTCAGTGAAATGCCAAGGGTCTCAGCGCCCTGATAGACTTCCAGGGGCGAAAAGGCATGGACGTGCATGTTGGGGGCCGCGGCCTTCACGGCTGCGAGGATATCCAGATACGTCTGGCCGGTATATTCGGGGTGAATGCCGCCCTGCATGCAGACTTCCGTCGCACCACGGTCCCAGGCTTCACCGACACGGCGGCCGATTTCGTCTAACGACAAATCATAGGGCCGTCCGCGCAAATTCTCGCTCAACTTACCCTTGGAAAAGGCACAGAACTGGCATTTGAAATAACAGATATTGGTGTAGTTGATGTTGCGCACGACCACGTAGGAGACATCGTCGCCGTTGACCTTGTGCCGCAGGCTATCGGCGGCCTGACAGACGGCGTCTACCTCACCACCACGGGCGTCAAACAGGCGGGTGATCTCCGCCTCATTCAGATCTTCGCCATCTGTGGCGCGGGCCAACAATCGGTCCAGCTCCGGCACATGAGGTGATGCTGTGTTGATCGACACGGGCGGTGCCATATCGATGCCGGGGGCCCAGGTGTCTGTACGGGCCAGACCATGGGCATCGACCTTGTGCAGGACAGCAGGCACAAAGGCCGGGTCCAGCCAGCGTTCCGCCTGTTGGGCGTAGTTGGGATAAATCGCCAGACGCTCCACCAGGTGCTTGCCCTGGCGTGCGGTGTCATCGGCCAGCTGGCTAAGATGGGGCCAGGGTGCCTCTGGGTTCACATGGTCGGGCGTGACGGGGGATACGCCGCCCCAATCATCTATGCCAGCATCAATCAGGCTGGGGCTGTCGCCGGGGCTAAGGTTTGGCGGGGCCTGGATATGCATCGCAGCGCCAAATATCAACCGGGCAACGGCGATGGTCCAGCGCAGCTCATCTATTGGCGCGTCCGGCCAATCCGCCATGCGGGTATCGTCCTTGGCGCGGAAGTTCTGAACGATGATTTCCTGAATATGGCCGTATTGCAAATGCAGTTCGCGGATCGCCAGCAGGGCCTCCACCCGTTCTTCCCGGGTCTCGCCAATGCCGATTAAAATACCCGTCGTAAACGGAATGGCGAGTTTACCTGCCGTCTCAATCGTGGCCAGGCGGACCTTCGGGTCCTTGTCGGGGGAGCCATGATGACACGCACCCTTTTCCATCAGGCGGGGTGAAATGCTTTCCAACATGATGCCTTGGGAAATGGAGACTTCACGTAGAGAGGCCAACTCCGCCTCATTCATCACGCCGGGGTTCAGGTGCGGGAACAGACCCGTTTCCTCAAACACCAGCAACGCCATGGCGCGAAGATACTCAAGCGTCGTTTCGTACCCCAGTTCCACCAATTCTTCGCGGGCCACGCGGTAACGCATTTCCGGCTTATCACCCAGGGTGAACAACGCTTCCTTGCAGCCGGCGTCGGCACCAGCACGGGCGATTTCCAGCACCTCATCAGGTGTCATGTAAGCCCGCTGTCCACGCCTGGGTGGATGGGCAAAGGTGCAATAATGGCAAACGTCCCGGCACAGTTGTGTCAGAGGGATAAAGACCTTACGGGAATAACTGACCGTGCGGCCGTGGCCCTGATCGCGCCGGGTGACAGCGGCCTTTTGCAGGCCAGCAAGGTCCGTCGCATC
>JAPKBD010000286.1 GCA_028824965.1 Alphaproteobacteria bacterium | reverse complement strand
CAGTCAGCTTGACCACATGGCGCAGGGTACGGACGTCCCGCCGCCCGACCGCACCGCCGATCAATGCCTCCGCCGCATTGGCAAAGCCATCCAACCCGAACGCCATGAACAAGGTGAAATTCATCAACACCGCGTTGGCAGCCAGGGCCACATCGCCCTGACGGGCACCTTGGGCAGTGAAGAAGGCAAAGGCCACTACCAGACACAAGGTGCGCAGGAATATATCCCGGTTCAATGTCAGCAGACGGCGCAACTGCCGCCCCGCCAGAATTTGCGGCCAGACCAATCGAGCTGTCCGGCCACCCAGATTGATCAGATGTTTTCGGGCCAACCACAAACCGACGCCAACGGCGCTGTATTCCGCGATCAAGGTTGCGATGGCGACGCCTTCGACACCCCAGCCCAACCCAACGACGAAAACCAGATCCAGGACAATGTTGATACCGTTCAGCATGAGTTGCAGGGTCAACACATAGCGGGTGCGGCGAATACCCACGAACCATCCCAGCAGGGCAAAATTCGCCATGGCCGCGGGCGCGCCCCAGATACGAATGGTGAAGTACTGGTGCGCGAAATGCTCCACTTCGGCGCTGCCCTCAACCAGGTAAAACGCTGCGGCACTGATGGGCCATTGCAGGGCAAGCAACGCCAAACCAATCATAAAGGCCAACAATACCGCACGGGCCAGATGGGCCTGTACTTCGCCAAGGTGGTCCGCACCAAAGGCTTGCGCGGTCAGGCCGGTGGTGCTTTTCCGCAAGAAGACAAAGACCCAATATATGAAGTTGAAGATCATCGCACCAAGGGCCACGGCACCAAGATAATGCGCCTGCGGCAAATGTCCGACCACCGCCGTATCCACCGCACCCAACAGGGGCACCGTCAGGTTCGAGATCATGATCGGCCCGGCCAAACGCCAGACCTGGCCATGACTAACCTGCGGTGTTGAAATTGTATCGCCTGTTTGCGCCATGCTTCGCCTGTTCGGGTTCATATACGCTGCCGCCCCAACCCTGGCAAACACAGCTTAGAGGCCCTATGAATGGATCATCATGGCCGTACCCATTGTTCATCATCCCGCCTATACGATGCCCCTGCCCCATCGGCGCGGCTTCCCCATGGGTAAGTATGAGGCGCTGATCCAACTGTTGCGGCATCAAGGCCTGGCAACGGCCCAGACCTTGCACGAACCGGATCTAGCGGCCCGCTGGTGGTTGGGCTTGGCCCATGATGGGGACTATGTGGACGCTATTCTGGATCAGTCAGCCGACGATGGCGTCATGCGCCGCATCGGCCTGCCCCTGTCAGCGCAACTGGCCGTACGCTCCCAAGCCGCCGTTGGCGGTACGGTTCTGGCCGCCCGCCTGGCCCTACAGCGGGGCATTGCCTGCAACAGCGCGGGTGGCAGTCACCATGCAGCCAGCGGCCATGGGGCAGGCTATTGCGTCTTTAATGATGTCGCTGTGGCAGCCCGGGTGCTGCAATCCATGGGTCTGGCCATGAACATGCTGGTGATTGATCTGGACGTACATCAGGGCGACGGCACGGCGGAGATATTTCGCGGCGATGGCGCGGTCTATACGTTCTCCATGCATTGCGCGGACAATTTTCCGGTCCGCAAACAGCCCGGTGACCGGGATGTCGGCTTGCCTGTAGGTCTTGGTGATGAAGAATATTTGGAGATATTGGGCGGCCATCTGTCGGAACTGCTATCGGAGCTGCGACCGGACCTGGTCTTTTATAATGCCGGCGTCGATCCCCATCACGATGATCGCCTGGGTAAGTTATCGTTAAGCGATGACGGCCTGGCCCGGCGTGAGGACATGGTGATCCGCGCCTGTGTTGATCGCGCCATACCCATCGCCTGCGTACTGGGCGGCGGCTATGATCACGATGCCGGATTGTTGGCGCAACGTCATGGTCTGCTATACGCCGCCGCCGATCATTGTTATCGTGACCTAACTTAAGCCAAATCAATAAACACCTGCGCGGAGTTCACCATGAGTAAAGACGTAGATTATTATGTGTCCCTTGCCTCCCCCTACACATATATGGGCGGACGCCGGGTGCCGAAAATCATTGCCGACACAGGTGCCAACTTCCGCATTAAGCCGATCATGGGTGCCCAGGTCATGGCAGCGACAGGGGGCCTGCCCGTGGCCAAGCGACACCCGGCACGCCTGGCCTATCGTATGGTGGAGTTGGAGCGGTGGAAACGCCATTGGTCGATCCCGATGAATACCCAGCCCAAATTTTTTCCCGTAGCCGATGGCGAGGCAGCCCAAATGGTCATCGCCGCCCGTCAGGACGGAAAGGATGCGATTGCCCTGGCGAATGTCTTTCTGGCCTGTGTCTGGGAAGGCGAAGCGGATATCGCGGATCGTGCCACCCTCATTGGGGCCGCGGACAAGGCAGGTTTTGATGGCAATAGCCTGGCAGCCAAGATCGGTGATGATGGAATTCTGGCCGAATATCAAACCAATACGGACGAAGCCATTGCAAATCAGGTTTTCGGCATGCCCTGGTTTATTCATGATGGCGTGCCCTATTGGGGCCAGGACCGCATCCGCTTTCTGGCACACGTCCTGGCAGACTAAGTTTTGATCAAACCCCCAAAGGTCATCGTCAACCCCGCCGCCGGTAGCGGTGCTGCCGGGCGCGCGTGGCCGGGGATTGAGGCAAAATTGCGCGCTGCTTTGGGCGAGATTGATGTGGTCGTCACGGCCCATGGGGGGGATGAGACGAACCTTACGCGCCAAGGGCTCGAAGACGGTGTCCATCATTTTATTGCGGTCGGTGGCGATGGCACCATGAACGGTGTCCTAAACGGAATTGTGGCCGATGGCCAGCCTGTTAATGATCAGGTGCGTTTGTCGGTGGTGCCAGCGGGCACATCGAATGAATTGCCCCGTGCCCTGGGCGTGCACGGCGATGTGGATGGTGCCATTGCCGCGATTGCCGCGGGGGGCGAACGACGATTTGATCTATTGCAGGCGGACTGCCTTGACCTGGATCATAAAGACCATCGTCACTACGGCGTCCTGGCCATTTCATGGGGCGGGGCGGCGGAAATCGTCCATCGCGTCAACAAATCCCGCTTCCTCAAGAAACTGGGCGGCCGCTTCAGCTATTACGCCAACACATTGAGTGTGATTATGACCTACCCAAATCGTCTTTGTGATCTGACCATCGACGGCCGGAAAATGGAGGGCGTTCTGCATTATGCCGGGCTGATCTGTAATTTGGAAATGCTGGGCGGCGGCATGCGCCTGGCACCCAATGCAGACCCCACGGACGGTATCGCCGACTTCCTGTTCTTTCGCGATATCCCGCGCAAGGATATCATTTTGCAAAAGCCCAGCTGGCTATTCGAAGGCCACCATATCGAACACCCCAAAGTGGACTTCATGCGCGGACGCAACTTCACTGTCACAGGTTCGCCAGACGCCTTGATAGACGCAGATGGGGAAACCATCGGACACCTGCCCCTTGCGGTCAAAACCTTAAAACAGGTCCTGCCGATTATCGGTTAAACGATGGAAAATAATGGGGGAGCGGCGAACCGCTCCCCCATCAAACAACGCCGAAAATCCAACTACGACCCAATCACCACCCAGCTACCACATGGCAACCGGATTGATGATCATTTGCACCGTGCCTTTGATACGGGCCTGACCAAGGACAAACATGAACTCATGCACGCCTTCTTTTGCCAGGCGGCCGGTGTTCATGGTCTCCAGGATGAAAATGCCGTTTTCCTTCAACAATGTGACATGGCCATAAAACACCTCGTCACATTGTTGAATGACATCGACCTCCGCGCCGTCAACGCCGGCTAGGAATAATGTTTCATCCAGAAAAAACTGCGCCGAAGCGCCGGTCACGGTGCCGACTGTCATGCCTGCCAAATCTGCCACATTGCGGATCCCAGTGTCTTTACGGGTAACGATTTTGACATCGTTATCAGACGTGACAAAGGTGCAGATCACCGAAAAATCGGACCGCTTGAAACTGTTAAACATGACCACGACCTCAGAACTGGTCGCCATATCAGCCTTGCCCTCGAACATCGCCTTGGCCGTACGCATGCCGCCGACATAGTCCTTGATGCCGACGTCTATGCCGTGCGCGGCAAAATAGCCTTTCTCCGCTGCGATAATGACAGGCGCTGAAAGCGGCGTCAGGGACATGGCCAAGGTCACGGATGACCCTGCCCTGGCTGCCGCCGAGGCGAGGGCGCACATGGCCAAAATGGCGATCACCAACGAAGACAAACGCCCGCAGCTCGTCAATAGTCGCCAAATATTCCCGCGATTGAACTGCATGCTCATAAAATCCAGTTTCAGAAAGCCTGCAATATACAAATAACGCCTTACATCAGTGTGACCGTATCTAGTACGACCGTGGCATGCCCAAAACGTGCTGACCAACGAAGGCCAGTATCAAATTGGTTGAGATCGGCGCGGTTTTATACAGTCGCGCCTCACGCCACTTACGTTCAATATCGTACTCCTTAGCGAAGGCAAAGCCACCATAAGTTTGCATACAGGTTTCGCCAGCTTCCCACGCGGCTTCGGACGCCAGCATTTTCGCAATGTTTGCCTCGGCCCCGCACGGTTGACCCGCATCGAACAACGCAGCAGCCTTGCGGACCATCATTTCCGCCGCCTGGATTTGCGCATACGCCTTGGCGATGGGGAATTGAATGCCCTGGTTGGCGCCAATAGGTTTGCCAAAGACCTCCCGCTCAGAAGAATAGGCGACAGCTTTTTCCGTGAACCAGCGGCCATCGCCAATAGATTCCGATGCCACCAAAACCCGCTCGGCATTCATGCCGTCCAGAATATAGCGAAAGCCCTTGCCTTCCTCACCGATCAAATTTTCCACCGGCACCCTCAAATCATCCATAAAGACTGAGTTGGTGCTGTGATTGATCATCGTGGGTATGCTTTGAATTTCCAGGCCATTGCCTTTCGCCTCCCGCAAATCGACGATAATCGTGGACAGCCCGTCCGTGCGCTTGGCCACCTCATCCACAGGCGTGGTGCGCGCCAGCAGCAACATCAGATCAGATTGTTTCGCGCGGGAGGTCCAGATTTTTTGGCCGTTGATCACGTAATGATCACCCTGGCGCACGGCACGGGTTTTCAACGATGTGGTATCCGTACCCGACGTGGGCTCGGAAACACCAAAGGCTTGCAGGCGAATGTCGCCGCTGGCTATGCCGGGCAGATATTTCCGCTTTTGCGCCTCGCTACCGTGACGCAACAAGGTGCCCATGATGTACATTTGGGCATGGCAGGCCGCAGCGGAACAACCCGCCGCATGGATTTCCTCCAATATCACGGAACCGGCGCGAATGGGCAGACCCGCCCCACCATATTCTTCCGGGATCAATGCGCCGAGATAGCCCGCCTCAGTCATCGCATCGACGAAAGCATGGGGATATTCCGAAATCTCATCCTGAGCCCGCCAATATTCTTGCGGAAAGCCCTCACATACCTTGCGCATCCCATCGCGAATATCGCCGTGGTCCCGGCCCAATTC
>JAPKBD010000285.1 GCA_028824965.1 Alphaproteobacteria bacterium | reverse complement strand
GCCGCCGCTTTTGCCATGGCCTTCACTTTTTTCATCGTGATGGCCCTTTTTCGCACCATGCCCATCTTTATGGGAGCCGGCAGCGAAAGCTGCGCCACCGCCTATTGTAATGCCAGAGGTGAATAGTGCGGTTAGAATGACTGTTTTGATGGTCATAAAATTCTCCATGCGCGGCTACACCTGCGTCGGGCACAAGCCCACACGCTTACAGAGTAACGCGAACTAAGTTCAGTTTCGTCTTATTAAGTGGTGATTTAGGTCGTGCCGGAAATTAGGCTACTTCGGGTGGCGGCACGGCAGGCAGGAGAGAGAGACCAAAACGTAAATCGTCATGGCCATGCAGATTCAAGGGCATTGTCGCGATGGCCTGAACAGCGTCAATCTGGACCAAAAGCGCCGGGGCGCCAGCGGCACAATGACCGGCCATTTCCTGGCAATGATGCAGATCACCATGATCATGCCCGTCCTTTTGAACGGCGGACCCATTGCCATGATCTGAATGAGTATGGATTTGCTGATTTATTGTGGCAATTCGTCCGTCCAGGACATTGTTTTCCCCACCATGATGCCACAACGACAGGACAAGCCCAAAGCCGAGCAGGATCACAAATACAAAGAACATATGCGGTAGTCGGTGCATCAAATTTCCATTCCTAGAATGGTCATATAGTGCTTCCCCTAGGGGGAAGGCCAATTATGTTTCTATTTTAATTTAATAGGTTTTGGCTCTTGATACAGAACCCCAGATTTAATTCGGAGCGAATTCGTGCTTTCCGAGCACTCAATATTCCCCGTAATTATCTTATGTCGGCGTTGTTTTACAAGGCCATTTCGGCTATATGTCGAGGCCTTCGGTGCAGGGATAGATTCGCAGCCCTTTAGCCACCGCCCCATAATTTTGAGGTTACTATGGCCAGACGTAGAAAAATCTACGAGGGCAAGGCAAAGGTCCTTTACGAAGGTCCCGAACCAGGCACTTTGGTGCAGTATTTCAAGGACGATGCCACTGCCTTTAATAACGAGAAAAAGGGCACGATTACGGGCAAAGGCGTCCTGAACAATCGGATTTCTGAGCATATTATGCTGCGTTTGGCAGAAATTGGTATTCCGACCCATTTCGTGCGCCGTTTGAACATGCGGGAACAGCTGATCCGGGAAGTGGAGATCATTCCAGTTGAGGTGATCGTGCGCAACGTCGCCGCCGGCTCCATGTCGAAACGCCTTGGTATCCCCGAAGGTACACCCCTGCCCCGGTCCATCGTCGAATTTTGTTATAAATCCGATGATTTGGGTGATCCGTTGGTCAGCGAAGAACACGTCACCGCCTTTGGCTGGGCCACGCCGTCTGAGATCGACGATATGATGGCCATGGCGTTGCGGATCAATGACATTTTGTTTGGCATGTTCGCCGGTGTCGGCATCCGATTGGTGGATTTCAAGATTGAGTTCGGGCGTCTGTATGAAGAAGAAGAAGTACGCACGATCCTGGCGGATGAGATCAGCCCCGATAGCTGCCGTCTATGGGATGCGCGCAGCAACAAAAAATTAGATAAAGACCGTTTTCGCCGTGATTTGGGTGATGTGGCGGAAGCCTATCAGGAAGTCGCCCGCCGTTTGGGCATTCTACCTGAAGGCGGCCCCAGCGATATGAAGGGTCCGGAGGTGATGCAATGAAGGCACGGGTACATGTTTCTTTTAAAAGCGGTGTCCTCGACCCCCAGGGAAAGGCGATTGGTCTGACTTTGGGCAATTTGGGCTTTGACGGCGTTGGTGAGGTTCGCCAAGGCAAGTTGATCGAACTTGAACTGACCGAAACTGATACGGCCACCGCACAAAAATCCGTAGAGGCTATGTGCGAAAAGCTTCTCGCCAATACGGTGATCGAAAACTACACCATCGAACTGGACGACAATTAGTCCCCCTAGTTTGGATAACCTTAAGACCGGCATCAACCAAGTGCGAAACCCATAAGAGCGAAATTTGGCGATGAAAGCTTCTGTAATCGTATTTCCCGGCTCCAACTGCGACCGCGACGTACAAGTGGCACTGGCAGCCGCCATTGGTGGCCGAACCGACAATAATGACTGTGTTGATATGGTCTGGCATGGCGATAGCGAGATGGCGAAGACCGATTTGATTGTCTTGCCGGGCGGTTTTTCCTACGGCGACTATTTGCGCAGTGGTGCTATGTCCGCACGCTCCCCCATCATGCGCGAGGTGGTGGCCCGGGCCGAGCAGGGCGTTGCCGTGCTGGGTATCTGCAATGGCTTTCAGGTCTTGACCGAAGCGGGCCTTTTACCGGGCGCCTTGCTACCCAATGCCGGTCTGAAATTTGTCTGCCGGGATGTTCAGGTCCGGGTTGAAAACAGCCAGACGCCGTTCACCAATGCCTATGAGGCGGGCCAGACTTTACGCATTCCCGTAGCGCACCACGATGGGCAATATTTTGTCGAGGCGGATGAGTTGTCGGCTATGCAGGAACGGGACCAAATTGCCTTTCGTTATTGCCAAGATGAAAAAACTGGCGATAGCAGCCGGCGCGCCAATCCGAACGGTTCCGTCGATGACATCGCCGGCGTCTTCAACAAACGTAAAACCGTACTGGGTCTGATGCCTCATCCCGAACGGGCCGCCGATGCCATCCATGGCGGCACTGACGGCCAGGCACTTCTTAGCAGCCTCGTATCCGCACTTGCCTAAGGGTTTAGCTTTGTCCAACGAACAGAATATTACCCCCGCCCAAATCGCCGAACATGGCCTAACGACGGATGAATACAAGACCATTCTGACAGTCATGGGGCGGGAGCCTAACTTGACCGAGCTGGGCATCTTCTCTGTCATGTGGTCGGAACATTGTTCCTATAAATCGTCCAAATTCTGGCTCAAAACTCTGCCGACGGAGGCCCCTTGGGTCATTTGCGGGCCAGGTGAAAATGCCGGCGTCGTGGATATTGGTGAGGGCAAGGCGGCGATCTTTAAGATGGAAAGCCATAACCATCCCTCCTTCATCGAGCCCTACCAAGGTGCGGCGACAGGCGTTGGCGGCATTTTGCGCGATGTCTTCACCATGGGTGCCCGCCCCATTGCCAATATGAACGCGCTGCGTTTCGGTGCACCCGAAGATGCCAAGACCCGCCACCTTGTCTCAGGCGTGGTGGCAGGTGTGGGTGGCTACGGCAACTGTGTCGGTGTGCCCACGGTGGGTGGTGAGGTTAATTTCGACCCCGCCTATAACGGCAATATCCTGGTCAACGCCATGACCGTTGGCTTGGCGGATGCGGACAAAATTTTCTATTCCGCAGCTGCCGGTATCGGCAACCCAGTGGTTTATGTAGGATCGAAAACCGGGCGGGACGGCATTCACGGTGCCACTATGGCCTCCACCGAATTTGACGACACCACGGAAGACAAACGCCCCACGGTTCAGGTCGGCGACCCTTTCACGGAAAAGCTGTTAATCGAGGCGTGTTTGGAATTGATGGCCACAGATACCATCGTCGCCATACAGGATATGGGCGCTGCCGGATTGACGTGCTCATCGGTTGAAATGGCGGACAAGGGCGGCGTCGGCCTTGATCTTGATATCGACAAGGTACCCCAACGTGAAGACGGCATGACGCCTTACGAGGTGATGCTGTCGGAAAGTCAGGAACGCATGCTGATCGTCCTGCGCCCTGGCACAGAGGCTCAGGCTGAGGCGATCTTTGACAAATGGCAGCTGGATTTCGCCGTTGTCGGCAAAGTCAGTGACACCGGCCGCTTCACGGGCCGATTGGGTGGCGAAGTGGTCTTCGATATCCCCGTCCGGCCGCTTGTGGAGGAAAGCCCCGAATACGAACGCCCCTGGGTGGAAGCCGAAGCGCCTGCACCATTAGGTTCCGTGACCGCACCCATGGGCCATATGGAGGCGTTGCAAGCTTTATTGGGCGGCGCAGATCTTTCGTCGCGCCGTTGGGTGTGGGAGCAATATGACCACACGGTCATGGCCGATACGGTTCGCAAACCGGGCGGTGATGCGGCCATTGTGCGCATTCACGGATCAGATCGCGGCCTGGCCATCGCGACTGACTGTACGCCGCGCTATTGCAAGGCCGAACCCCATGTCGGTGGTGCCCAGGCAGTTGTTGAGGTATGGCGAAACATAACGGCAGTCGGCGCACGCCCCCTGGCCGTCACCGATTGCCTGAATTTCGGCAACCCCGAACGTCCTGAAATTATGGGTGAATTCGTCGGCTGTATTAAGGGTATAGGAGAGGCCTGCCGGGCTTTGGATTTCCCCATCGTCTCTGGCAATGTCTCGCTTTATAACGAAACAGACGGCCAGGCCATCCTGCCCACCCCCGCAATAGGTGGCATTGGGATTTTGGATGTATTGGAGGCGCACGCTGACCTGGCCCTGCGGCGGGAGGGCGACGCCTTTATCTTAATCGGCGCGACTGTCGGCCATTTGGGCCAATCGATCTATCTGCGGCAATTATTAGGCCGGGCGGAAGGCCCCGCACCGGCGGTGGATTTGGCCGTGGAACGGCGGAACGGCGATTTTGTGCGCAGCCTGATCAGTACGGGACGGATCGATACTTGTCACGACATCTCAGACGGCGGCCTGCTAGTGGCCGCTGCCGAAATGGCGATGGCCGGGGATATTGGTTTGACACTAACAGGTATCGATGATGCAGGATTTTGGTTTGGTGAAGATCAGGCCCGCTACCTCCTCGCCCTGCCAGAATCTGAGGCCGCAGCTGTTCTAAGCCAGGCAGAAGACGCAGGTGTCCCCGCACAGACTATTGGTATTACCGGCGGTGAGGCGTTGACCCTGAACGATGGGACGCCTATATCGTTATCAGAGCTACGTCAAAAGCACGAAGCATGGCTGCCCAACTACATGCAGAACGCCTAGAGCATGTTTACGTTAAACATGCTCTGACTCTTTAGAAAAGAGCAATTGAACCAACTATTTGGGTCGCGAAAGCGACCACAATTAATTGAAAATTGCTCTAAAATATTGTAGGAGATATCCGCGATGGCCATGGATGCCACAGAGATCGAACAATTGATCAAGGACGGCATTGCCGATGCCACGGTTACCATTGAAGACCTGCGCGGCGACGGTGATCATTATGCCGCTTTGGTGGTTTCGGCTGCTTTCGAGGGTAAATCCAGGGTGCAGCAGCATCAAATGGTCTATCAGGCACTACAAGGGCGCATGGGCGGGCAACTTCATGCTCTGGCCTTGCAAACGGCTGTGCCTGGTGCTGAAAATTAGGATGCCGAAAGTTAGGGCTTCTATATTATGAAATTCAAATGGTGGCCGTGGGGTGCTACCGAACATAAAGGAAACCAAGATATGAGTGACAATCCAGCATTCGCCGCCATTCAAGGTGAACTCGACAGCAATGACGTGGTCTTGTTCATGAAGGGTACGCCGGTCTTTCCGCAATGCGGTTTCTCCTCCATGGTGGTTCAGGTGTTGAGCCATGTGGGCGTCAAGTTCAAGGGCATCGATGTCCTGGCTGATGACGGCATTCGTAACGGCATCAAGGAATTCTCTAACTGGCCGACTATCCCGCAGCTATACGTTAAGG
>JAPKBD010000023.1 GCA_028824965.1 Alphaproteobacteria bacterium | reverse complement strand
GGTCGGTTGGCGTGAGGCGCTGATATTCGCCGCCGCCCTGGGCATCATTACCGTCTTCATGGTGCAGCCCCTGCGCGCAAACGCAGATGATGATCGCCAGCCCGGCAGCGCCATATCCATCCACGGGGTCTGGCAACAACTGCACCTATTGGCCGGCAATCGGGTTTTGCGCCGCCTGACCCTGGCCAGCTTTATTTACGCCGGCATCCAAAACTGCTTGCTGGCCTATATGGTAATCTATCTGGTGGATCATGTGGGCCTGGATCTGATCCGCGCCGGTTTCGCCTATGCTTGCATGCATTTGATCGGCGTCGGCGCGCGCATTGCCTGGGGCTGGATTGCGGATCGATTTATTCCAGCCGCCATCGTATTGGCCGGCCTGGGCATTGCCTCTGCCATATTTGTGCTGATCATCGCGCAGTTTACCCCACAAACGCCTTTCTGGGTCATCGTCACGATATCCGCTGCGGCGGGTGCCACGGCGGCTAGTTGGAACGGTGTCTTCCTGGCCGAAGTGATCCGGGCAGCGCCGCCAAACCAGGGTGCTGCGGCGACGGGCGGGGTGATCTTTTTTACTTATTTCGGCCTGGTGGTCGGACCCACTGTGTTCGCTGCCGTGATCTCCATAAGCGGTGGCTACACGGAGGCTTTTTATGTCATCGCGGGTGCTATTTTCGCCGCCGCGCTGATGATTTTGCCCCGCCGCGACAAAACGTCACCAGACCCGCATATTTCATAGACTAGCCATAAAATGCTGCTATCAGGCCGGCATGAGCATTGCAGACATAAACATAGATACCAATACCAGTGGCCGTCAGTTCGACCAGGAAGACCAGCCCATGTTCATGGTCGTGGGTGGTGAGGTCCATGATCCGCGCGGGGCTGAATTCGTTGATCTGTCTGCCCTGGACATTCGCGGCGTATTTCCCACCTACGAAGACGCCTTCAATATCTGGCGCGGCGCCGCTCAATCCACGGTAGACCGGGCCTTCATCAAATACATGATCATCCGCCTGCGTTAAACGCTAACACAACAACCATTGCAAATTTGTCCTGAAAAACAGATCGGGACATCGGCATCACGGGACAGTATATTTCAACGAAGCCGCAATGTTGGATGATGAATTGGGACCGTTATGAATTCTGGTGGCCCAGCAAAGGCGGGAGAAACGCCTACATACATCAAAGCTATATCCTATGAGCTGGACTTGGATCTGGCTTTTAAGGATCAGTTGCTCCTACTGGGCCTATCCACCTTGCAAGGGATCCAAGGCGACAAGGCTATGCCAAGCCGTCAGGATTTCGACCCTTTAAAATTGCCGGTGCAATTATTGCCCCATATCATGTTGATCGACGTAAGCGGAACGATGCCCATACGCCTGCGATGGCGATTGGTGGGAACTTATATTACCGAACGGATCGGGCGGGACATGACGGGCCGGTTCTGGGACGAAATCTATGAAGACAAGGTACTGCGGGAAATGAGCAAAGCACCCTTGTGGGCCATCGAACATCGGCGACCAATCCGCTCAATCGGCGGCGCACCCACCGAGGAAAAGGAATTCCTCGTCTCTGAAAATATTTTCGCCCCGTTGTCCACAGATGGCGAAACCGTCGATATGCTGTTCGCGGTCAGTGTCCTGACTTAATCTCAGCGGCGGCCGATTATTCTGAAGACAGCGCCACGGCGGATCGCGCCATGGGCAGGCCAGCCACATCGGCGCGCATGCGATAGATGGTGCCGGAATGATCACTGTCCGTGCCGCCGGATCCTGTGACGATATAAAAGTCCATCAGGTCTTCACCACCGAAACAGACAGACGTCACCATGGGCAGGTCCACGGGGATGGAGCGGCGCAGGCTGCCATCCGGCTCGAAGACATCAACGCGACTGCCGTGCGCCATGGCAACCCAGACACTGCCATCGACAGCTACGGATAAACCATCGGGCGTGGCACCGTCCATAGTGGCAAAGGTACGATGAGGGCCAAGATCGCCGTTGGCTTCCACATCGTAGACACGGATCAAGCTGCGCCGGGATTCCGAATGGTATAGCTTGGTGCCGTCCGGCGAGACGCCCAGGCCGTTGGTCAACATCACGTCGTGGCCGACCTTGCGATAGCTGCCGTCCAGATCAATGCAGAACAAATCAGCCGGTTTGACCTCATCTCCGCTGCCCACGGGCCGAAAAGACAGGCCACCGGCATAAATGCGGCCCTTGGCGTCCGTGGTGATGTCGTTGAAACCGATCCAGCCACCTTCTGGATTATCCGGCAAAAGAACCTGGGTCGCACCGCCATCGGCTGGTTTGAAAGAGATGTTCCGGCCCGAAACAATAATGCCGCCATTTTCATGCAGGGCCATACCACCGATGCCCCGGCGATGTTCAATAACTTGGGAAATGCTGCCGTCTGGCGCCAGGCAATAGGCCCCGCCATCGATAACATCAGAGAATATTAAGCCCCGGCTGTCATCCCAGACCGGCCCTTCGATCAGTGTGTAGCCCGTGGCCAAGGTTTCCATGACGTCATCTCCCATATAGTTTTTTATTCTGCTGAGAGATCATCCCCCGCCAGGGCACGGCGCACAAGGGCCGCCGTTTCAGATACCCCATACAGGGCAGCAAAGGAGCCGAATCGCGGCCCCTGGCTTTGCCCGAACAGAACTTCATACAAGGCCTTGAACCAATCGCGCAGGTTTTCGAATTCGTGTGCCTTCCCGATCTCGTAAACCCCGTTTTGGATATCTGTGCCGGACAGTTCGGGGTCCATGCCCTCCAACGCGGCCAGCAAATCCTCCATCGCGGCGCGTTCGGGATCGGTCGGTTGGCGATAGACTTTATGAGGCTTTACAAAATCCCGATAATAATTAATGGCGTAGCCTACCAGAGTATCCAAAGTGGGATGGCTTTCAGGCGTGGCACCAGGCGCATAGCGGGTGATGAAGCCCCACAAAACGGCGGGGTCTTCGGAATTACAAGCCCCGGCAAGGTTCATCAACAGCGCGAAAGTCAGGGGCACGCCTTCCTGTGGCGGGGTGCCGCCGTGGATGTGCCAGGCTGGATTAGCCAATTGTTCAGCCCCGTCCTGGCCCTGATAGCCGTCCAGGAAACGCAGATAGTCATCCACCGCCCTGGGAATAACATCAAAGAACAGACGTTTAGCCCGGCGCGGTTGCTGGAACATATACAGGGACAGACTTTCCGGCGTGGCATAGCGCAACCATTCATCGATGGTCAGGCCGTTGCCGCGGGATTTGGAGATCTTTTCGCCATTTTCGTCCAGGAACAGCTCGTACGTGAAACTTTCGGGCGGACGGGCACCTAGAATGCGACAGATTTTGGACGACAGCTTCACGGACTCGATCAAGTCCTTGCCCGACATCTCGTAATCCACATTCAAGGCGAACCAGCGCATGGCCCAATCCGCCTTCCATTGCAGCTTGCAATGACCGCCCGTTACCGGCACCTCAACCTTCGCACCGGCTGCATTCTCATACACAATGGTGCCTGCATCCAGGTCACGTTCAATGACCGGCACCTGCAAAACCCGGCCCGTATCTGGACACAGGGGCAGGAACGGGCTGTAGGTGGCCTGGCGTTCCTTGCCCAGGGTTGGCAGAATAACGCCCATAACCTTGTCGTATTCCCGCAGCACCGCCAACAACGCATCGTCGAACTGCCCGGATTTATAGCATTCGGTGGAGCTGACAAATTCATACTCAAAGCCGAACTGATCCAAAAATGTCTGAAGGCGGGCGTTGTTATGAGCGCCAAAACTATCATGGGTGCCGAACGGATCAGGCACCTTTGTCAGGGGCATTTCCAGGTATTCCGCCAACATTTCCTTATTCGGGACATTGTCGGGCACTTTGCGCAGGCCGTCCATATCATCAGAAAAGGCCACCAGACGTGTGGGGATATCGCACAATTCATGGAAGGCCCGGCGCACCATAGAGGTTCGTGCCACCTCGCCAAAAGTTCCGATGTGCGGCAGGCCCGATGGGCCATAGCCGGTTTCGAACAGCACATGGCCTTTATCCGGCATTTTGCCGTTGACCCGTTTCAGCAAGTTGCGTGCCTCTTGAAAAGGCCATGCCTTGCTGTCCATTGCCAGTTCCGTGGCCAGTTCTGTGTTTTTCGTCATGATATTCTATTCCTTGCGGCCCCCTTACGAGGCGGAGGCAGATTAGGGAAAAATCTCCCTACGTCAACCGGTGGTGAGCGACCGCATCACGGCTTATAGTCCGACCAAGATGAACACGCCAGAGCCTCAATCCAAATCCTTTGCAGCACCCAGCATGGTGGCAGGCACGCGTCTGACCACATGGCTAAGCGTGGATGGTGAGGTCGAGGAATTATCGATCCCTGCTGTCATGACAAAGGCACGGGAAACGACCCCTATTGTCTGCCACACGATGGCCACGGCCCGACGGCTGAACGTTCGTTCCCTGGTCGCCCTGGATGTGTTGGAGCTGTATGCCTTTACCCGACCAGCACAATTTTGCCTGCCCACACCGGGCGGTTTGGCAGCGGCCTTAAACTTGGCCCCACCAGGCGACGCCGTGGATGCCGCGTTGATCCTGCAACAATCGGCCCAGGCCTTGTTAAATGAGTTAGCAGCCGTGCTGGAACACCGGGATCGTTTGGGCGCGATCGCTATGACCATGGCCCAGGGAGGTTGGCGCTGGGGGCCGGCTGTATTGGCCGCGCTGGGCATTCCGAGCGATGGCAATGGGGCGGGTGCATTGGCGGCCTGGCAACGCCTGCCCGAGCGGGAAGACGGCGCACCACCGCCGCCCCCCAGCGACCATGCTATTAGTGGCGAGGCTGCGCGGGATCAACTGGCAGAGTTAGTTGGTGCAGGGGCGGAAAGCCGGCCACAGCAATTCGATTATGCGGAGGCTGCCGCCGGTGCATTCATTCCCCGCCAGGAAGTCGACATGCCCCGCCTTGTATTGGCAGAGGCGGGCACCGGTGTGGGCAAAACCCTGGGCTATATTGCACCGGCTAGCCTATGGGCGCGAAAGAACGGCGGCACGGTCTGGCTGTCCACCTACACCCGCAACCTGCAACGGCAGATCGATGGGGAATTGGACCGCCTGTACCCAGACCCAGTCCAAAAGCGCCGCAACGTGGTGGTGCGCAAAGGCCGGGAAAATTACCTGTGCCTACTGAATTACGAAGACGCCACCAAAGCATTGGCCACATCGCCGGGTGGCACCATTGCCCTGGGCCTGATCGCCCGCTGGATCGAACACAGCCGGGACGGCGATATGGTGGGGGGCGATTTCCCCAGCTGGCTCAGCACGATGTTTGGCAGCGGCACTATCGCGGGCCTGACGGACCGGCGCGGCGAATGCGTCTATTCCGCTTGTCGGCATTATTCCAAATGCTTCATCGAACGCAGCCGCCGGGATTCGGAAAAGGCCGAAATTGTCGTCGCCAACCATGCCTTGGTGATGATCCGTGCCGTCTTGGAATCGGGCAGCGGGCAGTTGCCTCTGCGTTATGTTTTCGATGAGGGTCACCATGTATTTGACGCAGCGGATAGTGCCTTTTCCGCCCACGTGGCGGGCAGCGAGGGAGCGGAATTACGCCGCTGGCTGCTGGGTAATGAGTCTGGGCCCAAATCGCGTGGGGGTGGGCGCGGACGGGCGCGCGGTATGGAGGCGCGGATCGGCGATCTTATCGGCGACGATGACGGCCTTGCTATCATGCAGAACATATTGCGCTGCGCCGCTGCCCTGGCGGCACCCGGTTGGTTACAACGGGTGGCTGAGAATGACGCCCACGGTCCCATGGAGGCGTTCCTGGCCCGGGCCCGTCATGTCGTTCTGGCCCGCGTGGACAATGACCGCTCCCCCTACGGCCTGGAAGTCTCGGTTGAGGAGCCGGAGGGGGAATTGCTGCAAGCCGCCTTGGAGGCCGCCGCCGCATTCGAAGCCCTGCGCCGCCCGTTGTTGGAACTGGGACGTCATTTGATGGCGCGGCTGGATAATGAGGCCGATGATCTGGATACCGCCACCCGCTTGCGGATTGAGGCCGCCGCCCGCACCCTGAAGCGGCGGGCTGATATGGTACAGGCCTGGCGCGCCATGTTGCTGGACCTGGGCCAGGAAACACCGGAACAATTTGTGGACTGGTTCTCCATTGAACGATTTGCAGGCCGGGATAGAGACATCGGCATGCACCGCCATTGGGTCGACCCATCGCAACCATTCGCCGAAGCGGTGTTGCGCCAGGCCCACGGGGTAGTCATTACCTCTGCCACCCTGCGGGATAATCCACCCGACACCCCCGACGATTGGACAGCAGCCGAAGTGCGAACGGGTGCCCTGCATCTGGCCCTGCCTGCGGTGCGGGTCAGCCTCCCCTCCCCGTTTGATTATCCCGCTGCCACGCGGATATTGGTGGTGCGGGACGTGAACCGCAACCGCCCCGATCAAGTGGCCGCTGCCTATCGTCAGCTATTCCTGGCCGCGGGCGGTGGTGGCCTGGGGCTGTTCACGGCGATCCAGCGCCTCCGCGCCATCCATGAACGCATTGCGGCACCGCTGGATGAGGCCGGCATCCCCCTACTGGCCCAGCATGTGGATGCCATGGACACGGGCACATTGGTAGATATTTTCCGGGCCGAGGAAAATACCTGTCTGTTGGGCACCGATGCTGTGCGTGACGGTGTCGATGTGCCGGGGCGGTCCCTGCGCCTGATCGTCTTTGACCGGGTACCCTGGCCCCGCCCGGATATCCTGCATCGAGCACGCAAGAAGAATTTCGGCAAGGGTTACGACGACATGATCGCCCGCTTGCGCCTGAAACAGGCCTATGGCCGCCTGATACGTCGGGCCGACGACAAAGGCGTGTTCGTCATGCTGGACGGCATGCTGCCCACCCGCCTAACCACGGCCTTCCCCGATGGTGTGGAGGTTCAGCGCCTCGGACTAGCGGAAGCGATTGAACAAACCCGCATGTTTTTGAAAGATTGACGCCCTGGGTGGAACTCTCTACAACCCAGAATCGTGAAAATTGAGCGCGAAAAATGAGAGCGATCATGAACCTGTCAGCGACAGCAATCGGCAAAGCAAACATCGTTACACTGCTCGGCACCTCTGGTGTCGCGGCTGTAACTATGCCGCGCACAAAACCGGCTGCTTTGGGTTGACCTGATTACGATCTTCGAACGTCAGCCCTTCAAACCCCGGGGCTGACAGATGATTTTCCACACATAAAACGTCTGCACCGCCCCTCGGTCAAACCGAAACGGTGGTTCTATGTCTATCAATATGCCAACCCTGCCCCGCGATCCCACGCGGCGCGCAGTCATCCTGCTGAACGGCGTCATCATCTGCCGCAGCATGGTCTTTCTGGTGCCCGTGATCGTGCCATATTTTGCCCTTCGCATCGGCCTGGACTTTCAGGAATTCCTGGCGGCAGAGGCCATATTCGCCGCTGCTGTGCTGGGTTTTGAGGTACCGTCGGGCTGGCTGGCGGATGTCTGGCAACGTAAATGGGTCATTATCCTGGGCACATTGATCAGCGCCCTGGGCGTCGGGCTGTTTATTCCGGCGCGGGATTTCGCGGACGCAGCCGTGGCGCAGGTTCTGATGGGTATGGGTATTGCCATGTTCTCGGGCGCCGATAGTGCGTTGCTGTTCGATACCCTGCGTCTGCATGGCCAGGAAGGCCGCTATCACAAAATTGAAAGCCGTCGCCATGGTTTCGGGCTTTATGCGGTTGCCCTGTCTTCGATCATCGGTGCATGGCTGTTTTCGATTGATCCGGCTTTACCAATCGCGGCCATGGTCATCGCCTATCTGGCCACGGCAGTCTGTGCCTGGTTCCTGGTGGAACCGGAACGTGATGCGACTGCTATGAAATGGCAACGCCCTCAGTTGCGTGTCCTGTTGTCGGCCAATCGGATCATTATCATCGCCATTTTATCTGGCGCAGTGTTGTTCGCTGCCACCTCAGTCGCCATGTGGTCGCAACAGCCCTATTACAGCGCCTTGAATATCGGTACTGAATGGTTCGGACTGTTGATGGCAGCAGGCTATGTCAGTGGCGGTGTAGCGGGTCAGTTCGGCCACCACCTGACCCGTCGGCTCGGTTCTGTGCATGCCCAATGGCTCATATGGACAGCCTTGGTTCTATCTTTCAGCGTTGCCGGTCTGTGGCCCGGATATAGCGGCGTGGCGCTGTTGTTATGCGGGTCGGCGGCTTGGGGACTGGGCTGGCCCCTGGTTCAGGCAATCATCAATCATCGGGTTGGGTCGGCGCGACGGGCCACAGTCTTGTCGATGGCGGGTGCTGCCGTACGCCTGGGTTTTATTCCCTTGTCGGCTGTCATTGGTTGGATGTCGATGGAAAACGATATTGCCCTGGCAATATTCGGCTTAGCCGTAATGTTGTTCTTATTGGGCGGGCCGGTTCTGTGGTGGTTGAACCGTGCAATGAAGGACAGCGCAATACCGAGCACTTCCATTACCGCACGGTCCGGGTAAGATCAGCCCTAACAACGAACACACAATTTAGCAATTGGGGTAGTACATGTCCGAGTCTTATACGGTTGGCGATCTGGTCGCCGAGTTTTTGCAACAATGCGGCGTCACCACCGCCTATGGCGTGATCTCTGTTCATAACATTCCCATGCTGGACGGCATCGGGCGGCGCAATGCCATCCGATTTGTTCCCAGTCGGGGCGAGGCGGGCGGCGGCCATATGGCGGACGCCCATGCCCGCGTCACCGGCACCATGGGTGTGTTGTTTTCCTCCACCGGCCCAGGTGCGGCCAATACCCCCGGCGCTTTGGTCGAGGCACGCTTTGCCGCCACGCCTATGCTGCATCTGACCGGGCAAAGTGCCACTGGGAACCTGGGCACCGGCCAAGGCACAGTGCACGATGTAGCCGATCAATTGGGCATGCTGAAAGCTGTGTCGAAAGAGGCCTATCGCATTACATCGGCGCAAACCGCATTTGCTACTTTGTGTGAGGCGGCAGCCGTGGCGCAAACGCCACCTATGGGCCCGGTTAGTGTTGAGGTCCCCATCGACATCCAACAAACAGAGATTGAACGGCCGGATGCCCTGGATAACCTGGTGCTACCGATCCCTGGTGCCCGGGTGCCAACTGATGGCGATCTGGACCGCGCGGCAGAGGCCCTGGCCAATGCCAAACGGCCCATCCTGTGGCTGGGTGGCGGCGCGCGTGAAGCAGGCGCTGCAGTGGCGCGCCTGGTCGAAATGGGCATCCCCGTCGTCACGTCGTGGCAGGGACGGGGCGTTCTGGCGGAAGATCACCCCCTGACCCTGGGCGGCCTGAACGGTAACGGTAGCCCGATGATCGAAGCGTTTTACGAAACCGTGGATCTGATGGTGGTCGCCGGGTCCCGTCTGCGTGGCCATGAGACCAAGGACATGACCATGACCCTGCCCAGCCATCGTATCCAGATCGATGTGGACCCTATGGCCAATGGCCGGACCTATGATTGCGAACAGTTTATTTGCGCCGATGCGGCCCTGACCCTGGATGCTCTGGCAGATCGCCTGGCCAACCGGTCTACTGGCAAACTGTCTATCGAGCCTGGCTATAGCGCGGAAATCACCAAGCTGAAGGCGGATGCGACAGCGGCCTATCTCGAAGTGATGGGTCAATACGCCCCCTTCCCCGCGGCATTGCGCGCAGCCATGCCGCGTGACGCCCTGTTCGTGCGTGACATCACCTTAAACAACTCCACCTGGGGCAATCGGATTTTTCCCCTCTACGGACCCCGCGACAGTGTCTATCCCGTGGGCGCTGCTATTGGGCCAGGTTCCGCCCTCGGGATCGGTGCCGCCATCGCCGCCTCTGATGGCCGAAAAGTGGTTGCCATGTGCGGCGACGGCGGCTTCAACCTCGGCCTGGCAGAGTTGCCCACGGCGGTGCAGGAGGGTGCGGACGTCACCTTCCTGGTCATGAATGACGGCGGCTATGGCGTTATCGGCCATATTCAGGATGCCATGTATGGGGAGCGAAAGTTCTTTGGCGATGTGCGCGGCGTCAACCTGGACGTCATGGCCACGGCCACGGGCATGCCCTATTTCAAAGTCAGCACGGTAGAGGATTTCGGCGCAACAATCGCCGAGGCCATCGCCATTGCAGGCCCGGCCCTGGTCGAAGTGGACATGACCGCCATAGGCCCCTTCCCCCGATACTTCGCCCCCCCGCCCTATGCCGCGAAGGGGTAGGGCCAAATTTGGCCATGGACGAGAGGCCAGATATTCCAGAAGGCATTGGCCCGCATGAATTACGGGAGCTTGAGTTGATGCTTGCAGGCGAAAAGCCGTTGGCGATGTTTTCAGACACCATCCCCTCAGGCTTTGACTGGTCGGAAGCGGACTTTCAGCCACACGTGGATACCGGCACATTTGTGAAGCGCGAAAAATTCTATCAAATGCCTGGATTAGAATTTCAGTTCAGGGATGTCTACTACGCCTTGCTATCAGAAGCTTGGCACATCGAAAAGCTGCACGCGATCAACGCGGCGTTACGCAACGGCATTCGCCCTGCAACTGACGACGATGAACGTGAAATCGGCCGGGTATTGGGTTATAGCAAGGAACATGTGGAATTGTTTATCAAACGAATTCGCGGGCATTGCCAAAACACCCCACCAGCGTAAATCTCACGGCCCGCCGCCGGCATATCTGTTGGAAACGGCCCGGTCATGGGCGTAGGTGGCTTTGACGCAGTTTTTGTGGGCTTGGCTGCCGTCTGCCTTGCCTTCCGCTGCGCATTCCCGCCCCGCATAGCCTTCGGAACTTGTTTGGCAAGCAGCAAGAAAACCTGCGCATGCGAGAACTATCAATATTTTACGCCCAATCATCTCGACCTCCAGATTTCAGTCTTTGGAGATATAGATAGGTCCTATTCCGAAAATTTCACGGGAGGGCCGAACACGATACTGTGTTTGCAGAAAAAAGGTTGCCCCTAAAACTCAGCCCTAGAAATCACTGGGCGGGGTCACACCACAGGGGGCCAGGGCCTCTTTCACCGCTGTTTTCAGGCGGGCCAGTCCAGCCTCATCCGCCGCTTCACAGCGGGCGACCAGAACCGGCTGGGTGTTGGAGGCACGAATTAACCACCAACCGTCCGGGGTCGAAACGCGGGCACCATCGATGTCTGAGAAATCTGCGCCTGCGGCACGCAGGGTGGCGACAACCTCGTCCACCACCTCAAACTTACGGGTATCATCGCAATCAAAGCGGACTTCGGGGGTATTGACCATTTGCGGCAGGCTGTCGCGCAATTCGGCCACGCTCTGCCCGGATTTCGCCACCGAGTCTAAAAACCGCACGGCCACATACAGGGCGTCGTCAAAGCCATAATATTTATCGGCAAAGAAAATATGCCCGCTCATCTCTCCCGCCAGAGGGGAATTCGTTTCCGCCATCTTGCTTTTGATCAGGGAATGCCCGGTTTTGTACATCACGGGTTTACCGCCCAGTCGGGCCACTTCATCGAACAGCACTTGCGACGCCTTCACATCGGCAATAATCGTGCTGCCGGGAAGCGCGGCCAGGACATCGCGGGATAACAGGGCCAGCAATTGATCACCCCACAAGATCCGCTCCTGCCCATCAATGACGCCGATACGGTCCGCATCACCGTCAAAGCCGATGCCCAGGTCCAGGCCTTCCGTGCGAACAACTTCCTGCAACTGCACCAGGTTTTCGGCCACAGTGGGGTCTGGGTGATGCGCCGGGAACGTGCCATCCACCACTTCGTTCAAGGGCACATGGCGGCCTGGCAGACGGGCGATCAGGTCGGGCAGGATATCGCCCGCAACGCCGTTGCCGCAGTCCCAGGCCACTGAAAGCGGCACGTCCGTAGTGTAGGCGGCGACCAGTTCATCCAGATAGTCCGGGCGCACGTCGTGATCTTCGACGCTACCTTCGCCCGTCGCCCAATCGCCGGCAGCAGCCACCGTACCCAGCTCCTGGATCTGCTCACCAAAAAATGGCTTGCCACCCAGCATCATTTTGAAGCCGTTGTAGTCCGATGGATTATGAGATCCGGTGATCATCACGCCAGCATCGGCCTTTAAATTATAAACCGAGAAATACAGCATGGGCGTGGGTCCGCGACCAATTTGCAGGGCATCTAAGCCCGCATCGTTCAGGCCCCGGACGACGTTCTCCGCCATCTCCACCGATGTCAAACGGCCGTCATAACCAACCGTCACCCGTGTGCCGCCACCCCGGCGTACAACAGAGCCAAAGGAACGCCCCACCGCATAGGCATCCGCCGTGGATAAGGTATCGCCCACAATGCCCCGCACATCATATTCGCGCAAAACGGAGGGGTGAAAATTATGCGTCTGTGTCATCTGCCAGTTCCCTCAAGGCTAAAAATTAAGGATTTACGGCGGGCCGGCCGATTGAAATATATTTAAAGCCCAGGCCCCGCATGTGATCGGGGTCATAGATGTTGCGCATATCGACCAGAACCGGCGCCTGCATCAGATCCTTTACTCGCGGCATGTCCAGGGCGCGGAAGGCATTCCATTCCGTGACGATGGCCAGGGCGTCTGCACCCGGCAGGGTGTCGTAAGCCCCATCGCAAAATTCCACGCCGTCCAGCAAAAGGCGCGCTTCATCCATCCCCTCAGGGTCATAGGCACGGACCGTGGCACCTGCCGCTATGAGGGCGGGGATAATATCCAGGGACGGGGAGTCGCGCATATCATCCGTATTCGGCTTGAACGTCAGGCCCAGAACGGCAACGGTTTTATCTTTGAGAGAGCCGCCGCAAGCATCCACGACCTTTTGCGCCATGTCCTTTTTGCGTTGATCATTGACCGCAACCGTGGCCTTGACGATCTCCATCGGCTGGCCGAGATCCTCAGCTGTGCGCAAAAGCGCCAGGGTATCTTTTGGGAAGCATGAGCCGCCATAGCCAGGACCGGCGTGCAGGAACTTACTGCCAATGCGGCCATCAAGCCCGATGCCCCTGGCCACATCCTGGACATCCGCGTCCACCTGTTCGCACAGATTAGCGATCTCGTTAATGAAGGTGATCTTCGTGGCCAAAAACGCATTGGCGGCATACTTGATCAATTCCGCCGTCTGCCTGGCGGTGAACATCACCGGCGTCTCGTTCAGGAACAATGAACGGTATAGCTCCCGCATAACATCCCGCGCCCGCTCACTATCCGTACCGACGACAACCCGGTCCGGGCGCATGAAGTCGGAGATCGCCGCACCTTCGCGCAGGAATTCCGGGTTCGATGCCACATCGAACTCTGCATCAGGCCGGGTCTCGCTCACCACCTTTTGGACCTCGGTCCCAGTGCCCACGGGCACGGTGGATTTGGTCACAATCACCGTATAGCCATCTAACGCTTCCGCGACTTCAGCGGCGGCGGCATAAACATAGGTTAGATCCGCGTGGCCATCGCCGCGCCGCGACGGTGTGCCGACGGCGATAAACACCGCATCCGCATCTGCCACGGGTTGTTTCAGGTCCGTGGTAAAGAACAGACGGCCAGCGGCCACATTGCTTTGCACCAGCTTTTCCAGGCCCGGTTCGAATATGGGAATACGGCCCGCCTGCAAAGCCTCGATCTTGCCCGCGTCCTTATCGACACAAGTGACCGTATGGCCAAATTCAGAAAAACAAGCGCCCGATACCAGGCCCACATAGCCGGTGCCGATCATGGTGACATGCATGGTTCAAATTGCCTTCGTTAATAGCTTTAGAGGGTTTTAGTTATATCCGACAAATAGTTACCAAGACCTTCCCTCAGATCCTCCCGGGCCAGGCCAAAGGCCACCGTGGCCTGTAAAAAACCCAGTTTATCGCCGCAATCAAATCGGGTGCCTTCAAAACGCAAACCATGAAACGGCTGCTTGCCGATCATTTTCGCCATGGCGTCAGTCAGCTGGATCTCTCCGCCCGCCCCGGTTTCCTTTTTGCCCAGATGGTCGAACACCTCCGGCATCAGGATATAGCGACCAATGACAGAGAGGGTTGAGGGCGCCTCCGCCGGATCAGGTTTTTCCACCAGGCCACGGACTTCCGCCAAGTGGCCATCGTCGCTGCCCACATCCAGGATGCCGTAGCGTGAGGTATGTTCCCGCGGCACATCCATCACGGCCACCATATTGCCGCCGGTTTCCGCCGCCGCATCCGCCATTTGTTTCAGGCATGGCGTCTGGCTTTGGATCAAATCATCGGCCAACAACACGGCAAACGGCTCGTTACCCACCAAGTTACGGGCACACCAGACCGCATGGCCCAAACCAAGCGGTTCCTGCTGCCGGGTATAGGCGACCTGGCCCGCACCGGGCACAATGGCCCGCAATTCTTCCAAAGCATCCAGTTTATCGCGGGAAGACAGCAAATCCTCCAACTCATAGGAATGATCGAAATGGTCTTCAATGGCGGCTTTGCCCCGGCCCGTGACGAAGATAAACTCCTCCACGCCCGCAGCTGCCGCTTCCTCAACCGCATATTGGATCAGGGGCTTGTCCACGATGGGCAGCATCTCTTTCGGCAACGCCTTGGTTGCCGGCAAAAACCGTGTGCCCAATCCACCAACTGGAAATACCGCCTTGCGTATACGCATGTAGACCGACCCTATTTGTTGTTATGTGACAAAAGAGCAATTCCGACGAGGAAATGCTCAAACGCCTGGACTCTTAAGAATAGAGCAATTTTTCCAATCACTTAGTATCGCCAGGGGAATTTCGGCGATTCACACTTGATCGGAATTGCTCTAGTGACGCGCTTTTGCCATGGCTCGGGTGGTCACGCAAGTTACCGTCATCACACCCGCATCAATAAATCCTTGGCCTGATTGATTTTAGCCGCCAGATAGGTCGAACCACCTTTGTCGGGATGATATTTCAACATCAACCGCTTGTGGGCCTCGCGGACCTCATGGGGGGAGGGATTAATATCAAGGCCCAGGACTTCACGGGCCTCATCCGATGTCATATTACCGCCCGCAGAATGGGGCGGCGGCGCATCCTCATCGTGGTAGCCCGCCCTGCCTTGGCGCCAGTCAGGTCCCTGACTGCGATCCAAAAAGGCCTCCAATATCTGTGCGGCTTCACTGTCATGCCGATGGCATTCACCCAGCAAATCAAGCAGTTGGTCCACGCTCAAATCGTTGAGATCCCGGCCCGCGAAGGTACCCTGCAAAACCTCGCCCCGCATAGCGCCGCTGTCATGATCCAGGCTCATACGCAAATATTCCGTCTCTACATCCGAACTACGGCCACCAGACGGCCCTGCCCCGCCACTCATCCGAGGGCCGAATTTAGGCAAGGCCCAGCGGCGCAACATGGCAACAGCGGCAAAGGCCAGGGGCAGGCCCAGGGCAAAGCGACCCGTAAGGATAAAGAACAGGGCCACGGAGGCACAGATACCAAAGCCGCCATAGCGCAATGCCTTGGCCAAAACTTTAGGGTCCGCAGTAAGTAGCAACCGGGCCATTAACGCCAGCGCACCCAGCAGGCACACCCCCAAAATAAAATAACCGATCATGAACCTATTTACCCTTACCACCTACCTGATGGGCAATTTGCAGGACTGCCGCCTTGCCTTTGGAAAAATCAGCCAACGCCTTGCGCCCACCCGCGGCATAAACCGCCACGGCAGCGAGCAAATCCCGCAGCTGCGCCGCAGAGGAAGCATCGAAACTGCAATAGGCCCCTTTGGTCAAGGTGGCAATCTGTTTAAAGGCACTGCGCGCGGTCGGCTCCTGCCCCTCGTGAAACAGGAAACACGGAACCCCCAACATGCCCAATTCACCTGCCACGGTACAGACCTGGTCAACGTCTTCTTCCAGACAATCGCCGACAAAGACCAGGGCATTTATCCGCTTCTTGGCAGTTTCACGCACCGCATAGCGCAACAGACGTTCTACCTGGGTCTGCCCGCCCAGACAGCGCACGCGGGTCATAAAGGGGATCAGATCGGCGGAGGTGGAAACCCACGGCGTTGCACGAAAATCCCTGTAACCGCGATAGTAGGCCAATTGCACATCCAGGCCGCCCAAGGTCGATGTTTGCGCAAACATATCCCCCTGGATCTGACAGGCCGTGTCCCAGGATGGTTCCCTGCTGGCGGTGGCATCCATGGCAAATAATAGCCGACCACGGCCACCGGCCGCATGCGCGCTGGGTGTTGCAGCCAGCTTGTTCAGAAAATCCCGAACGCCCGCGTTGCCGCTTTTCTCTGTTATATCGCGCTTATCTTTAGCCATTCCCTATTACATTGTATGCGATGCCAACTTGTCCAGTGCCAAGGTGGCGATGGACCTCTCTTTGACTTACTCAACAGTAATTTTGACATCCGGGTGAAAGGCATAAAAGGCAAAGGCAAAATCAACCCTATATTGTGCATCGACCAATTTCCCCTCATCATTGCGCCGCTGCACCAGGACATTGCCCACATCCCGGCCTTCGGCAATAACACCGCTATCCAGGGCGGAATTCTGCCCCTTTTCCCAGGTCAGGATCAACCCGGCCTTGGTTTCGATACGCTGTTTGATTTGCAGATAGTCCACCGACCAGGCCCGTTTGCCCACCGCGACAACGCGGGCCAGGGGTGCCACCACGCCCGGCAATTCGCCGCGATACAAAAATGGCGTGTGTGAACTGTCATAACCGCCATAAGGGTTCATGCCGTATCGGCGCATGTTTGGATCGCTCGGCACCAACACATCACCCATTGGCGCGCGGGCCCTGAATTTGGCAAATGACTCCAACCGTGCCGGCAAAAACCGCAGAGCCTGTCCGGTCCGTTCACCCACAATGGCCTCACCCGTAAACTGCTGCCACCAGCTTTCGCTTTGCCGGTCGTACATCACCAGGTCCGAATATCGCAATTTACCCGTAGTGCCGAATTCCAGTGTCTGACCGTCAACTCTGCGATCAAAAACCACCGCTGCATTACACAAAGGGCAAAAGGTTACAGCGACAGGGACACCGGCCATCACGTCATTGACGATTTCGTGCCAGATCAGCACCGATAAAGGATAGGCCCGGCTTTTTCCATTGAGGGTTAGGCCGACCACCGGTTCCGTCGGTGCCAATGTGGTTGCCTCAGAAACTGAGATGTATTTCGGCTGATCGATGGATGGGATCTGATCTTTGCGCACCCCGCCGGACATAATCTCATCCAAGGGAATGGCATGTTTGGTGAAATCCGTCTTGGCCCATTCGCTAGCCCATTGCGCAGGATCCGCCCGCATCACGTTTGGTAGCAGGAACAGGGTCAGTACGGCGACCGACACAATGGTCAAAAATGCTCTCATGACTGTCACTCCTTCTCTCGCCGGCCATCGTCCCTAACCTATTGCTGGGGTGCAAGTCACAGCTTCTTGACCGGCGTCCTTGACCAGCGGGAGATTGCAGGCCAAGTTCCCCGCCATGATGGATCGCGTAGATAGTATTGTGGTGGGGGCCGGCGTCGTCGGCCTCGCCATCGCCCGAACATTGGCAATGGCCGGCGACGAAGTGATCGTGCTCGAATGCGCCGACATCATCGGCAGTGGCACCTCGTCGCGCAACAGCGAGGTGATCCATGCAGGCATCTACTATGCCAAAGACAGCTTGAAAGCTCAATTCTGCGTGGCGGGCAAGAAAATGCTTTACGAATACTGCGCTTCCCACGGTGTCGAACATCGCAATTGCGGCAAATTGATCGTTGCCACATCTGATGAAGAGCTCAAAATATTGGGCGGCATCAAAGACAAGGCAGCCGCGAACGGCGTTGATGACCTGTACGAAATCAGCGCCGCCGAGGCCATGGCCCAGGAACCGGCATTGTCTTGTACAGGCGCCCTTGTTTCACCCAGCACAGGGATCATCGACAGCCACGGCCTGATGCTGGCCTATCAAGGCGAGGCGGAAGATCATGGCGCGGTCATCGCCTTTAACAGCAGGGCGGTTGGCGGTCGGGTGTTGGCGGACGGTATAGCTCTTACGATTGAAGATAACTCTCAGGGTGATGGGGGCGGCAAAATGGAATTGGCCTGCAACAAATTGGTCAATGCGGCAGGCCTGTATGCCCAACCCCTGGCCCGTATGATCGAAGGCTTGGCGCCAGAATCCATACCGGCGCTTTATTATTGCAAGGGCAACTATTTCTCCCTGTCCGGCGGGCAGCCGTTTTCCCGGCTGATTTATCCGGTTCCAGCCTCCGCCTCCCTTGGTGTCCATCTGACAGTTGATCTTGGCGGCCAGGCCCGCTTTGGACCGGATCAAGAATGGCTGGATGATGCGGTTGAGGATATGAATGGAGAGATCGACTATGTTGTGGAACCCAGCCGATCAGATGTTTTTTATGAGGCGGTGCGGCGTTATTATCCCGGCCTGCCCAACGATTCGTTACAACCCGCCTATAGCGGCATGCGACCAAAATTGCAGCGCCCGGGCGGCGGGGCCGAAGACTTCATGATCCAGGGACCTAAAGATCATGGCGTGGCTGGCCTGATAAACCTTTATGGTATTGAAAGCCCGGGCCTGACATCGTCTCTCGCCATCGCCGAACATGTCGGCGCGATGTTGTCTGATTGACAATGACTAAGATGTTGACTTGATGGCGGCTTGCAGGCCCGCCAAGGCATGGGATAGTTTGCACAGACGCGACGATTGGATTGTTTTGATTGAGAATGGGCGGGTTTCCATGCGAGGTATTGTCGGTACGCAACGGCGGCGGTTTATGTCCGTACTATTCTTGGTTCTGGCCCTGCCCCTCACCCAACCCAGTGCCGAGACGAAATATAACGATTGGGAATTGTGGAGCGCCGCCGCCAACGCAGTGTTGCCGGCAAAACGCGGGGCCACGGGCCCCTTTCGCATGAACGTTGCCCTGGGCGTGGCCGCAGCACCGGAATTTCTCGGCTCCGACACACTGGAGACGAAACCACTGCCTCTGTTAGATGTGAATTATGCCGGGACATTGTTTCTTTCCACCCAACAAGGTGTGGGTTGGAACGCGTGGCGCAAGCGGACTTTGCGGGCCGGGCCCAGAATTACCTTTGATTTTGGTCGTGAGGCAGCAGATTCGCCAGTTCTCGACGGCCTGCCCGATATTGAGTTCGGCACGGAGATCGGCCTGTTCTTTGAAAGTTTTGTCGCCTCCTGGCGCTTTAAGGGCGATATCCGCCAGGAAGTCGGTGGCGGTCATGGCGGTCTGCTATTGAACGGCGAAGTCGCGTGGGGCAACAGATGGGGCAAGGACGTATCATTGATACTTGGCGCGCGCGCCACTTATATGGACGAAACCTATGCGGAAAGTTACTTTTCCGTATCCAGTGCCAATTCAGCATCCTCGCTGGCGACCTATGAAGCTGTCGGCGGCTTTCGCGATATCAATGGTTACGCGCAATTCGTCTATGACATTTCTCAGTCCCTTTATGTCGCTACGGAATTGCGCGGAACGTTGCTGCTGCAACAGGCCGCCGACAGCCCCATCACCGAAAGTGACGCATTCGTCACAGGCTCAGTTATGGTTGGCTACCGCTTCTAACCACCAACGGGAAAGCGGTCGCGCCGCAATTGATTGGCACCGACAACGCTATTTGGAGATTATCCAGCGCTATTATCAAAGTCGTTGTCATAGTCTTTGGGTCGGACGATGGGGGTCAGAGGCAGCACCAGCCAAATACCGTCGCGGGTTCGCACCGTTGCCGCCTGTAGTATGGCAACGGGGTTACTGTTCCGCCGTGGCGAGGGTTTTGATGATAGACACGTCAATGTTAGAATTTCGCCGGGATGCATGAAATTTTGCATGCGATCATCCGGAAAATAACCTGGTGCCAGAACCTCCGCCGGGCGATCAGACGTACTATAGGCCCAATGAGACGCCCGGCTGTTTCCCGCCACGCAAATTAGGTTCGCCGCATCATAGGGCAATTCCACATCCTTCCATTTTTCAAGATGAGAAATAATACGCTATCGCATAATATTTTTCAAGATAATACGAATGCAGCACATGAATATACGGTGATACGGGTTTGTTTAGCGATAAACCCGATGCGCCCCAACAATAAGATGCATAGCGGCCACGTCTACAGGTGCGAAATGAATTTCCTTAGGCGGATTATATTGTTCAAGGATGATGACCCGTTGGGTCCGTCGCCTGAGTAGTTTGATAAAGGCGCGATCATCTGCGGTCTGAACAACAACATAGTCATTGGGTTGAACTGGAATGTTCGGATCAACCTCAACAATTTCACGGGGCTCATAACGCGGGCTCATGGACAAATTATGCACGATTAAGGCATAAGCACCGGTGACCCCGATCAAACTGGCCGGGCGGCCCGCATAGCCCGAAATCGTACCATCATTAAGGAAAGTGCCGTCTTCCCCTGCCTCAGCATGGCCCATGATAGGTAGATCCTGTGTCCGCCCGGGAGGGCCTGGGATTTCCGTTGCCACCAGATGATCGGACAGCCCCGGTGCCGGCCAGGGCCGTTCCATCGGTTCTGAATATGATGCGCCCACCTGTCCGGCCCCGTTTGCCCCGTTGAATTGCGCCGCCAGGGCGGCAATAGCGCGGGACTGTTCGCGATCAGGACTCTGCAGATCCGCCTCCCACCGGGAGACGGTTGCCTGCGTCGTTCCCAAAGACGCAGCGAACTGCGCCTGGGTCTGCCGCCGCGTCCGCCGCAAGCGGCGCACTGTTTCTGCCCAATTAACCATGGGAGACAAGATACATCGTATATTATACGAAGGCAAATACGAAAGCGCATTTTTTTCTTGCATAAAATACGCTTTCGTATATTTTCGACCTATGACAGAACAAAACACAAACTTTACGCCATCGCCCACCATCCCCCCCCTTTGATTCAAGATAGCTCGGATGAGCGCACCCTGCCAGATCATCTGGCAAATTACTTTGCAGAAAGGAAACCCGCTCGGCCACAAAAACAGCAGATATTTGGCTGCCGATGGATAGAGGGTGATGTGCAATCCCCAAACTGGTTCTATTGCCAAGGGTCGCAGCTACCCGGCCGGTCTTACTGTCCGGACCATCATGCCCGCAGCATCAATCTCCATGGCGACGAACGGTTCAAAACTGAACAAGCAGACTGTGAAGCTGATCTACGCAACTTACCCCCACCGGACGAAACATAGATGAGCAACAGCGTACCCAAGGACGACCTCACCCTACGCGAACCCGGCAACAGAAATGGGAACAAACGCCACCGCAAACGCAAGCTTCGGATACAGAAAAAACCACGCAAATCTGACGCCGGGCAAATTGAGGGGCAGAACGGTGGAGAGGGCGCAGCATTAAAATGGCGCATGCAGCATCATCCACTGGGAGACGACAGCCCGGCCCTGGCCCGCACCCAAATAAATGCCGACCAATTCGACAGCAACAAAAACGGTGATCCAAACAGTAGTCAAGCCACCAATCAAGCCGGCGGCCCGCCCAGCTATCCTATGCGTGCCGCCGACACAATCGATGCCTTGTTGAAAAAGGGCCGTATCGACGAAAAGGCGGCGGCCAGCGCACGTAAGTTCGAGATGATGTTCCAGTTTGCCAGCCTGAATGGCTATGCCACACGTGATATAATGGCCCCGCCTGGTTCAAAAGGTTCGAATGGCGGGGGCACATCCATACCCCACAACGTACTCACCGCCCGTGATGAAGTGTGGCGCGCCATGTGTGCCCTGGGCGGTATCGGCACCCCTGGCGCCAATATTGTCTGGGATGTCCTGGGCTTGGGCATGACGATTAAGGCGCATGCGGAGCGTTGTCAGTTCGGGGCTGGCCGCTCTCTCAACCCCATGACGGCAACGGGTATTCTGGTGCAATCCTGCTTTTCCCTGGCCGCCTATTTTGAGAATTAACAAGCTTCTTAGTTCGCAATAACCTTTAGACGTTGCTTTGCGTTGATGGCTTGATGGGGGCCGAGGTCATTGAGAACCCGGAACCAGGCTTCGTTAAAACGGCCAAAGGGCAGGGTTTTTGCTAATCTGGCGACGGTGTCGTCCGGCCGTGCGGTCACAACAAGTAATCGCTGAGCCCGAATGCGGGCCGCAGACTGTGCATCCAGCTGGCGAAATGACAGACCAGATCGACGAAACGGCCCTTCCCAGCGCCCGGCCTGGGCCAAGGGCGCAATGTACATGAAGCGATAAAACCGGCCATCCGCGCGACGGATCACCAGGGCGCGGATGTGCCTCGGCCCGGACTGGTTCTGTCCCTCGGCCCAGGCGGTGGCCGCATCCTGCCCATCGATGGTCAGGCGTTCCATGTCGTGCAGCCGTGTGTTGGCCGCCCAACCGAATTCCAAATAGTCCGCCGCCGGTCCCCGCCGCATGACCGCACTCATATCAAAGACTATCGCGGCACCAGAAGCATGCTGCCCGGTCACGCGTTTTGCACTATTACGCAGAATGAAATCTTTCGGCGCACGAAATTCAAACCGCAAGCCTGGGTGAACAAACCTGCGGCCCTGGATCAAACCCTGGCGCGGGTCATCACCGAACATCATGCCATCGATCTGGGTAAGATATTTATCTTTGCCCCAACGCCTCCCGCTTTTCGTGCGGCCCCCTTTTTCGGCATGGCGCTTTGTCGTCGCGGCCAATTTTTGCGCCTGGCGGACACGCTCCACCGTGCGGGGATGGGTCGCCATGATATTGAATTCATCAACCTCTCCCGCCGGTAATCCCTGCAACTGCGCCTCTACTTTTGAATGGGCTCGCAGGCTCGCCAGGAATGAGACCATGGCATCGGGGTCATAACCGGCCCGGCTCATATAACGGATGCCCAGGGTGTCCGCCTCCAACTCATGCTCCCGCGAATAGCCTTTGATGGCAGCCAGGGCAGCGGTCTGTCCCAGCTGCATCAATCCCGACGGCAGACCGGCTGCACTAAGCCCGATAGCACCCAGCAATAGGCCAATTTGCGCCACCTGCTGGGCACCCCGGCTTTCCGCGCCGTGGCGGGCGGTGACATGGGCCAATTCATGGCTCAACACCCCGGCCAATTCCGCTTCGCTGGAGGCCAAGGCCAGCAAACCGCGGGTGACATAGATATAACCGCCAGGCAGGGCAAGGGCATTGACGATGGGCGTGTTCAGTATGGTAAAGCGATAGGGATATTGCTGATATTCCGCATGCTGTGCCAGGGCGTTGCCGATGCCCGCCACATATTTGTTCAGGCGGGCATGTTCGTAGGCACCGCCAAAGGCCTTGAGGATTTTTGGATGGTTCGCCTGGCCCTCGGCAATATCATCCTTGATGCTTTGAAAGCCGGTGAAACTATCACGTCCCGATGCCGCATTCGTCGCGACACAGCCCGCAGTTCCGCCAGCGCCGACCAGGGCCGCGCCACTGGCCAGACCGGCCAGCAACTGGCGGCGGTTGAGTTTAGATGGATGGGGCGCAAGGGGTGAATGAGGATCAAAGTGCATTTCGGACCTATAGGGCGACAATTTCTGTTGGCTCTAAATGCGGCGCTTCTTCGCCCTCCCGCCACAGAAAGTAGGTTAATTGTTCGGTCGCATTTACCGCAACCACACGATGGGCCCCGGACTTATCAATGGCATGTATGGTAATTCGTTGGATCAGTCCGCCGCGCAATTGCCGCAGATCATCAATCGCTTCATCCACCGCCTTCTCTAACGACAGGCCCATCTTCATGTACAAGACAATGGCGCGCGAGGTGCCGGCCCGGATCGCCATTTCCCCTGCGCCCGTACACGCCGCAGCACCGAAGCGGCTGTCGGCATAGCAACCGGCCCCAATGATGGGACTATCCCCCAGGCGGCCCGGGTATTTCCAGGCCCAGCCTGATGTGGAGACGCCGGCCATAATCTCTGCCTGTTCATCTAAGGACAGAAAGACTGTTGTATCCATACCTTTTTCCGGGTCGATGGCTTGTTGGCACAATTCCGCCAAAGGGACATCGGGCCATTTTTCCCGATCATCCGGTGAGACATTCGCCTCAAACCATTCCCGCCAGACACGTTCTGAATCCGGGATCAGATTATTTGCCGTCTCGGCACCGATTTCGTGGGCAAAGCGGGCAGCACCTTCGCCAACCAGCATTTCATGGGGTAACCGCTCCAAAACCTGGCGGGCAATTGTAATCGGATGCAGGAAGCCTTTCAGGGCACCGACCGCCCCGCTGCGAAACGTGTTGCCATCAATTATGGCAGCATCCAATTCCACGTCTCCCAACAGATTGGGCCAGCCACCGCGCCCCACGGTGCGGACCGATGGATCAGTCTCCACCAAACGGATGCCGGCCTCAATCGCATCAAGACCGCCCGCACCTTGCGCCAACATTTCCGCCGTCCTGCCAACACCTGGGCGACCTTCTGCATTCGTGACTAATATTCCCGCCATTCACCTAACGCTCCTATCGCATTATCGCCGCCCACGATCCGACACAGACTTGACCCAGGCAGCTGCACAGTCCACATATAAAAGGCTGCCGCTTCAGGTACAATCGCAGAAGCGCGGCGTGAAACACGGCATGAAATTCGGCGACTTCAGCAGCAGATATTTTCATCACATATAGAATTACTGGGGACCAGGATGGGGCAGACGGGATCGCTACGGCGTAATTTGTGGGTTCTTGTATTTTTCGGCGGCCTGATCTCGTTACTGGGGTTTGGCATTCGGGCCAATTTCGGCCTGTACCTGGCGCCCATGTCTGCGGACCTGGGCTGGGGGCGTGAAGTCTTCGCCCTGGCTATCGCCATTCAGAACCTGATGTGGGGCCTTGGCCAACCAATCGCCGGCATGATCGCGGATCGCTACGGAACAGGCCGTGTTCTGGCGACGGGTGGTCTGCTTTACGCACTCGGAATTTATGGCATGGCGCATGCCACAACGCCGGGCATGTTTCACATTACCGCCGGCCTGGTCGTCGGCCTGGGCATGTCAGCGGCGTCCTTTTCCCTGGTCCTTGCCGCCCTGGGTCGCATGGTTGATGATAAACATCGTAATCTGGCCTTTGGCGTGTGCACAGCAGCTGGCTCTCTCGGGCAATTCCTGCTGGTCCCCATCGGCCAGGCATTTTTGGCCGAGTATGGTTGGTCCGTCGCCCTGACGCTGCTGGCATTGATGGTCGCATTAATCATTCCCCTAAGTGCTGCCATGCGCGGTCGTGCCGAAGCGACCCCGGGTGCTGAAAAACAAACCATGGGTCAGGCATTGACGGAGGCCCGGCAGCATTCGGGATACGTTTATCTGACCGCCGGTTTCTTTGTTTGCGGCTTCCACATCTCCTTCATCGGCACCCATTTCCCGGCCTACATCACTGACCGGGGCCTGTCGCCGGAATTAGGTGCCCAGGCCCTGGCCATGATCGGGTTGTTCAATCTTTTTGGCGCTATTCTGGCCGGTATTCTGGGCAATAGATTTAAAAAGAAAAACCTGCTGGCTTGGATTTATCTGGGACGCGCGGTCTTTATCGCTTTGTTCGTATTCCTACCCATTACGTCCACCACAGTATTGGTTTTTTCCGCCGCGATGGGGTTAACCTGGCTTTCCACAGTGCCCCTGACATCGGGCATTGTGGCCCAGGTTTTTGGCCCGCGCTATATGGGCACTTTGTTTGGCTTTGTCTTTCTCTCCCATCAGCTCGGCTCTTTCCTGGGCGTTTGGCTGGGGGGCAAGCTGTATGATCAAACCGGCTCTTATGAAATGGTTTGGTGGCTTGGCATAGCGCTTGCCGTATTCGCCGCGCTGATCCACCTACCCATCGATGAAAGGCCCACAGCCAGATTATCGGCGGCTCAATCATCCTAAGCCAATAACCATAGAAACTGCCGCTTTATTGATGAAATATTAACAGAGCCTGTGCCTAAATGGGTGTTCTATTGGTGCCCGACAGCTTTCGCAGATAAAGCAGGGTCACCGCAATGTAGGGCATAGCAGAGGTGGCTCGGGAAAACTGCACAGTTGAGATAAGTGGATTTTCGGCCTGTAA
>JAPKBD010000284.1 GCA_028824965.1 Alphaproteobacteria bacterium | reverse complement strand
CAACGGCAGAAATCATCGAAATGCCAAGTTGACCCGTTAATTGATCGAGTTGACTAAGTTGACTGGGGTTTTGGGTAATATAATATTATTTATTCTGGACAAATTACCGTGTCGCCACCATATGCAGGTTACATTGCGTCGGCGCGGTGCTTCTGCCATATTGCAGGTAAATCAAAGGGGCGTGATCTTGCGCCTAAACATACGGAGTTACGCTCATGGGCTTGAGTTTTTGGCAAATCGCAATCGTTGTATTGCTGGTCGTCTTATTGTTCGGTCGGGGCAAATTGTCGGCCCTGATGGGAGATATGGCGAAGGGCATTAAAAGCTTTAAGGCCGGCATGGCAGAGGATGAACAAGTTACATCCGCCCCCCGTGATAATGTAGAGGGTGATGATGCCAAACCGGTGGAAGCAAGCGTTGCGAAGGACGAAACAGCGAAAAGTTAAAGACCCCGCATTGCGACCCGGCCCCGGTAGACGGAGGGGCAGCGCAAATAGCAGGGATCTGACACGATGTTGGACATAGGCTGGACAGAAATATTGGTCATCGCCATTGTGGCGATTGTGGTCATTGGGCCTAAGGAATTGCCACGTGCGCTTCGTACCCTGGGGCAATGGATCGGCAAGGCC
Source organism: Alphaproteobacteria bacterium (assembly GCA_028824965.1). Taxonomy (GTDB): domain Bacteria; phylum Pseudomonadota; class Alphaproteobacteria. The sequence goes on along the minus strand of JAPKBD010000284.1, from coordinate 4,968 downwards.
CGGGCCATGACCCGCGACCTGCAAAACAGTGTCAACGATATGATCTCCGAGAGTGAGCTGGATGAGCTGCGCAAGGCTGGGAACAGCATTGGTGATTTCGGTTCCAACGACATGCTCAATAAAGACTTTGGGACAGATTTCAGTAAAGCTCATTCCTCCCTCGATGAGACGCCTGAGCTGAACAATAATCCAACGCCGCCCCCGCCGACGCCATTAAAGTGGCCGCCAGATGAAGTAGGCGATGTGGTGGGCGATGAGGCCAATGACGGGGCCGAAAATAAGAGTCTGGACGCCACGGATATGATGCCCGAAATTATGCCGGACATCACATCTGAAGATGATGGAGTTCCCATTCCATCTCCGGACAAATCGGATGGCTCAACTGTCGCTAAAAGTACGGATAGCTAACCGTGTCACAGGAGCAGATAGGGCAGGATCCCCGTGCTGAAGCTGGTGCGGAAGCTGAGGTGGATGAAGCGACGGCTGCGTTTGAGGACGAAGTCGAAGCGGAAAAGATGCCCCTGATCCAGCATCTGGTGGAATTACGCAATCGTTTGCTGTGGTCTATCGGCGCTTTGGTAATCGGCTTTGTGCTGTGTTATTTGGTGGCCGAAGAAATCTATACCTTCCTGGTCCAGCCCCTGGCGGATGTGATGGAGGGGGAACCTGGCCGGCGTTTGATCTATACGGGCCTGCATGAGGCATTTTTCACATACCTGAAAGTGGCGTTTTTCGGTTCTGTCTGCATAACTTTCCCCATTGTTGCCGGACAAATCTGGGCTTTTGTCGCACCGGGTTTATATAAACATGAACGCCGGGCCTTTCTGCCCTTCCTGTGCGCGACGCCGGTATTATTCCTGTTGGGCGCATCCCTGGTTTACTATTTGATTTTTCCTCTTGCTTTCGAGTTTTTCAAAAATTTCGAGACCGAGGGTGGTATCGGCACCCTGGCCATTCAGATGGAGCCGAAGGTCAACGAATATCTGTCTTTGGTCATGAAATTGATCTTTGCGTTTGGCCTGTCATTTCAGCTGCCCGTGGTGCTGATGTTGATGGCCCGGGCCGGCATGGTAACCGCCGCAGGTTTGGCGGCGAAACGTAAATATGCCGTGGTCATAACCTTCGCAGCCGCGGCGATTTTGACGCCGCCCGATGTAATCAGCCAGGTTGGCCTTGGAATTCCGATCCTATTGCTCTATGAAATTTCGATCATTGGTGCGCGCATGGTTGAGAAGAAGCGGGCGGAGCGTGAGGCAGCACAAGACGACGGTTAAGAGGCTCTGGCCCGGTCTTGATCCGTCAAAAGATTAGGGGCCGTCAAGTCCCGTGCCACCCGTGTCGCCGGAAACCTAATCGTTGCAATAGTGCCCACGCCCAATGTGCTCTCAAGTGATGCCGTACCGTCGTGTAACTCCATCATGGACTTGACGAGGGGCAGACCCAAGCCGGTCCCTTCAAATTTGCGTTGCAGAGAATTATCAACTTGTTGGAATGGTGCGAAGGCTTTTGCCAGTCCTTCATTTGTCATACCAATCCCAGTGTCCGCAACGGTGATAAAGAGTTGTTTATCGCCATCAATGCCGCCAAAAATTCTGACACTGCCCTGACATTCTGTAAATTTCACGGCGTTTGAGAGCAGGTTGAGCAGTATCTGTTTCAGCATGCGGGCATCGGCTAGCAGCAGGGGCAAATGATCCAAGCCCTCTGCCAGAAGCTGCACATCGCCACGTTTAGCCCGTTCATCAACCATCCTAAGGCATGAGGACATAACAGCGGCGATGGATACTTCGCTGTCGGCCACAGTCGCCTCACCAATTTCAATTTTCGACATATCAAGAATATCGTTGATAACATCAAGCAGATGGGTGCCACTGCTGCGGATGTCTCTTACATATTCCCGATACTCCGGTGGCTGAATTGGGCCAAGTGCCTCCATTTTCATCATCTCGGAAAAGCCGATGATGGCATTCAGGGGCGTGCGTAATTCATGGCTCATATTAGCGAGAAACTCTGTTTTGGATCGGTTTGCCAGAACAGCGGCATCTTTGGCGCTCAACAGTTCACCCTCGTGCCGTTTTAATTCCGTGACATCGCGCAGAATGCCGGCAAACATCACTTTGCCCCCGACTTCCATTTGGCTGAGGGAGATATGGATCGGAAATTCACGGCCAAACTTGTTTCGACCAAGAATTTCCCGGTTACTGCGCATGGGGCCGCCACCATGGCCATGACGCATGAAGTGTTCGATATATCCATTGTGGCGGGCGCTATCTTCGGGGCTCATAAGCATCCCGACGCTTTGTCCGATGACCTCATTGACCTGGTAGCCAAAGATACGTGTTGCGGCAGGATTAAAGGTCATGATCCGTCCTTTCGTATCGATGGTGATAATCGCGTCGGCAACGGTGGTCAGAATAGCATCCAGACGAGATTCGCGTTCGATCAACGCCTTTTGGCTGGTCTCGTTGGCGAGGGCGAGGCGGTCCCGTTCGCCAAGCGTTCGATGGATGGATCTGCCGACAAAGAACGTCAGCGTCATACCGAACAGGCTAGCAAGTAGCACGACGAAAATTGTCAGGCGCTGGGTTCGTGCGGATTCTTCCAGCGCCATGTCACGATTTCGAAATGCCTTAACCCGTAGATGCCTGACAAGTTCGCTAATACCTTTTTCAGCCTCGCGAATGTGGACCCGGCTGGCCGACATCAACGAATTCCCCAGGACTCGTTCATATTTTGCATAGGCATCAACGGCTAACAGTGCCTTAGCCATTAACAAATCAACCTGTTTGCGGATATGGGCAACCGCATTAGGATTATGCGGCTCCAGCTGGTCAAGCCTGGCAAAAAGCTCTTCACGTGCGCTATTGGAGCGGCGCTCAGAATGCATCAGCATGCTGACAGCCAAGTCAGATAGCCAATATTTTACATCGCCGAATGCCTGGCTGGCTGATTGTGCCTCGGAAACAACGGACAACAGCTCAACCTGACTGAACATAGTAGATTTATGATGGCTGATCTGTCGACTGAGATAGATCACTGACCCAATCAGAACGATCAACAATACTGTTGAAAGTAAGATGACCCGCAATAGGATTGAAAAACGTTTCATAACTCTAACCTGGGGCGCTTTCTTTCAATGATTTGACGGGACGGGGCTTTAATGGGACAGGAATGGGGTTAAAATTAGGGGCGGTAGAGCGTAATGGAAATGGCACCGGCCAAACTGCCTGCCTTAACGCCTTCTTTTGGATACCCAGTGATATCCATTTCGCCTTTTGGTCCGCCGTGACAGGAAAGGCAGTTTTTACCATAATATTTCGGCACTAAGACACGAAACGCCTTGCGCCTGAGTTTTTTGGCAACGGCGGAAAAAAGCTCTCCTTTCCGCCAGTCCGGTGACATCAGTTTATTGCGAATATTCTCCCGCTCCCAATGATCCGGCCGTGCTTTTCGGTTGCGGACCAGTTCCATGGGGGCGGTAACCTTAATCTCCGCATACAGGCCAACTTTGTCCTTAAAACGTTCATTAACCAGACGGGCGAAGACAGCCGGCACAAAGCCCTTAAAGCCGATACCGGGCCTGTTGATCGTGCTTTGATTTTCATCCACCACTTCGCCAATTGCGGCGATTTGGGCCCGTAACAGACGGTCTGAAAGCGCGTTTGGATCATCAAAAGATATCGGTCCGCTGCTTCGTTTGTGAAAAATTGCCAAGGCTTCCCTTGTGACAATCGCGCCGGTCAGGCCTTTGTCGCCTGTTGAGGGCTTATTGATCATATTCTGCTTGCTTGCGATGACAGTGCGCGCAGACCGCAGCAAATCGGCTAATTGCACAGCAATCTCGATATCTGTTGCTGCCGTTGTGGGCGCAGATATTGCTGGTGACAGACAAGCCGTCAGAAAGAAAACTGCAACATAATTGCAGCCACCTTTACGGACAATTTTGCGGAAAGCCGCTGCAAAATCTATAGCGTGCATCAAGGAATCCAGTCTGTAGAAGACAACGTCAGGCAGAACTATTCATTTGTAACAACCTTTAGTTAATGAAAGATGGTGAAAGCGGTTTGGTTCGCCCAATAAACCTCCGTCTTATCCGTAATTACGCCCGTTGGCGGCGCTATATTCCGCCGTGGCAAGGTTATCGAGCCACAGAGGAGAGGTTGATCAAGCTGGAAAGATCGACAGAGAGGTCAGGCGCAGTTGCGATGCACCTGTACCGCCACTCCTAGCGCCGATGGGGTAATTTTGCAGGGATTGCGCGTACCTATAACCCGCGAACTGCTATAAGCTATGGCAATCGTAAAAATCTAAAAAGACCACAGGGAGTATGGGCAATGGCGGGTGATGAAATCAAAATGAAGCTGCGCAGCGAACGCTGGTTCAATAATCCAAACAATCAGGAGATGTCAGCGCTGTATCTGGAGCGCTATTTGAACTTTGGTCTGACGCCTGAGGAGCTTCGTTCCGGCCGCCCTATTATCGGCATTGCCCAGACCGGTAGTGATCTATCACCCTGTAATCGCCATCATATTGAGCTGGCAAAGCGGGTGCGTGATGGTATTCGCACCGCAGGCGGTGTGCCCATTGAATTCCCAGTGCATCCCATTCAGGAATCCGGCAAGCGGCCAACGGCGGCCCTGGACCGGAACCTGCAATATCTTTCGCTGGTAGAAGTGTTGCACGGCTATCCCATCGATGGCGTCGTCCTGACCATGGGCTGCGATAAAACAACGCCAGCGATGTTGATGGGTGCCGCGACGGTCAATATTCCCGCCATCGCCCTGCCGGGCGGGCCCATGTTAAACGGCCATAATGAAGGCGAACGCACAGGCTCCGGCACCATTGTCTGGGATGCCCGTCGCCGTTTGGCCGCAGGTGAGATCGATATTGAGAAATTTATTGATCTGGTTGCTTCCTCCTCCACATCTGTGGGCCATTGCAGCACCATGGGCACAGCGTCATCCATGA
>JAPKBD010000283.1 GCA_028824965.1 Alphaproteobacteria bacterium | reverse complement strand
GTCGGCTCAGGTCGCAGCCGCCCTGTCGGATATCGAAAAAATCGTTGGCGCCGACTTTGGCAACACCGAGAACCCGCTGTTGGTTTCTGTCCGATCCGGTGCCCGAGCGTCCATGCCCGGTATGATGGATACGGTGTTGAACCTTGGCCTCAACGATATCACCGTAGATGCTTTGGCAAAACAAAGCGGCAATGAACGGTTCGCCTGGGACAGCTATCGCCGTTTCATTCAAATGTATTCCGATGTGGTGCTGGGCATCGATCATTACCATTTCGAAGAATTGTTGGAGATCCTAAAAGAGACCAAGGGCCTGCATCTTGATACGGATTTAAGTGCCGATGACCTCCGCCAATTGGTCGATCAGTTCAAAGCCAAGGTGGAAAGCGAGGGCGATCATACATTCCCACAAGATGTGCAAACCCAGCTTTGGGGTGCTATTGGGGCTGTGTTTGGATCCTGGCAGAATACCCGTGCGGTGACTTATCGACGCCTGCACGACATCCCGGCATCGTGGGGCACAGCCGTGAATATCCAGGCCATGGTGTTCGGCAATATGGGCGAGGATTCAGCCACCGGCGTGGCCTTTACCAGAGATCCATCCACGGGGGATAAGCGCTTTTTTGGCGAATATCTGATCAATGCCCAGGGTGAGGATGTGGTGGCCGGCATTCGCACACCGCAACATTTGACCAAAATCGCCCGGGAAGAAGCCAACGACGACAAGCCTTCGTTGCAGGAAGTCATGCCGGTGGTATTTGCGGAGTTGGAGGCGATTTATCGACGCCTCGAGGCCCATTACCGGGATATGCAGGATATTGAGTTCACGGTTCAGCGCGGCAATCTGTACATGCTGCAAACCCGGTCCGGCAAACGCACCGCCCACGCAGCGATCAAAATCGCGGTGGAAATGGCCAACGAGGGCCTGCTAAGTCGGGAAGAAGCCATTCAGCGGGTAGATCCGGATAGCCTGGATCAATTGCTGCATCCAACCCTGGACCCGGATGCCGAACGTCATGTCCTCACCCGTGGTCTGCCCGCCAGCCCAGGCGCTGCAACGGGCCAAGTTGCATTCTCCGCCGATCAGGCGGAAAGCCTGGCAGCGACGGGCCTGGATATTCTTCTTGTCCGTATGGAAACCTCGCCAGAAGATATTCATGGCATGCATGCCGCCAAAGGCATCCTGACATCCCGCGGCGGGATGACCAGTCATGCCGCTGTTGTGGCCCGGGGCATGGGCCGGCCTTGCGTATCGGGTGCGGGGCAGTTGCGCATTGATTACCCCTCGCAGACCATGACCATTGGCGATGTCTCTGTTGCCGCCGGCGATATTATTACCATCGATGGCAGTAGCGGCGAGGTTATGCTGGGCAGCGTGGCGACAATTCAGCCGGAGCTGTCGGGAGATTTCGGTACGTTAATGGCCTGGGCGGATCAGATCCGTGAACTTGGCATTCGCACCAATGCGGAAACCCCTACAGAGGCCAAAGCGGCCATCGAATTTGGGGCCGAGGGGATCGGTTTGTGCCGGACGGAGCATATGTTCTTCGATGCCGACCGTATTCTGGCCGTGCGTGAAATGATCCTGGCGGCTGATCTTGCCGGCCGGGAGATGGCCTTGGCAAAAATACTGCCCATGCAACGGCAGGATTTTGTGGATCTGTTCACGATCATGGTTGGTCTGCCGGTCACCATCCGTTTGCTGGACCCGCCGTTGCATGAATTTTTGCCGAAATCAGACGATGAACTGGATCAACTTGCAGCCTCTACCGGGGCATCTGTAGATGATCTGCGCCATCGCGCCAATCAGCTGCATGAATATAATCCCATGCTGGGCCATCGCGGCTGTCGCCTGGGAATTTCCTATCCGGAGATTTACGAGATGCAGGCCCGGGCGATTTTTGAGGCCGCAGCGATAGTTGGCGCGGAGAATGGCAGCAAGGTGATACCCGAAGTTATGATCCCGTTGATTGCCAGTAAGGCGGAGTTCACCTATTTGCAAACCCGCATTGCCGATGTTGCGACAAAGGTCGGGGCAGAGCAGGGGGTTGAGCTTGAATATCTGATCGGCACCATGATCGAATTGCCCCGTGCGGCATTGCGTGCGGGCGAGATCGCGGAAGAGGCTGAATTCTTTTCCTTTGGCACCAACGATCTGACCCAGACGGTATTTGGTATCAGTCGCGATGATTCCGCCGGTTTTCTGGGCGACTATACGGACAAAGGTATCCTGGACGGCGACCCGTTTGCGACCTTGGATAAGGAAGGTGTGGGCGAATTGGTTGAACTGGCTGTGCAACGGGGCCGCAAGACCCGCCCGGATCTGAAGCTGGGGATCTGTGGTGAACATGGCGGCGATCCGGCATCGATCGATTTTTGCCAGGCTATCGGCTTGGACTATGTCTCCTGCTCGCCCTTCAGGGTCCCGATTGCCCGTTTGGCTGCCGCTCAGGCCGCAGCCAGACGGCTGTAGCCGGACACCTTCGAGCCGCCCGCCTTCAAGCCCAACTAATCCCGCTCGATGGTGCCGGTGAATTCATAGCCGATGCCGCGGATTGATTTAATCAGGTTTTCCTTGGAATCGTCCGAATCTAACTTGCGCCGAAGCCGGCCAACCAGAACATCGATATTGCGGCTGCTGGCTTGCATGTCATAGCCCAGGGCTTCCCGGTGAAGGGTATCCCGCGCCACGGTACCGCCAACATTATCAATCAGCGTTTGCAGTAGCCTGGATTCCCCGGCGGTCAAAACCGTGTCTTTACCCTGGGGGTCTGTCAGGCGTTGAAAAGCACTTTCGAACCGCCAGCCCTGGAAGTGTACCACGCTGCCCCCGGTGCCGGGTTTTACGCTGCGGGCTTGTTTGGTCCGTCGCAGCACGCTGCGAATGCGGGCCAACAGCTCCCGTGATTTGAAAGGCTTGGCGATGTAGTCATCCGCGCCAACTTCCAAACCAACAACCATATCGACGGTGGTACCCTTACCGGTCAACATGACGATGCCGGCATCAGTTTTTTCGCGCAAAACCTTGGCTAGATTAAGGCCATCTTCATCAGGCAATTGAAGATCCAGTATCACCAGATCAATCTCTTCCTGACCAATTATGCCACGCATTTCGGCACCATTGGCTGCATCGATAACCTCAAACCCTTCAGGTTCAAGGTGTTCGCGCAAAACCAGGCGCATGTCAGGATCGTCATCGACAATCAGTATTCGTCCTAGCATATCGGGTCCCGTATAAAATTTGTCGGAATCACTATCGACGCTATAATACTGTATTTGATGAAATGTTACAAATGTCCATCTTTACAAGGTTAACAGAGAAAAAAATAGAAAATACCTCTATTGGTTTACTATTTAGATGAATAAGTAACTAGAAAATTGCATTTCTGGCAAAAAATTAGGTAATACTAATTCTTTCGCCCAGCAATGGCCTGGGCAAAATCGCTTGCAGCGAATGGCTGCAGGTCATCAATACCTTCACCAATACCGATATAATGCACCGGCAGGCCGAACCGCTCGGCCACCGCAACTAAAACGCCGCCACGGGCGGTGCCATCTAATTTTGTCATGGCCAAGCCGGTGACATTGCAGACCTCGGAGAATACCTCAACCTGACGTAGGGCGTTTTGCCCCGTGGTGGCGTCCAAAACCAAGAGACAATCGTGCGGTGCGCCTTCATCCAGCTTGCCCAGAACCCGGACTACCTTGGCCAGTTCATCCATCAAATTGGCCTTGTTTTGCAATCGTCCCGCTGTGTCCACCAACAATACGTCTGCGTCCTGGATCTGTGCATGGTGCAATCCTTCATAGGCGACCGCTGCCGGGTCAGCGCCAACATCGCGCCGGACGACTACTGCGCCTGTACGATTACCCCAAATTTCCAACTGTTCAATGGCTGCGGCGCGGAAAGTGTCGGCGGCGGCAAGGACAACGGTTTTCCCCTCAGCTGCCAGATTATGGGCGATTTTACCAATTGTTGTGGTTTTGCCCGTGCCGTTCACGCCGACCACCAGGATGACATGGGGCCGGTTGGCAGCATCAATCGTCAGGGGCTTAGCCACGGGCGCAAGAATTTCGGTTACAACATCGGCAAGGGCGTCCTTGATCTCGTCCTCGCTGATCTCCTTGTCAAAGCGGTCGGCGGCCAATTTTCCACTCACCCTTGCGGCAACGGCGGGGCCCAGGTCAGCCGCAATCAATAGATCCTCCAGCTCTCCCAACGCTGCCGCATCAAGCTTTCGCTTGGTAAAGACCGCCGTTAGCCCAGCGCCAAAGTTCCCTGCCGTCCGACTAAGCCCCGCCTTCAGGCGAGAGAATAAGCCCGTCTTTCCGTCACTCATACAGTCATACGTCCGATCAGGTGTTCGTGGGTTGAACCGATGACATCAACCGTCACGATCCCACGAGGCGGTGCGGTGTGCGGTGTCTCCAGCCGAATTTGGGCAAACTGTTCACTGCGACCCTGTCCCGGCTGTTCCAGCAACATCTGGCATGATGTGCCAACTTGCGACGCCAAAAAGCTTGCTAAGGCCGCCGCACCCTTTTCGCGCAAAAGCCCGGCCCGCCGCCGGCGCTCATCGCCCGGTACCTGGGGCATCCGGGCTGCTGGGGTGCCGGGCCGTTCCGAATAGGGAAAAACATGCAGATAGGTCAAACCGCAATCATCAATCAACGCCAGTGAATTTTGAAACTGCGCCTCTGTCTCGGTCGGAAACCCAGCGATAAGATCCGCGCCAAAAACCATATCCGGTCGGCCCTTTCGCAGGCGCTGGCATAAGTCGATGGCTTGGGCCCGGTTATGACGCCGGGCCATGCGCTTTAATATCAGATCATCGCCGGCTTGCAGGCTGAGGTGAAGGTGGGGCATAACGCGCGTCTCCTCCAACAACAGGCGTTCCAGTTCCGCGTCGATCTCCACCGCATCCAGGGACGACAGGCGCAGGCGCGGTAATTCGGGCACGGCTGCCAGCAGCCGCCGCAGCAATTGCCCCAGGTTGGGCTGACCCGGCAGATCAGCGCCATAGGCTGTAATATCAACCCCGGTCAGAACCACCTCTTCATAGCCATTGGCAACAAGGGTACGGATCTGCTGTACGATGGCAGCGATGGGCACGGACAGGGACGGGCCCCGGGCATAAGGTATGATGCAAAATGTACAGCGGTGATCACAACCTTGTTGGATCTGAACAAAGGCCCGGCTGCGGCCATCAAAGCCGGGCACCAAATGGCCGGCCAATTGTTCTACGGCCATAATATCGTCGACCAGAATTTTGCCGTCGATGGGGGCTACAAAATTGGCCCCCTGCAATTTTTCCTGATTACCCAGGACGCGGTCAACTTCTTCCATGGCCGCAAACTTGCCTGGTTCCAACTGCGCGGCACAGCCCGTGACAACGATGGTGGCATCGGGTTGCTGACGTCGGGCCTTGCGAATAGCCTGGCGCGCCTGGCGTACAGCCTCCGCCGTGACGGCGCAGGTGTTGATAATGACCGCATCCCGTAAACCAGCGCTGGTGGCCTGTTCGCGCATCACCTCTGCCTCGTAGGCGTTCAGGCGGCAGCCGAAATTGATGACTTCCGGTGCGTTCCCCTGTGCGTTTTGGCGTGCGTTCT
>JAPKBD010000282.1 GCA_028824965.1 Alphaproteobacteria bacterium | reverse complement strand
CGATGGCGACAGAGTGCAATTACAGGTGCATGCCCGAATTGGCGCAGGCACGGTTTAGATTACTGGCCCGTGAGATAGAAAAACAATGGTACCGGCGCGACGGCGATCGCCACGGCGGCCATGAAAAGCGGATAGGAAAATACCCCGCTTAATCCGGCGATAAATGCGATGCCCCCACCGCCGCCGAGAACGGAATTGCCGGGCAGGTTAAAAAGCAGCACGATTGCAAAATACCGATGGCGCAGCATGATGGATACGAAGCGCCGTGGTGCGCTGTCCGTCAAAAGGGCAATGCGTTGATCCGGGTTGAGGGGGATAAGTTGCAGGACCAAATCATGGGCGCGTCGAAAATCAAGCCGTTTGAAAAACCCGGCAACCAGACGCAGGGGCAGAAAGCGGCCCATCAGAAAGGCCAGTATCAATGCGATGACCATGGACAGATAGACCAGAAAGGCAATCTCGGCACCCAACATCAAGATCAGGCCGAAACCAATTTCGGCACCAGGCACAAAGGGTATGGCTGAAGCAATGATGAAGGCGACTGCCGTGGTCAAAATCATGGCATGTACCATAGGCTCGTTATCGGGATTGAGTTCAAGGCCGATAAGTTCCGGCAACCAATGACCCGCAGCCCAGCCGAGAAACAAAAGCGCCCCATATAATGCCAGTAAAAAATACCAGCGCCGCCCCTTCATCACCAGCAATCAGCAGGCAGATTGCGTAAGGCATCAAGCGCGATCTTCGTGGCCTCTGCGGTGGTGCTCGACGCGCTCGCCGATATCAGGCTGCCATTGAAGCCTAGATCACGTTTGATCGTCCAATACCAACGCTCTTTGGTCCAGTCGATATTTACCTGCGCTTTTCCGTCGATGATCTACCCGGCGTAGATGAATGTGCCACGATCACTATGAAACTCGCCGCGGAAATGTAGGCTATCTCCCTCGCGGCGAACCCAGTATTTTCCAGGCTTAAAGCCACAGCGAATGCAGATAGCAGACCAGAATTTTCCATCCTGAAAGTGCAATTCATCCTTCAGATCCGGATTGTCCCTTGCCCCGATCTTGCCGCCAAATACCATGCCATCAAGGGGACCGCTTGCATCCGCCCAGGCTGGCACCCTCGTTGTCAGCATGAGCCCAATTGCCAGACCTGCCACAACATTTATGAAGCGGTGCCTCATGCCAACGTGCTGAGCGATCATGTCTATTGTACCCCCGTGAGATAAGAATAGGGATTAACGATACCAAATCAGGTTGAAGATGCCATGTTTATTGCTGTTCTATTCGCTGAAATCACCATGCCGCCCGGCACCTGCGGCGAAGCGGGCGGCACCGGCACTGGCCTCTGCTGCCTTTGCCGCCTGGGATAATTCTTTCTCGATGCGCACTGCGTCTTCAATCGTCTGCCCGGCCTGTTTGTAGGCGGACATACGGTCTGAGCGCATGGCGATTTGTGGGAAGCCGGCGATTTGCAGGGCCAACTCCTCTGCCACCTGGCGGGTTTGCCCTTTAGCTGCACGGCGGGTGGCCAGTCCCCAGTCCATGGCCTCATCGGCGTCTACACCCCGGCCCGTGATCAACATATCCAGGGCCCGTGCCGCACCGATCAAACGCGGCAGGCGTACCGTCGTGCCATCGCTCATGGGCACACCCCAGCGGCGGCAAAATACGCCGAACACCGCTGTTTCGTCGACGATGCGAATATCACACCACAGGGCAATACCCAGGCCGCCTGCGACCGCGTGGCCCTCAACTGCGGCAATCACAGGTTTTGACAAAGTAGGGTTAGTGGGCCCATCCGGATCGCCGGCCCAGGCCACATAGTCGGAACTGCCGGCGACTTGTTTCAAATCCGCCCCGGCGCAAAAGGCCCCCCCGACGCCGGTCAGTACGGCCACCGCCTGGCTGTCATCGGCATCGAAATCACGTAATGCCAAACCCAGGCCGCGCGCGGCATCGTTGTCCAGGGCGTTGCGGACCTCAGCCCGACTGATGATGACTGTTGTCACCGGGCCCTGTTGTTCCACTTGGATTTTACCGTCTGCATAGGACTTCATGTGATCTCTCCATCTCTGAATTGTGCGGGTACTGGCTTTGCCAGGGCATACATGACACCGCCGATGGCCAGGGCCAGATAAACCAAAAAGCCCATGGCCATGGTCTCCATACTGGTGCCCTGATCGATCAACCAACCCAGCATGAACGGTGACAGGGCAGATGCCCCAACAGAGGTGGACATGACCATGGCCCGGATCGAACCCAGGTGCAGGGCACCATAGAATTCCGGCCACGCGGCCCCCACCAATGTCTGCCCGCCGCCGCTGGTTAAGCCAAGCAATAAGGTCAACAGCACAGCCGAGAGCGGATGATCGAAAAGGATGATCGTCAAGGAGGCCAGGGCCAGGGGATACAGATAATAGGGCAGCAAGCGGCGCGCGCCGTAGCGATCAATCAAAGGGCCGAATGCCAGATTGGCGCTGATGGCACCCACCGTATAGGCAATGAAGGCGGTCGCCATCCAGGCTAGGGTCCAGCCCTTGGCAAAGGCCAGGTGGGCCTGATGAAAAAACAACCCGGTACTGATGAATGACGGCGCGGTAATGGCAAAACACAAAAAATAGAACCTGGGATCGCGCAACACTTCCGCTCTGGTCCATTGCCGCCGCCTTCGGATGGGTTGAACATGAGTGGTCGGGTCGGGATTGTTGGTTTTTACGGGCGCGGCGGTTTGAGCCAGGAAATGACGATGCCTCGCACCATGCCCCCGCAGCAACCACAGGGCCAGGGGGATCAGAAAAATGGCCAGGGCGGCGGCAACGGCGGCCCAGGCATTGCGCCAGCCCAACATGGTGGTCAACCAAACCGCCAGGGCCGGGAACACGGCCACGCCCGCGGGAAAGCCCAATATGGCGACAGAGACGGCGCGTCCGCGTTCCGCCTCGAAATAGCGGCCCATGCTGGTCATGGCTGTATGGCTCATCAATCCTTGGCCGCTAAGGCGCAGGGCGAATATGGCCGGCGCCAGGGCCCACGCGCTGGGTACCAGGGACATGTTCAGACAGGCCAGGATCAGGGCCGTGCACACACCCACCGTGACCCAGCGTAGGTCAAAACGGTCAATCAGTTTGCCGGCCCAGATCAGACAGATGCCGCTGGTTGCCGTACCAATGGCGTAGTAACCGCCGAAATCCCCATGGCTCAGGTTAAATTCAGCCCGGATATCTGGCCCAAAGACGGCAATGAAAAAGGTCTGTCCAAAGGCCGAAAAAAAGGCGATCAGGACGCCAAAACTTAAGAACCGTCTGTTCCTATTTAGAAATTGGAGATATCCCATAAGTGACCGATGCCGCCCGTCAACGCTTGCCGGTCGTGCCGCGGCTGGCACAATTGATGCAGGTCGCAACGGCCGGGTCCAGATCCAGTCGGGCGGGCGCGATATCTTCATCACAGCTGACGCAAAAGCCGTAGTCGCCGCTTTTTATGCGCTCCAGGGCCGCCTCGATCCGCTGTAATTCACCCAGCCTGCGACGTTCGGATTCTTGTGCCATGGCCTGGTCTTGTATGGCATCCATGCGGGAGAGACGGCCAACTTTGCTTTGATCCAGCTCCACCGGTTTGCGAGCGTCCTTGGCGTTGTCGGACAGGGCGCGCAGCTCCGCCTGCCGGGCCAACAGCCGTTCTGACACCCGTTCTGGCATTGCAGCCAAATCGCGATTTTTGTCCCCTGCGGTCATGCCTGTTTCATAACAGGCCGCGAGCGTTCTGCCCAGAGACGGCAGCTTTCAATAGGTCACTGCCTCAGCCGATCCGCCGTCGATGGCAATGGACTGTCCCGTTACGATGTTGGCGAGGGGGGAGCAGAAGAACAAGGTTGCAGCGGCGATGTCTTCGGGCGTGATCAAGCGGCCCAGGGGGATTTTTGCAATTTGCCGTGTTGCGATCTCTTCCATACTGACGCCGGCATCCTGCGCTTGGCGTTCAAAACTTTGCAGGATTCTGTCCGTTGCCGTGGGTCCGGGGTGAATGCAGTTTACGGTGATGTTGTGGTTTGCCACATGGTTGGCGAACTGTTTGGTGAAATTGGCGACGCCGGCGTTGACGATGCCATTGGTCACCCGCAAAGGCGCCGTGATCCGCGCAGTCATACCACCGATGTTGACGATCCGCCCGCCGCCGCGCGCCCGCATGTGGGGCAATACTTCGCGGGCACAGCGGATATAGGCCATCAACTTGACGTCAATGTGATAGCGCCAGTCTTCATCCGTCTGTTCATTGAACGGCGCACTTTGTGAGGTGACGGCGTTGTTGACTAAAATGTCCACAGCATCCGCAGCCTTTGCCCCGTCCGCGATAAAGCGTTGGATATTCTCTAACCTGCTGACGTCGGCGACGATAGGCCAGGCCTTTACGCCCAGAGCACGAATTTCTTCCGCCGTCTGTTCCAGGGTCTCCTCAGTCCGCCCGCACAGGACGATATGAACACCCTGTGCGGCCAGGCACAGGCCAATTGACCGGCCAATACCCCGGCTGCCGCCGGTGATCAGGGCGACTTTATCCTGTAAGGCAAAATCCATGGTGCTGATTGCTCGGTATCTAGCCTTTCAACAATTTTACCAATGCCGGGCGTGCCATACACTTGCCCAGCCATTCCTTCACATGGGGAAATCCGTCCAAATTGACCCGCGCCATTTTCACCCAGCTGAGGACGGCTGACACGTTCAGATCAGCAACTGAAAACCGCTCCGCCACCAACCATTGGCGATTGGCCAAGGCGTCATTCAGAATGCCCAAGGGCCGCTGCAAATCCGCTTCGCACTGATCAGCCTTGGCCGCATCCCGTTGGTCTTCCGGGTGCAGGGCACGATGGAAAAGTGCTGTCAGGGCATTGTTTTCCACCTCTGTCATCACCCAAAAGGTCCATTGCAACATGGTGGCTTCTTCACCCGGATCCTTAGGGGCCAGCGCACCGCCATGCTTTTTCACCAGGTACATATTGATTGCCATGGACTCAGTTATGATCAGGCCATCATCGTCAATGGCTGGAATTTTACCCGACGGGTTGATGCTTAAATAATCCAGCCCCGCCTCATCCTTTTGGCGCTGATCATAGTCCAGGCCTAATTCTTCCGCCAACCATAACGCGCGCATGGCCCGTGACCGTGTGGAGCCGAATATCTGCAACTTTCCCATAAATGATCTTTCTTTGTGAGGCTGTTTATTGAAATGAGCCGATATACGGCACGATTAAAGGCATGCTAGAGCAATTCCGATCCAATGTGAATCGCGAAGCGATTCTAATTGATCGGAAAAATTGCTCTATTCTTAAGAGTCCCAAGCGTTTGGGCATTTCCTTGTCGGAAATGCGCTAGCACACTGTGCGATCGGCCAATATGCATACCCAATGCCGCGCGGGCAAAAATATATTTTTAACAACCATAAGACGAAAATGCCCATCACAGCAAAGTAATCGCTAATTGTTACAGACGGGTGCGAATTGTATCATAATTATGAAATATCTAGTATTATATTATAATTATTCTCATTATTGGTGTATTTTATTGTTGAATTATCAAAGGTGCTGACCCAGATAACGCCGATGAGGTGTTATTATGGACCGCATGCGAAAG
>JAPKBD010000281.1 GCA_028824965.1 Alphaproteobacteria bacterium | reverse complement strand
AACGTTGCAATGGGGTTTCGTACGCTCAAATTTTGCCTTCGCCATTCGCTTAGTCCTTCACAGTCAGGCAAGCTTGGCGCGGACTTCGTCCGACACCGCCTGCGGTACTTGTTCGTAGTGATCAAAATGCATGGTAAATTGCGCCCTGCCTTGAGTGGCGGACCGCAGGTTGTTGACGTAACCAAACATGTTCGCCAGGGGCACGAGGGACGCGATAACCTGGGCATTGCCCCGGGCCTCGGTTCCAGTGACATGGCCCCGGCGACGGCTTAGATCGCCCATGACATCGCCAACATAATCTTCAGGTGTAACAACTTCGACCCGCATGATGGGCTCCAGCAATTTCGGCTTGGCCGTCATCACCAGTTCCCGGAACGCAGAGCGCGCGGCGATCTCAAAGGCCATGACGGAGGAGTCAACATCATGATAGGCGCCATCCACCAAAGTGACCTTGAAGTCGATCAGGGGAAAGCCGGCCAGAACACCGCCCGTGGCGATGGACATGATGCCTTTTTCAACACCAGGGATATATTCCTTGGGTACGTTGCCGCCGACGATTTTACTGTCGAAGATTTCACCGGAACCGGACTCGCCCGGCTCCAACACCAGCTTGATACGGGCGAACTGGCCCGAACCACCGGTCTGTTTCTTATGGGTATAATCAATATCCGAAGCCCTGCCGATGGTCTCGCGGTACGCCACCTGAGGCGCGCCGACATTTGCCTCGACCTTGAACTCCCGCTTCATACGGTCAACCAGGATCTCAAGATGCAATTCACCCATGCCCTTGATGATGGTCTGACCGCTTTCAATATCCGAGGTTACCCGGAAGGAAGGATCTTCGTCTGACAGGCGCTTGAGGGCGGCACCCATTTTTTCTTGGTCCTGTTTGGTCTTCGGCTCAACCGCGACTTCAATAACCGGATCAGGGAATTCCATCCGCTCCAACACCACCAAATTGGACGGGTTACACAGGGTCTCGCCCGTCGTGGTGTCTTTCAAACCGCACAGAGCTAGAATGTCACCGGCACGCGCCTCTTTGACATCTTCACGGCTGTTGGCATGCATCAACAACATGCGGCCAACGCGCTCACGCTTGCCTTTATTGGAATTCAAAACCGTGCTGCCGGTTTCCAGAACACCGGAATAAACACGCACAAAGGTCAAGGAACCCACGAATGGATCCGTCATTACCTTAAAGGCCAGTGCCGCGAAGGGCTCAGCATCATCACTGTTGCGAAGGACTTCTTCTTCGGTATCGGGATGGGTACCGATCATGGCTTTAAGATCCGTCGGCGCGGGCAGGAAATCGACAACCGCGTCCAACAGTGGCTGCACGCCCTTGTTCTTAAAGGCGCTGCCACACAGAACGGGAACAAAGTTGCCTTCAAGCGTACCCTTACGGATGCAGCGCAACAGTGTTGCAACGTCGGGCTCGTTACCATCTAGGTAAGCCTCAAGCGCATCGTCGTCGAGCTCAACCGCCGCCTCAATCATGCGAGAACGATAACCAGCGGCCTCGACTTTCATGCTGTCGGGAATTTCGACGTAGTCAAATTCAGCGCCAAGATTTTCGTTCTGCCAGATGATCGCGCGATCATTAACCAGATCAATAACGCCGGCGAATTCGGCCTCGGAGCCAACAGGCAATTGCAGGACCAAAGGAGACGCGCCCAGGCGCTCTACCATCATATCGACACAGCGATAAAAATCTGCCCCGGTACGGTCCATTTTGTTCACAAAGCAGATACGCGGAACATCGTACCGATCAGCCTGACGCCAAACCGTTTCCGATTGCGGCTCTACACCGGCAACGGAGTCAAAGACCGCTACCGCGCCATCAAGCACGCGCAGGGAACGCTCAACCTCAATCGTGAAGTCAACGTGGCCCGGGGTATCGATGATATTGATCCGATGGTCGTTCCAGTTACAGGTTGTTGCAGCGGAAGTAATGGTGATCCCGCGCTCCTGCTCCTGCTCCATCCAATCCATTGTGGCGGCGCCATCATGCACTTCACCAATACGATGGCTACGACCCGTGTAATACAGGATCCGCTCTGTCGTAGTGGTCTTACCGGCATCAATATGGGCCATGATGCCAATATTGCGGTAATGATCTAATGCTGTCGTACGCGCCATCTTCAAATCGTCCTTATTGCCGCTCTCGTGCCACCCAAATTACCGCGCTACCAGCGGTAATGAGAGAAGGCCCGGTTGGCCTCTGCCATGCGGTGAGTATCTTCACGCTTCTTCACGGAAGAACCACGTGCGTTTGAGGCATCAAGCAATTCGCCCGACAGACGCTCCACCATGGTGTTTTCCGAGCGACCACGTGCAGCGGAGATCAACCAACGAATGGCCAATGCCTGGCTGCGCTCAGACCGCACTTCGATGGGCACCTGATAGGTAGCACCACCAACCCGGCGTGAACGTACCTCAATCGCGGGCTTCACATTTTCCAGAGCTTGATGAAAAACCTGCACTGGATCCTGATGGGCCTTGTCCTCGACCCGATCGAGGGCACCATACAAAATACCTTCAGCAATGGACTTCTTACCATGAACCATCAAGCTGTTCATGAACTTGGTCAGGACCCGATCACCAAATTTGGCGTCAGGTAAAATATCCCGTTTTTCCGCGCGATGCCGCCGTGACATATTGTGTCTCCTCTACTTCGGTCGCTTGGCGCCGTACTTCGAACGGCGCTGGCGACGGTCCTTGACGCCTTGGGTATCAAGGATGCCGCGAATGATGTGATAGCGAACGCCAGGTAAATCCTTTACCCGACCGCCGCGGATCATCACCACGGAATGTTCCTGCAGGTTATGGCCTTCACCAGGAATATACGACGTGACCTCAAAACCGTTGGTCAAACGTACACGAGCCACTTTCCGCAGGGCGGAGTTAGGCTTCTTTGGCGTGGTCGTATAGACCCGCGTGCAAACGCCGCGTTTTTGCGGACATGCCTCCAGAGCCGGAACTTTGTTGCGGCTTTTAGGCTTTTGCCGCGGATTGCGGATCAATTGGTTGATCGTCGGCATCTTTGCTCGATCCTCTACCTGTGTCTACTGCGTTATCATTATCGCCACGTGTTCCGCTGTACCGTCCCGGATATCGGCCTTTTTTGAGGCCCAGCGGGATGAGGTGCGAAGCACATGACGCACAAAATTCTTTAACAAGAAAACAAACAAAATTAATCGAACCAGGCTCCGTAATTACGGTTTGGCGCAACCATTTTCTTTTGTCACGAAAACCAGCTTTGCACAGGCCATTCAGCCGAAATACGCAACCGCCGCAACGTTGTCTTCTTTAGATACCGACAGCAGTGTTTAGCCGCCAATGGTTTCGCATATTTGGGCGCGAAACCATCGCGAAAAACCGGCTACCACCTGCCGTGAATTGGTTGGCGGATACTATGTATGCACCCCCCTTACGTCAACTGATATTTTGCCTTTATCCACCGCTTTTTTTGCAGCGCAACAATTTGTCATTTATGGCGGTTTTGTTGGTTTTTTTCCACACCTATTAACGCGATTTCGGGAAATGTCCGGGCAAAATAGTGGCCGGCACCGACATTACGACGGTACCGGCCACATTTTTAACAATCTCTTTAGATACTTTTAGTCGTCGCCGGCTGCCGCCTCAGCGTCCTCTGCCTCTGGCAATGCAGCCGTTTGTTGCTGTTGATCGATTTCGGCATCACGATCCTGCGCGATTTCACGCATCAGGCTCAATTGCGCACCTGTACCGGCCGGGATCAACCGACCCACGATGACATTCTCCTTCAAGCCGATCAGATCATCGCATTTACCGACAACGGCAGCTTCGGTCAGGACCCGCGTGGTTTCCTGGAACGATGCCGCAGAGACGAACGAGCGGGTCTGCAACGATGCCTTCGTAATACCCAACAAGACCGCGCTGGCGGTTGCTGGTTCCCGTCCCTCGGCCACATCACGGGCGTTGACCTCGTCCAGCTCGACCCGGTCTACCTGTTCACCTTTCAGGAAGGTCGTCTCACCACCGTCAATGATCTCCACCTTCTGCAGCATTTGACGCACGATCACTTCGATATGCGTATCGTTAATCCTCACGCCCTGCAGTCGATAGACTTCCTGGATCTCGCTGACCAGGTAAGCCGCCAGAGCCTCGATACCCTGAACCTTCAAGATATCATGGGGCGCTGGATTGCCATCGAGGAGGTATTCACCCTTCCGGATGAAATCGCCCTCCTGCACAGTGATATGGCGACCCTTGGGCACCAGATACTCGGTCCCTTCTTCACCTTCCACGGCAGCCTTAATGACGATCCGGCGTTTGGTCTTATAATCCCGGCCGAATTCAACGTAGCCATCGCTTTCCGCAATGATTGCGTGATCTTTCGGTCGCCGGGCCTCAAACAATTCAGCCACCCGTGGCAGACCACCGGTAATATCCCTGGTCCGGGCAGACGCCATTGGAATACGCGCCAGCACATCGCCGGCATGCACCTCCGAGCCATCTTCCACCGAAAGAATGGCGTCGGGCGGCAGATAATAGCGGGCTTCCATATCGTTGGGCAGGGTGACAACTTCGCCCTTTTTATCACGCAACGTGATACGGGGGCGCAGTTCGGATTCTTTCTTGGTGCTGCGGTGGTCCACAACCACCCAGTAGGAAATGCCTGTGGCTTCATCGGTCTCTTCCCGCATGGTTGAACCTTCAACCAGATCGCGGTAGTTCACGATGCCGTCCCGTTCCGTCATGATCGGGCGGGTGTAGGGATCCCATTCAGCCAGCTTGTCGCCCTTGGTCACCTGATCGCCTTCATCGACCATCAGGCGTGAACCGTAGGGGATGCGATAGCGGGCACGCTCCCGATCATTGCCATCGATCAACAACAGCTCCATCGCGCGGCCCATGGCCACCAGTCGATCTGTGGAATCCGTCAGCACATCACGGTTCTCAATCCGCACTGTGGCATCATATGACGCCTCAATGGAAGATTGGGTCGCAACCTGTGCGGTACCACCAATATGGAACGTACGCATTGTCAGCTGGGTACCAGGTTCACCAATCGACTGGGCTGCAATGACGCCAATCGCCTCACCAATATTGACCGTGGTGCCCCGCGCCAGATCGCGGCCATAGCATTTGCCGCAAACACCGCTCAGGCTTTCGCACGTCAGGACAGATCGGATTAACAAGCCTTGGATCCCGGATTGCTCCAGGATTTCAGCCTCTTTCTCCTGGATCATGGTGCCACCGGTAATCAGCACAGCTTTGCTGACCGGATCAATGACATCCACAGCGGCCGTCCGGCCCAAGACCCGCTCGGTCAGGGAGGAGACCACATCGCCGCCTTCGATCACTTCCTTGATGGTAATACCGTCTTCGGTATGACAATCATTTTCGACAATGGTGCAATCCTGGGCCACATCCACCAAACGACGGGTCAGATAGCCTGAGTTCGCGGTCTTCAGCGCCGTATCGGCCAAACCCTTTCGGGCACCATGGGTGGAGTTGAAATACTCCAACACGGACAGGCCTTCCTTAAAGTTGGAGATAATCGGCGTTTCAATGATCTCACCAGACGGCTTGGCCATCAGGCCACGCATGCCGGCCAACTGCTTCATTTGCGCCGCTGAACCACGGGCACCGGAATGAGCCATCA
>JAPKBD010000022.1 GCA_028824965.1 Alphaproteobacteria bacterium | reverse complement strand
CCCGGGCGTTTATTGAGAGACGATATCGACGCACTGGAACTTTCTGTAGCTCAAGCCGCCAAAGCCCTTGGTGTGACACGGTCCCAGTTGTATCGGGTATTGGGTGGAGAATGTGCGGTATCACCGGAAATGGCTATCCGTTTAGAATGCGTCATTGGCGGCAGCGCGGAACACTGGCTTCGCATGCAGGCGGCATACGACACCGTCCAAATCCGCAAACGATCCGGTGAAATCACGCAAGGCCTGACACGGATCGAAATGCCAGCGCACTAAAAAAAGCCCCCCTGCCAGCCAGCAGAGGGGCTTTTCTCGTTTGTTCAGCGAATTTACGCGGCTTGCAGGTCAGCGAAGCTTTTACCTTCCGCGACCAGTTTCTCCAGCAAAGGTGCCGGACGCCAGCGTTCGCCGAATTCGGCGTGGAAACGTTTCATGTCGGCCAGAACGTTGTCCAGACCGATAGCATCGGCCCAATGCATCGGGCCGCCCTTGTAGGCGGGGAAGCCATAGCCGTTAATATAGATAATATCGATGTCGGAGGCGCGCATGGCCATACCTTCATCCAAAATCTGTGCGCCGATATTGATCAGGGGATAGAGGCAGCGTTTGACGATTTCAGCTTCATCAAAATCCCGCCGGTCAATATTTTTGTCCTTCGAAACCTGTTCGATGATCGCCTGCACATCCGGGTTCGGGATGGGTGTCCGGTCGCCTTCCTTGTAGTCGTAATAGCCACCACCGGTTTTTTGGCCAAAGCGGTCCAGCTCGCAAATTCGGTCAGGAATGGTACCGCCATATTCCTCGTTCGTGGGGCGGTCAGCTGCCTTTGCCTTGCGCACCAACCAGCCCACATCCAGGCCCGCCATATCGCCCATGGCAAAGGGACCCATGGCCAGCCCGAAATCGAAGATTGCACCATCCACTTGTTGCGGCAGGGCACCGCCTTCAAGGACGAAGGTGCCTTCACCGGTATAGCCGTGCAGCATACGGTTGCCGACAAAGCCAAAGCAGTTGCCCACCAGGACGGAAATCTTACCAACCTTTCGGCCAATACCCATGGCTGTGGCGATCGTCTCCGGCGATGTTTTCTCACCGCGCACCACTTCCAACAGGCGCATGACATTGGCGGGGGAGAAGAAATGCATGCCAATCACGCTTTCGGGCCGCTTGGTGGCGGAAGCGATTTCATCAATGCTTAAGGTAGAGGTGTTTGAGGCCATGATCGCGCCTGGCTTCATCACCGCGTCCAGCTTGGCAAAGATTTCTTTTTTTAGTTCCATCTTTTCGAACACGGCTTCGATCACCAGGTCCGCATCACCAATCGCTGCGTAGTCCGTGGTGGTGGAGAACATGGACATGCGCTGGTCCATTTTTTCCTGGCTCAAGCGGCCCTTTTTCACCGTGTTGGCATAGTTGCGTTCGATGATCGCCATGCCGCGATCCAAGGCGTCCTGGGCCACTTCCAACATCATCACGGGAATACCCGCGTTGGCAAAATTCATGGCGATGCCGCCGCCCATGGTACCGGCACCGATCATGGCGATTTTTTTGATATCCTTCATGGGCGTGTCTTTCGGCACGTCCGGGATTTTGGCCACTTCACGTTCGGCAAAGAAAACATGGCGTTGTGCCGCGGATTCAGGTGATGTCACGCATTCCGTGAACAACGCCCGCTCCCGCGCGATACCTTCATCGAAGGGCAATGTTGCCGCTGCCTCGATACAATCGATATTCTTCCATGGGGCGAAGAAGCCACGGAATTTCTTGGCGTTGGCCTTGCGATAGGCATCAAAGACGCCGGCCTCTGCTTCACAGGGCAGATCGCGGACTTTCTTCAATGGAGCGCCCGTCGCCACCAGTTTCTCGGCAAAGGCAACAGCGCCTTCTAACAGATCATCGCCAATTTCATCGATGATACCCAGTTCTTTGGCCTGGGGTGCGGGGACGAAATCACCGGATGTGACCAGATCCAATGCCTTTGGCACACCGACCAGACGGGGCAGACGCTGCGTACCACCGGCGCCGGGCAACAGACCCAATTTTACTTCCGGCAATCCGACCAGGGCTGACGGTACGGCAAATCGATAATGGCAGCACAGGGCGGTTTCCAGACCACCACCCAGCGCCGTGCCATGAATAGCCGCAACGATGAGTTTGGCGCTGTTTTCCATCTGCACCAACACATCGTGGAATGGCTTGCCCCGGGGCGGCTTGCCAAACTCCTTAATATCAGCGCCGGCAATAAAGGTACGGCCACCGCCCAAAAGAACCATGGCTTTTACATCGTCATCGGCCTGGCCCTTATCAAAGGCTTCACCCAGGCCATCGCGGACGGCGGCGCTCAAGGCATTGACCGGCGGGCTGTTTACCGTAATGACGGCGACTGCGCCCCGTTTGGTGTAGTCAACGGCGTCTGACATGCTCTATTTCTCCTATGACTGCGCTGCGCCCAAGGCGTTCCGGGCGGCGCACTATTTGAATACGTGCTTGCCCGTTTCATAGCACGAATCCTCCCATCGGGAAGCCGGGAAAACGTCGCACCTTTAGGATTTTGCGATGATCACCACATCATTGCCGATTACAGTTAGCGTTGCAGTCGACCCCGCCGGGGACCAATGCTCAACTAACCATTGGAAAGTCGTTTCGGAAAAAAAGCTGATGTGGGTTGGGTCTGTGATGTAGTGCCAGGTTGCAAATGCTGCCCTATCACGGACCCGCTTTGTCATGATGCCAAGCTGGCCGCCGGGCACCAACAGAGACCATAGGCGATCCAGTTCCCGGCCGGGTGCGGACATATGTTCCACGACTTCCGTCAAGGTGATGAAGTCGTATGCTGCGGCCAACACGGATTGGTCAGGCGCATAGTAAGGGTCGTACAGCGCGACGTGGTGCCCGGCCTCCTCAAACATCACGGACAGCGTCGGGCCGGGGCCACAGCCGACGTCAAGGCCACGGGAGCCCGGCTTCAGGCGTTGGTTGAGCGGTTCATACAAACGGCTGAGGAAACGGCGGTAACCAGGGTCATCGGGGCGGTTGTCGTGTTGATCGTACTGCGCCTTTTCATCGGCCCTGGACAAGTGCTGGGCCGCAGGCACAAAAACCAACGCGCATACCGGGCAGTTAAGATATTCCCGCGCCTTGTCCGCATGATAGGCTACAATGTCCACGCTATGGCATAGGGGACATGGATGAAATTGAGGCTGGATCATCAGCGATTATTAGGGCATTTCAGGCTCCAATGAAATCACCACGCCTTTTTCAAGTGAGCAAGCCCCAATGACAGAGATTTATGTGGATGCGGATGCCTGCCCAGTCAAGGATGAGGTGATCCGCGTGGCGGAGCGTCACAATCTGGTTGTTCATATGGTTAGTGACGGTGGCATCCGCCCCTACCCCAGCCCCTTGGTACGCCTGGTTTTTGTCGCTCAGGGGCCTGATGCGGCGGATGATTGGATCGCTGAGAACATGGGCGCGGGAGACATCGCCATCACCAACGATATTCTGTTGGCGGATCGTTGCCTGAAATCGGGGGGCAGTGCGCTACAGCCCAATGGCAAGATCTTCACCGACGCCTCCATCGGCGGGGCCGTGGCGACACGTAATTTGATGAGCAGCCTACGGGAGACGGGGGAGATCACGGGCGGTCCCGCACCGTTCTCAAAGCAAGACCGTTCCAAATTCCTGCAATCCCTGGAAACCGTTATCCAGCAGGTTTTGCGCCAGGGCCGATAGCGGAACCGCCGGAACCAGTCGCGCCCCGCTGCAGAATAATTGTCGCCCCGATAATCAGGATCAGGCCCGGATAGGTCGCCGCAGGTGGCAGGGGAGCGCCGAAGCCAAGGCTGATCAACATCACCAGAGCCGGGTTCAGATAAGTGAAGGACATCACCTTTGTCGGGCCGATTATCGTAGCACTGCCCTGAGTTATGAAGAATGTAACAATGGTTGTGAACACAGCCAAATAAGCGATCCCGGCATAAACTTGATCCGGCACCGCCCCCCATTCAACATCACCAAGACGGCCGAGCGATAGCAGCAACAGCCAACCAGCACCTGTCATCAGGGTCCAAAAGGTCATGCGCGCCATAGGTTCGCCGCGGTGCAGCAATTTTACCAATGGGGTAAAGCAGCCCATGGCAATGGTGGCCCCGAAAAATATGGCATCGCCTTTGCCAAGGTCCATCGCCAGCAAAGCATCCCAGTCGCCACGGAAAATGACCCAGACCGCACCAATCATCCCGACAGGCAGGGCCAGTTGGGCCACCCTCGGCAATCTCTCCCGCAACAACACGGCAGACACAGCCGCCGCAATCCCCGGCGTCAGGGTAAATATGGTCGCCGTATTCAGCGGTGATGTCAGGCGCAGGGCGGCAAACATGCCCCAGAAAAACAGCACCAGACACGCGCTAATGGTCCCATAACGGGCCAAATCAGACCAACTGGGCAAGGGCAAGCCATAGCGCCAGGCAACGATAGGCCCAAACAAGAAAGCCGCCAGGGTAAAGCGCAACAAGGTCAGAACCACGCTATCCATACCGTGAGTAATAGCTGCGCCCACGGGAAAAGATGTCGCCACCAAAACAGTGGAGACCAGCATCAAACCCTGGGCACGCCTTACAGATTGTTCCATTCTGTCTTGTAGCACGAATATTGGTGTTGAGCGGGCATACTCAAGCGACTTGTGCCAGCACCCAATCCCGGAAGGCTGTTATCTTTGGCTCACCCTGGGATGCTATTGGTGTGACGAGGTAGTAGGCGGTCTCTTTCGGCAGAGAGAGTTTAAATGGGGTCACCACATGACCGGCGGCAATGTCTGCAGCCGCAATCGCGCGCATGCTGAGGGCTATACCAAGGCCATTGATGGCGGCTTGCAGCATCGTGTTCGGATCATCGAAGGTCAGATTACCCACGGGTTTCAAGTCCGGGAAGCCTGCCATGATTAACCAGGACTGCCAATCGTCCGGGTAAGCGGATAAGTGCAGCAAAGTATATTGGGTCAGATCAGCAGGACTGATCAAGGGATGCTCGCCCCTCACCAGGGCCGGTGCGGCGACGGGGATATGGTCTTCATGCAGCAACAAGTCAGCGCGCAAACCCGGCCAGCTGCCACGACCATAACGAATGCCCAGGTCGACGCCATCATCACGAAAATTACTGAACGCCATGCTTGTGGAAATTCGAATATCGATGTCCGGGTGCAAGCGCTGAAAATCGCCCAGGCGCGGCACCAACCATTTTCCGACGAACGAGGCTGAACTGCTGATCGTCAGATTATCCGGTCCCTCCACATCGCGTAGTTTGGCCGCTGCAGCTTCCAACCGCTGAAAGGCATCACGCACATCGGGCAAAAGCACCTGTCCCGCTGCACTCAAACTGATCGATCTGGTTTGGCGGTGAAACAATTCACACACCAACTCCTCCTCCAACCGGCGAATACGATGGCTGATTGCTGTAGGCGTCACCGCCAGCTCAGCCGCTGCTAACTTAAAACTAAGATGCCGCGCCACCGCTTCAAACGCCCGCAGCCCGCTTAATGATGGTAGTCGCATGGCGCGCCTATAGATGAATTCATCTCATCCGTAGCATGAGATCTTGTCCTTTGAGATATGAATGTTTTAGCCACATTTACAATAGCAAGCAGAGACATTCACCTACAGGAGACGATCATGACTGAATTAACATCATCTTATCATCACCCACGCTATACCATTTTCGACCTGATCGCTCAATTAAGAGCAACGATGGCGGTCTGGCAACAACGGGTCCGGGAACGGCACTATCTGGCGCAAATGAACTGGCGTGAAGTGGCGGATATGGGCGTCCCCCACAGCGCCATCGAAGCCGAAATCGCCAAGCCAATGTGGCGGGCTTAGTCGCCCGCACACGGGCGTCCCTACTAAATATACATGTCCCGGAGGTTATAGTTTTTGACGACGGAAAGCCTGGTTTCCTCGTTCCAGCGGTTGTCGTCTTCGTGGCCTAACATGGGTTCATAGGGATAGCGTTCTTCGCCGGGGAACCGTTGCTGCCGGGCGTCGGCCGCAACAGCAATCATCCGGCTTCGTTCAAAGATCCGGTCCGCGTCAAAGGTCTCGACCGCGCCGAGCAATCGAGCCGTAGTGACATTGAGGATACGCTTGCGTGCGAAAAAACCCGCATTCAGAGTTATACGGCGGTCGGGGGAGGTATTGGCGAAGGAGCCATGTATCAGCTGCCGGTTGGTCATGAAGACGTCGCCTGCCGCGCACACCATGGGTACGGCGTCTGCCAATCGCTCGGACCCGCTCTCTGCCATAAGCTGCTTAATATCAACCTGCTTTTGTTTATGACTGCCAGGCAACACCCAAACGCCGTTGCCGGCCGTGGATGGATAGAGTTGCGCCATGAAATTAAAGCCATGGGCCCCTTGTTCCCAATCCGCCGCGTCCCAATGGGTGGTGCCATCCCGGTGCCAGGCCACGGCGGGGCCCAAACCGGGTTCCTTCACAAAACTCACTTCGTTATAGGGCACAAAATCTACACCAAGGACTGAGGCTGCCGCTGCCAATAAGCCTGGATGGGCGTAAAGCCGCAGACAGCTATCCATCATTTGTAGATTTCCCATAAGATTCTGCACGATGGACGCCGGTGCATCCGCCGCAGGGGTGGGCTCAACAAGCTTCACCGGATGACGGCCCTTGTTTTTGGTCGTACCGCCCAGAGGATCGCTCAACGGTTTGGCAAAACGATAGGATGGCAACTCAAATTCCAGGCCCAAGGCCGGTTCCCCGTGACGGTTAAGGGTCGCACCATCTTCCACCGGCGCGCGATCCAGAACATCTTGCACATCGGCACGCAGATCGGCCAGCTCGTCGGCCCCGATCGCACCCTCAAAGACATAGAAACCATGCTGCCAATAGGCCGCCAAAATATCGGCTGTTAACATGCCGTCCGCATCAAGCTTGATCGGGCCGCGATTGCCTAAGCCAAGCGCCAGCCGGTTGCCGTCCTCGATGTAGTCCGCCATGCCTGCGGCATGCTCTGTCGCGGTGAGATTATCTGTCATTGTCATTCCCAAATCCTACACCCATACGCTACTGCGCAAATTCGACACGCTTTGGCGTATCAGTCAGGGCCTGAACTGTGCCCGACACCAGATCCGCCATAATTTCAGCGGCAGGACGGTGTTTGGTTAGCATACCAGCCCCCTGCCCGGCTGCATTCATATACAGATCCCAACGCCCGGCCTGTTGCGCAGCACTGAGAAAATCTTCCATCAAGACACGCTGATACGGCGTCGGCAAAGACGGCAGGCCCGATTGCGCCCAGGCATCTGAAACCACGTTATGTTTTGCACGCAGGGATTTGCCCGTCCAGGATTCCGAAATTCGAAAATCAGAGGCTTTGCCCTCAACAATATCTTCCTTCACCACGTCAGGCAGGCCGCCTTCCTCCGCCACCAAAAAGGCTGTACCCATCCACACACCAATCGCGCCCAGGGTCAACGCAGCGGCAATGCCCCGCCCGTCCGAGATGCCCCCTGCTGCCGCGATGGGTACAGGCGCGACCGCATTCACCGCCTCGGCCACCAGAGGCAAGGTAGAGACGCGCCCTGTATGGCCGCCCCCCTCCGTACCCTGACAGACGATCAGGTCAACGCCTGCGTCTTTGTGGCGTTGGGCGTTGCGCACGGTACCGGCCAGGCCGATGACAATCATGCCCTGATCCCTGGCGCGGGGGACGATGCGGGCGGGATCACCCAGACCGGCGGCAAAAATTGGTACCTTTTCCTCCAGCACCACCTCTATTTGCGCCTCGGCATATTTATCGGAATTGACGATATCGTTTTCCACCGGCGCAGGGGTCAGCTCAAACCGTTCCAACAGACTGTGCATAAAGGCTACATGTTCGGGGTGGTTATTGCGCAGCTCCTCCCGCACGCCGGTTCTGGTAGTAGAGGCTGCAGCCAAAGATGCGGGCAGCAACAAATCAACGCCAAATGGCCTGTCGGTCAACTGGCGCACCCGCTGAATACGGCGGCGTACTTCTTCGGGCGACAGGGCGGAACCACCCAGGACGCCGCAGCCGCCGGCTTCAGAAACGGCGGCGACCAATTCCGGCGGCGTGCCCATACCCCAAACACCCATGCCGGCTAGCATAATGGGGTATTCAATCTTCAACAGATCGCAAAGTTCGCTGCGCAGAACAGGACGGCTCACGGGACGGCTCATATGGGATACTTCTCTACAGGTGGACATGTGTGTTGTATTCTAGCCCATGTACAACGATGGGAGCTAGAGATGGCAGACGAGACACCTAACGAATTTGTGGCGGATGAAGCGGGATTGCGCAGCCTGCACGACGATGTGAACCCATTGGCTGCGAACAAAGTAATTTCCAGGCTAGAGCAACACAGCGTAAATTTTATCGCCCTATCGCCATTTCTGTGCATTGCTTCATCAGACCCCGCAGGCCCGGCGGATGTTTCCCCCAGGGGTGATGCGCCCGGATTTGTTAAAGTTCTGGATGACCAGACCTTGTTGATCCCGGACCGCGTCGGCAATAATCGCCTTGATACCTCCGCCAATATCGCCAACAACGCCCATATCGGCCTGTTGTTCCTGGTCCCTGGCGTGACGGAAACCCTGCGCGTCAACGGCCAGGCCCGCATCTGCACAGACACGGAGGTTCTGGCGGAATTCGAAGTGCGGGGCAAAGTGCCCAAAACCGGTATCCTGGTCGAGATTGAAGAAGTGATGTTTCAATGTTCCAAGGCACTGGTCCGATCAAAGTTGTGGCAAGACGACTATAAAGTTGAACGCAAATCAGCCATGCCATCCCTGGGCCAAATGATCAAGGATCAGATCGGGGCAGAGGAAAGCGGTGAGGAACTGGAAGCTTATGTTCAAAAAAGCATGAAGGAACGTTTGTACTAATGGCGAAATTGTATCTGGTACGCCACGGGGAGGCCGCCGCCTCCTGGGGCGAAGACCCCGATCCAGGCCTGAGTGATTTGGGCCACCAACAAGCTGCAGCAATGACTGCGCGTATGACGCCTCTGGGGCCATTGGCGATGATCACATCGCCCCTGCTGCGCACGCGGGAAACGGCGCAGCCTTTGGAGGCCGCCTGGAATGTCAGCGCGGATGTGGTCGATGCAGTTCGTGAGATCCCCTCCCCAGCGGAAGATTTGGGCGACCGACGGGCATGGTTGAAAAATGTCATGGCCGGGACCTGGGCGGAGGCCGATGAATGGCTGTATCCCTGGCGTCAGGGCCTGATCGACCGGCTGTTGGCAGTGCAACCAGACACGGTTGTGATTTGCCATTTCGTCGTGATCAATGTGGCTGTCGGGGCTGCGGAAAACGATGATCGGGTGCGCCTGTTCCGGCCCGACAATTGTTCCGTCACGGTGTTGGAGACGGATGGCCAAAGCCTATCCCTAATTGAACGGGGCGCAGAGTTGGAGACGACCGTTAATTAGCGAGAAAAGGGCGAGCGGCTATGACATTCTCCCCGAGACCGGAAGCGGCGCATAATGTCACATGCATAGGCTGCGGCGTTATCGGAGCTGGTTGGGCCGCACATTTTCTGGCCCGCGGCTATGAAGTCACCGCCTGGGACCCCTCGCCTGAAGGAGAGGCCAATCTGCGCCAAATTATCGCGGCGGCCCGCCCGGCGTTGCTGGAAATGGGTCTTGGTCCGGACTACGGGCGTCTGACATATGCGCCGACCCTGGCAGCCGCCTGCGCGCAAGCAGAATTCGTGCAGGAAAGCGCACCGGAACGGCTGGATCTGAAAATCGAGCTTTTAGCGGAGATTGACCGGGCGACAACCAGCACAACGATCATCGCATCCTCCACATCCGGCTTTTTGATGACTGAC
Organism: Alphaproteobacteria bacterium; assembly: GCA_028824965.1. Classification (GTDB taxonomy): domain Bacteria; phylum Pseudomonadota; class Alphaproteobacteria. Next base: position 16,449 of record JAPKBD010000022.1, on the reverse strand, counting down.
ATGCAGGTTGGTGCGGACCATCCGGAACGGATGGTGGTGGGTCATCCGTTTAACCCGCCCTATCTGTTGCCCCTGGTCGAAGTCGTCGGTGGCAGGAAAACCGACCCGGCAGCAGTCATTTGGGCCACGGCCTTTTACGAAGCAACGGGCAAAACGGTGATCCCCATGGAGCGAGAGGTCCCCGGCTTTATCGCCGACCGTCTGCAACAGGCCATCTGGCACGAGGCGTTGCATATGATTAAAGCAGGGGAGGCGACGGTCGCGGAGATCGATAAGGCCATCGCCGCCGGGCCTGGCCTGCGCTGGGCCATTATGGGCCATTGCCTCACTTTTCATTTAGCGGGGGGTGAGGGTGGCATGACGCATTTCCTGGAACATTTTGACCCAGATACCAGCGCGCCCTGGACCCGACTGGCAGCACCCGAGATGACACCGGAACTGGAACAGGCGTTGATTGCCGGCTGTGACGCTGCCGCGGGTGGTCGGTCCGTCGCCGAACTAACGGAACATCGGGACCGTTGCCTGGTCGCCCTGATGCGTGCCCTTGACGCGGCGCGCGGCGATGACGGTCCTATTCCTTAGGGCCGGAAAGCACGGGAACTAAGAACACTAAATTGGCGACAAGAAAAAACAGCGCGCCAAGGCCCGCCAGCCAGTCGCCGCTTTTTATGGCGGAGGCGATGAAAAATATGGCCGAGATAATAAAAAGAAACCAGCCGGCGCACTCAAACCTTTTTCGTATCGCTGGTTTCATAGCAGAGCAGTGTGCGGCTTTAGCCGGCCCAGCTAAAAGCTGCGAAATGGCCATTGTTGCCCTTGCCCTGCATGTCCAGATCAAGATCGAAGGCCTGTATACGGGTGGATTTAGACCGCGCCAGGGCCAGGCGCGTGTTCGCAGGGTGGGCCGTGTTATCAATATAGAAGGGCTGTCCATTGCCGTTGCGTGATGCCACCCCCTCAATCTCGTACGACAACACGCCGGGGATATCGACTGATCGGGCCAGGCCGTCCATGATAAAATCAATAGGCTTAAACTGCAGGCCACGATAATCGCTGACCAGATTGTCGCGGATCATGCCAGGTACCCCGCCCAGCTCTCCACTGACGATACCGGCCAGGGCCGCACGTTGGGCATCATCAGCACTGTCATCTACGACATTGGCGAAAATCCAATCGCCATCCGACATCACCTTGCCCGAACGGATCACCAGGGCGAATTTCAGGCCCGCCAAATCCACATCGCCACCCACACCACTACATTGGCCAAGGTCGATCCGGAACACTAACAGAGCGGTGCAATGATCAAACGTGGCCTCCCCCTGAGGGTTGGTGTAGATGCAGGGGCACAAATAATCGCAATTGCAACTTTCCATATATTCGCCACTGATCGTCCAGGCTTTCACGCTCATATCACGTCTCCTATGGGTTAATAGCTGCCAATCGTTCGGCAGCGTCCCGCGCCAGTTTCCGGGTCAAATCCTCAGCCCCCATAGGCTTGTTCAGAGCGGCAGCCTGGCCCGACCATAACGACGAGAAGTCAGCACTGCCCTTGGCCTCTGCCGCTGCTTTCAAGGGTGCTAATGCGCCGCCCGCAGTTGGAAAGGCCGGGGCCTCAGCGGATATGGGGCCGGCTTCTTGCATAACACGGTTCATCAATCCACGGGCTGGTCTGCCGGAGAACACATTCGTCAGCGCGGTTTGCCCCTCACCTGCGGCCAACAACGCTGTACGATGCAGATCACTGACCAAACTTTCCGGCGTCAGCAAATAGGCCGTGCCAACCTGCACTGCCGCTGCACCCAAGGCAAAGGCCGCAGCCACACCCCGGCCATCTGCGATGCCGCCCGCCGCAATGACCGGTACCGAAACGGCATCAACAACCTGCGGCACCAGGGCAAAGGTTCCGGATTGGGTTGAGATATCATCTGTTAGAAACATGCCGCGATGACCGCCTGCTTCATAGCCCTGGGCAATGATCGCATGGCAACCGCGTTCTTCCAGCCAACGGGCCTCAGCGACCGAGGTGGCTGAACTGATAATCCTGCACCCCACCGCCTTCACCCGATCCAACAAGTCGGGGGCGGGCAGGCCGAAATGAAAACTGATCACCTCCGGCACAATGTCTTCGACAAGATCACACATAGCTGCATCAAAGGGTGCCCGGTTCGGAGCAGGCGCTGTGGCCAACTTGTCCAAACCGTGCTCGTCATAGTAACCGCCCAGACGCTCTTTCCAGGCATTTTCCCGACTGGGATCGGCGGCGCGTGGCTCGTGACAGAAGAAATTCAGGTTTAAGGGGCGGGCGGTCTGCTGTCTGATGACACCGACCTCAGCCTTCACCTTATCAGCTCCCAGCATGGCGCAGGGCAATGAACCCAATCCCCCGGCTTTGGCAGTCGCGACGGCCATGGCGGCGCCACCGGCACCTGCCATAGGCGCCTGTATGATAGGTAATTCCACACCGACCAAATCAAGAAACGTGCGGTTCGGCCACATGATGGTTTAATCCGCCTCTGTCAGAGTTTGTGTCAGAATAAGTGCGTCCACAGCAACGGCACCCTCCCCCTTTGCTTTGATCAGCAGAGGGTTAATGTCGATGCTTTCGATGACATCGCCATTAGCATCAGCGTAAACGGAAAGCTGGCTCAGCGCCATGGCCAGGGCATCAACGTCCGCTGCCGGTTGGCCGCGTAAACCGTCCAGCATGGCCCGTCCGCGCACCTCATTGATCATCCGGTGCGCCTCATCCACACCAAAGGGTGCGATGCGGAAGGTGACATCCTTCAGAACCTCAACAAATATCCCGCCCAGGCCAAACAGCACGACGGGGCCAAACACCGGGTCCCGATGCACACCGATAATGGTCTCAACACCGCCCGAGACCATGGGTGCCACCAAAATGCCATCGATAGCGGCATCTTTCGCATGCTGCCCGACGGCGGCCATGATCGTTTGATAGGCGGCGCGCACCTCGTCAACGGAGCCTAGGTTCAGCTTCACCCCGCCAATATCTGACTTGTGCTGGATATCCGGCGAAACGATTTTCATCACCACTGGATAGCCGACCTCCATCGCAGCCTGGGCTGCATCATCGGCGGATTTCGCCAATCGCCCCGGTGTCATGGGCAGGCCCGCCTTGGTCAGAATATTCGCCGCCTCAATCTCTGTCAGAGCTCTACGGGGCGGGGCAATGGCGTCCACGGGCAATGTGGGCGGCGTATCCACGGCGCCGAGGTCGGATGCGCGGGCGAAGCTTTTGCCAAAATCCACCAGGGCGGAAATGGCGCGGATGGCCCGGTTGGGATCTTCGATTACCAGATATTTTAGGCTTTCGAGATATTCCCGATCCGGGGCATGGCAGACCATGGACAGGATGATCAGATCGTCGGGAAATTCTTCGCGCACAGTTTCCAGCACCTCGCGCATTTGGGCCATCATGCGGGCGGAGAAACCAACCGTAGATAAAAACACCAATGTGGCGTCGCAATCACCCTCGCTCAACATCGTACGCAGGCTGCCTTCAAACACCGGCATGTCATTCAACATTTGCGCCGTGGTATCGACCGGGTTGCGCACGGCGGCCAGCGGCATCAACGCCTTCAACTCTTTTTGCGCCTTTTCAGGCAGCTCCGGCACCTCCAAATTAAAGGTCGCGGCGATGTCAGATGTCAGCACACCGATGCCGCCCGAAATAGTGACGATCCCAAGGCGGTTGCGGGTTGGGAACTGCCCGGCAGCCGCCGCGCCCGATACATCCAGCATTTCATCCAGGGAATAAACCCGGATCACACCATATTGGCGGAACATGGCATCATAGATCGCATCTGCCCCTGCCAAAGATGCGGTATGGCTGTTGGCGGCCACCGCACCGACCTCGGACGCACCCACCTTCATCATCACCACCGCCTTGCCATTGGCCCGCGCCGTGGCAAAGGCCTGCATCAGGCGTTCCGGTTTTCGCGTCCCTTCAATATAGGCCGCGATTACTGTGGTGCCGGGATCTGTCGCGCAATGGGCGATACAATCGGCCACGTCCACATCAACCTCGTTCCCCGTGGTGACCCAGTTGCGAACGCCCAGGCCCCGTTCCCGCGCCAATACCAAGGTGTGCCCGCCAACCGCACCCGATTGACTGATGATCGAGATATTACCCGCTTTGGGCCAACCGTGTTCGAAGAAGGAGGCGAAGGTTCCAATGGCGAAGGTAGCCGGGTTCAAAGTCCCCATGCAGTTAGGGCCAACCATCCGAATATCATGCTGGGCGGTGATCTCTGCCAACTCCGCCTGCCAAGCAACACCTTCTTCGCTAACTTCGGAAAAGCCAGATGAAAAAATGACGACGGATCGCACCCCCGCCGACGCACAATCGCGCGCCGCATCCACCACCAAAGGCGCAGGCACGGTCACGATGCACATATCAACCACTTCGGGCAGATCGCGGATGTTTTTGTAGGCTTGTAAGCCCTGGATCATCCCACCACGGGGATTGATCGGATATATGGTGCCCGCATATCCCGCTTCTTTCATGAAGCGGATGGGGCGGCCACCAAATTTCTGAAGATTGTCCGATGCGCCGATGATGGCGATGGTCTTGGGATCAAATAGGGGGGATAGGGAATTTGCTTGGCTCGACATTGTTCAACGCTCCATCCAATGGCGGCCTGGAGGGAACGGAATGGCCGCGCCTTTTAATTTAAGAAAAAAATTCGCGAAAGCTACGGCGCGGGGCGGTCTGTGCCCCGCGCCGTTGGCTATTACGCAGTTATGGCCTTGCCCCGATTCAAGAACCAAACCAAAGCAAGGGTAGGTGCCGCTACCAAAGTACCGGCGAAGGCCAGTTCAAGGTTAGCGTAGCCTGTAAATTCACCACCCGGCACTGCAAACAACAAGGCCGCAAACAACAACGCGCCCCTGATTGGCCACTGCAGAAGACTGTGCGTGGTCACATTACCCAAGCCCAGCATATGCCCCTGCAGGGCGGCGGCAAGAAAGATGATGCCAATGATCGCGGTTGCGAAGACATTGATGATCTCACTCCATTCCCCTTGCATGATCAGGGCTGGGTTCAAGACAAAGAAGAACGGAATGAAGTAAATCACCGATCCCAATCGCATAGCCTCGAACCCGGTGCGCATGGGGCTGGCCCGGGCCAGCGAAGCAGCGGCAAAAGCCCCCAACGCAACAGGTGGCGTAATGAAGGACAACATCCCCCAATACAACATGAACAGATGTACAGCCATGGGGTTGAGGCCGGATTCCGTCAACGCCGGTGCCAGGGTGATGGCCAGAATAATATAGGCCACTGTCACCGTCACGCCGATGCCCATGATGAACGAGGCCAAGGCCCCCATCATCAACAAAACGACCACCGAGTCCCCCGCCATGGATAACAATTCATTGGCCAGGGTGGAGATTTTGCCGGTCAAGGACAAAGAGCCGACGATCATGCCGATGCCCGCCAAGATCGCCGCCAACTCAATAAACAGACGGCCGACGCCAATGATATAATTGATAAAATCGTCGAAATTCCAGCGGTTGGATTTTATCAGCTGGTTGATGGCGATTAACAACACAGTGGCGTAGTAGGGTGCCAAAGCTTCCCGCTGCAGGAACATCAACATCCAAATCAGCAAGCCGAACACCGTAATGTAATGCCAACCTTCCATTAAGGTTTTTCCGACCTTTGGCATTTCCTCTTTCGGCAGCCCCTCCAACCCCTGATGGGCGGCGTAGCTGTCGATCTGGATGAACAGGCCGAAGAAATACAACACCGACGGGATCACGGCGGCGATGACAATATCGGAATAAGGCACTTCCAGATAGGTCGCCATGACAAAGGCGGTTGACCCCATGATGGGCGGCATCAGAACCCCGCCCGTGGAGGCACAAGCCTCTACCCCGCCCGCATAATGGGGCGAAAAGCCGGTGCGTTTCATGGCCGGAATAGACAAGGCGCCCGTAGTCAACACATTGGTGATGACACTGCCGCTCATGGAACCCATCAGACCGGAGGCGAAGATCGCCACCTTGGCCGGACCGCCGCGAACATGCCCGAGCAGAGCAAAGGCCAGGTTCAGGAAGAATTTACCCCCCCCTGTGTATTGCAGCGTCACCCCGAACATCAAAAAGCCGATCACCAGGTTGGCAAAGGCACGGAACGGAACACCAAAGATACCTTCGGACGAGACCGCGTGATAAGCCAGCGCGACCGTGAAATCCTCGTTCGAGGCATCAAAGGGTTCGGGCAAATAATCCGCATAGACGGGATAAAGGGATACAATAAACACCACCAAAAAGACCGGCGGTCCGCCAGCCCGGCGCACAGCTTCCAAAGCCAGCAGCCAGAGAACGATAGCGGCATATTTAATGTGATCAGGGGCGGCATACTCCCAGCCCAAATCGACGATATCCCAGGCATAAACCAGGAAGTACAAATTCACGCCAACCGCGATCAAAGCCAAGGCAATGTCATAGATCGGTACTGTGGCGCCGGTCTTGCTATTCGCTGGAAAAATCAGAAATACCATGGGCAGCAGAACCGCCAGCAAGGCATAAAAATACTGGGTGTCGATGGCGACGAAACCGCCAAACCGGCCCAGATTAAATAGTTGATAAACAGATATGACGAGGGAGAGCACCGTCCCCGATACGAGGACCCACTTCCAGAAAGGCGTCAACCGACGATAGCGGTGATCCGCTGTCGCCGGTTGATCCTGTACAGTGTCTTGAGACATATTTTCCTAAGCGATCAATTGAAAACCAAAGGCAAACCGGCCTTTTTCAATGTCATGGCGCGCGCGGCCATCCATTTCATTTTCAGATCTTCTTTTGACATGCTGTCCTTACCGGGCAAAGCTTTCCAGGCCGCCATCAACATGTTCTGACGCTTCACCAGCTTGTCATTGTGGGCTTGGGCGTCATCGGACCAGATGCCGACTTCTTTCCAATACATGATAGCACCCTTATGATACGGCAGGGCCCAGGTCATGTTCTGGTTTTTGATCGACCAACCCGCAGCACCTGGTGCCGCATTCTTGTATTTGTCGAACTGATCAACCGTACCCTTGACCATGGAATAAACCAAACCAACATCTTTGTCGGCATTGGTGATAAGCGCCGGATAGGCATAAGTCGCGCCCTGATGCGGTGCGTCCTTGGAAATATGGGCACCTGAGGTTGCCACATGCATCTGGTTCACGGGATGGGCATTGTTCATACGAGCCCAACCTTCTTTGTCGCTATGGGGCAGTTGCGGCCAATACAGACCACGGGGGGAGGCTGCCAAACGCTTTGCATGGGGTGTAATCGTACTCATGAAAGCGGCATCGGACTGGCCGTTGATGATGGCATCAACAGAAGCCTTAAAGCCGGAGACTTCAACTTTCGTCACGTCATCCCAGGTCAAACCGGCAAAGGCCAGACTAGCGGCAACATTCCAGTTCAGGGCATCGCCTGCACGAACCCATGAAACCCGTTTGCCTTTAAGGTCTGCCATGGTTTTGATGTTGGCGTCCTTGGCTGTCGACAAGGCCAGATTATGGGTGCCAATAGCGGTCATGACCACCTGGAAGTCCTGGGGGCCCCATTCTTTGGAGGCGAACAGCAGAACGCCTTCCTGGCCGAAATAGGACGCGATACCACAGGCGCAGAAATCAGCCCGCTTGTCCCGCAGCGGGGCCATGCGCGAGACATCGTTCTTGCCCGGAATAATCCGCTGCGTCGTGCCATAGGCTTTCTTAATAGCATTGCCGATCGCAACGGATTGAGCATAGCCGGAGGCAGTGGTGCCATAGGCCGTCCAGGAAACCTTTTTCGGCAACATCACATCGCCGGCCATGGCACTGCTGGCTATGCCGAGACTGGCTGCGACCGCAACAGCGGCTGCTGTACGGATAATTTTATTGTTCATCACGTGTATTCTCCCTAAGGCGTTATCCCATGCCTGAACCACACAACAAGTGCAGCCCGGCCTTGGAAAACAAAATTTAACCTGCAAATTCTTAATGGAAATTCAGCTTCGGTTGGTTTGTCTTCTCGTTCGAGCGTCGATAGTGGCCTGTCGAGGGAATGCCGTCAATGGGCCTTGCAAATGGATGGCAATATTCACGGGCCCTTATCTTTTGCCAAGGATCGCCAAGGAACATTGTGCACGCTGATACCAAGGGTTAGGCTTGAAATTGGAATTTCGGAGTTTTTCCGGCCCAGACTATGTATGCAAGGAGATGCGTATGGACTTCTCATTTACCGAAGAGCAGATTGCCATTCGTGATACGGCGCGGCGCTTTGCCAAAGACCGCCTGGCCCCACATTTCCGTCAACGTGAGCAGGACCGTAAAATTGGCAGGGACATCGTCTCTGAAATGGCAGAACTGGGCCTGATCGGTGCGGACCTGCCGGAAGAATTCGGGGGCCTGGGCCTTGATTGCGTCACGTCCGGGATCATCATCGAAGAAATTGCCGCCGCCGACCTTAGCGTTTCATATATCCAGCTTATCGGGTCTTTGAACGGCCATTTGTTGGCTGATCATGCCACACCGGAAATTGCAGCACGGGCCATCGGCGATATTTGCACCGGGACTTCCATCACGGCTCTGGGTTTGACGGAGCCACGGGGCGGCTCGGACGCCGCAGGTTTGATCGTCAGTGCCAGACGTGATGGTGGCGACTATATTCTGAACGGTGAAAAAACCTCTATCTCCCTCAGCACCCAGGCGGATGAGGTTATGTTATTTGCACGTACCGGGACGGAGGAGGAGCGCGGGCGCGGGGTCAGCACGTTCTATGCCCCCCTGGATATCCCCGGTGTCACCTGCACGGAATTCGACGATATGGGCCATGGCGCGGTGGGGCGGGGCTCTATCTTTTTTGATGATGCGCGCATTCCCGCCAGCTGCCTGATGGGGGAAGAAGGTGCCGGCTTTCGCCAGGTGATGAACGGCTTTGATTTTTCCCGCGCCCTGATCGGTTTACAGGTCCTGGGTCCTGCGCGGGCCTCGTTGGAAGAGGCCTGGCAATATAGTACGGAGCGGGAGGCGTTTGGCAGCCCCATCGCGGCCTTTCAAGGGGTGACCCAGCCGTTGGCGGAATATGAGACCTATTTTGAGGCCGCCCGCCTGCTTTGCTATAAAACCCTGTGGCTGCGGGACCAAAATCTGCCCCATACGAAGGAGGCGGCCATGGTCAAATGGTGGGCGCCAAAGGTTGCCTTTGAAATCATCCACCAATGCCTGCTGACACATGGCCACTTCGGCTACACCAAGGAGCTGCCGTTTGAGCAGCGCATGCGCGACGTGCTGGGCCTGCAAATTGGTGATGGCACGGCGCAAATTCAAAAAATGATCATCGCCCGGGAAATGGTCGGGCGTGTGGCACTGCCATACTAAATATACTGCCAGGAAAAACTGTAGGAGAGAATGAGCATGAGTAGCAGCGAGCGGGAAATCCTAATCCAGGTCATCGATGGCGTCGGTATCATGACCCTGAACCGGCCGGACAAATTCAACTGTATCTCCACCCCTCTGATGGCGGGGATGAGCGCTGCGATCGAAGCCTTCGAGGCGGATGACAAGGTGCGGGTTATTCTGCTGAATGCGGTGGGTAAAACATTCTGCACCGGGGCTGATCTGGATGAAGTCATGGTGGCGCGCAAAAGCCGCGAAAGCCTGAGCGCATTCATCAGCCACATCCATAAGGTCTTCCGCCGGTTGGAAACCTCCCCCCTGCCCGTCGTCGTCTCCGTCAACGGTTTGGCACTGGCGGGTGGCATTGAGATGATGATGGCCTGCGATGTCGCGTTTGCCGCCGCAAGCGCCCAGATCGGCGACCAGCATGCCCAATACGGCCTGGTGCCGGGCGGTGGTGGGACGCAGCGGCTTGCCCGTCTGGTGGGGCTGCGCCGGGCCCTGGATCTGCAATATACCAACCGCTGGCTGACGGCGGCAGAGGCGGAACGCTGGGGATTGGTGAATTATGTTGTCGCCGACGATGCCCTGGCGGATGCGGCATTGGACTATTGCCGGAACCTGGCAGAAAAAAGCCGGGCCGGGCTGGCGTCCATGAAACGCCTGAGCCGCGAGGGTTTGGAAATGACGCCGTCAGATGGCTTGCGTTTGGAGGAAGACGCCGTCATCGCCTGCCTGATGGACCCGGACGCCGAAGAAGGCCTGGCCGCCTTCCAGGCCCGCCGCAAACCAAACTTCGCCTAGGCGACCAGGAATAGGGAACCCAGAACATGCCAAGATCCTATCCTGACCGGCCCATGGTGGGGGTCGGTGCCGTCGTCTTTAAAGACAACGAGATCCTGATGATCCGTCGGGGCAAGGCGCCGCGCAAAGGTCATTGGAGCCTACCCGGCGGGATGCAGGAATTGGGCGAAACCGTCTTTGCCGCCGCCGCGCGGGAGGTTTTGGAAGAAACGAATATTGTGATCGCGAATATCGCCCTGATCGATGTGATCGATGCCATCACGCCGGACGATGAAGGTGAAATTCAGTATCACTATACCTTGATCGATGTGGTCGCGGAGTGGCAGGGCGGCGACCCGGTGGGCGGTGACGATGCTATGCATGCGGAATTCATGCCTTTGCACCGGGCCGAGAGCTTGGATATGTGGGAGGAGACCCACCGCATCATCAAAGTCGCGCGCGAGATGCGCGGGATTTGAGATGTCTCCCCCGTCCGCACCCCGGAACGTTGGGACAATAAACTGGCTTGGCCTGTGGACCCTGTATCAAAAGGAAGTCCGCAGGTTTTTAAAAGTCACGGCGCAGACCGTGATCGGCCCGCTGGTCATGAGCCTGTTGTTCCTGGCCATATTTGCGGTTGCCCTGGGCAGTCGCCGCAATGGAGGAAGCGGTGACGTTGATGGCGTCGCCTTCACGACATTTTTGGCCCCCGGCCTAATCATGATGGCAATCACCCAGAATGCTTTCGCCAACGCCTCCTCATCTTTACTCATCGCCAAAACCCAAGGCACCATTGTCGATTTATTGATGGCGCCATTACGGCCCCTGGAATTGGTATTGGCCTTTGTCTTCAGCGCGATGACGCGCGGCCTGTTGGTGGCTGTGGTGGTCGCCGTTGCCATGACGCCCTTTGTCTCCTTGAGCATCAGTCACTTGGGATTGTTAATTTTTCACGCCCTCGCCGCAGCCGCATTACTGTCCCTGCTGGGCATATTGGCGGGCCTATGGGCGGAGCGGATGGACAATCTGGCCGCCGTGACGAATTTTGCCATCGCCCCCCTGACCTTCCTGTCCGTCACGTTCTTCAGCGCCACGGATTTACCCACCAACCTACAAGGATTGCTGACCCTGAACCCGTTCTTTCATATGATCGACGGCTTTCGCCATGGCTTCATCGGTCAGGGCCACCTAGCGCCGATGACCGGCATCGCCGTCATGCTGACAGCCAATATAGCGGTCTTCTGGCTTTGTCACCGCGCCGTCGCCCATGGTTGGCGCATTAAGCCCTGAAACGGCTTCGCAGGTGGATGCCCGGATCAAGTCCGGGCATGACATATTTGTTAGTTTTCAGCTGTATTTGGACATATTTTCGTCATTGCCGGGCTTGACCCGACAATCCATGTTGCCGCGTCATTTTTGCCTATCCAGGATAAATACTATCGGGGCAGAATGCCTTCGTCCTGATATTGCTCCAACAACTCAATCAGCATGTCTTCCGTATCGATACAGTCCTGGAAACCGTGCTGGCGCAGCTTGATGGTGCTGACGACCACGGGGGCCGGGTTCTTGCCGGCAGCAAAATTGAAATCCGCGAACTGCCACGACTGGCCCACCAGCTTGTCAAAGGGGATATCGCGCAGGTTATGTTCCTTTGCGACGCCTTCCCAGATATGCGCTTTTGTCGGCATGACATCTTGCAGGCGCTGAGGCTCCGGCTCTCCCATCACCATGCCGAAATGCTTGGCCAGGGTGGGCCACAGGCTGGGAAATGTGATGCTGTCGCCGTTGGTAATATTGAAAATCTCGTCCCTGGCACCGTCCGCATCCGTGGCCCAATCCAGGCAATTGGCGATCAAGCGGGTGTCGATCGCCTCTGTCACATATGGGCCACCGCCTGGATGACAGAGCGGCAGCCCCTCAGCCCGGCGGATCACAGCATAAACTGCCATGGCGAGAAGGATATTCAAGGGCGCATCGAGCGCAAAACCAAAAATAGTTTGCGGCCGCAGGATCATCCAGTTCCATCCGTTGCCCTTGGCTTTGCCCTTTTGCAATTCGCGGACGAAATCTTCCTGATACCAATAAAAATTCTCGTGATCATTGCGGGCCCATCTTTCCCGCGCCGGCACGGGGGGCGGGCGCAAATGCGCCCCATAGGCCTTGGTACCCTGGAACAATGATATCTGGCTGAGGTCCTTCGCCACCCTGTCGAGGGGCTCGAGGGCATTTTTCAACATTGTTGTGTTGGTTTCCATCTGCGCCTTGGCCCGCCAGCCCCGGATCACGTCCTCTTCCTCGTACAGGGCGGTATAGATCACATGTGTGGTATCCGTTAGCTCACCCAATATTCTCTCGCATCCAGCGCGATCCATGAGGTCGAGAGGAATATAACGCCCGCCATGTTCGAATGCAGGCGGCCTGCGGGACAGTGCCGTGACATTCCAGTCGGGCTGAGCATCAAAATGACGCAACGCCGCGCCGCCGACCAGGCCGGATGGCCCGAAAATGACGATATTTCCACTCATACTGATACCACCTTGCAACATTAGATAAGAGACGGGCAGAATAGGGGCCCCCGTCGCGGGTAGCAACCGGCTGACATAAGGGACAGGAGGAAAATGATATGAGCCGCCTTTTCGGACCCTTGCGCCAGATGGGATATGTGGTCAAAGATATTGATGCCGCCATGCGCCACTGGATCGATGTGTGCCAGGTCGGGCCTTGGTTCTACGTCGACAAACTAGCCATCGATGGCTTTCGCTATAAGGGCAAACCCAGTGCGCCCCATATTTCCATCGCCCTGGCGAATTCCGGCGATATGCAGATAGAGCTGATCCAACAGCGCGATACAGAACCGACCATGTACCAGGATTTCCTGAATACGGGCCGCGAAGGCCTGCAGCATTTTTCCACCTGGCCAGAGAATTATGACGAGATTTATGCCAAAGCACTGGCCGCAGGCTACACGGTGGGTCAGGAATCCTCCAGCCCCCGCGGCCCCTTCGTCTATTTCGAACAAGAAGGCCACATGGGTACCATCATCGAAATGGCGGAACTGAATGAAACCCGGCAGCGCATGTTCGACGGCATCCGGGATGCGGCCTTGGGCTGGGACGGCAGCGACCCAATCCGCGAAAAATGGCCCCGTTGAAATGAAGAAGTGAGCGTGCAAATAATGTCGAAGAACAGTGATTTAGAAATCCGCCGACTGGCCGGTGCCCTGGGCGCGGAAATCTTAGGCGCGGATTTATCCCAAGATATCGATGACGACACGTTCGAGCAGATCTTTGAGGCCCTCATGGATTACGGCGTGGTGGTGATCCGGGATCAGGACCTGACGCCAGGGCAACACAAAGCTTTTTGCCAGCGTATTGGTGACCCGTTGCCTGTACCGTTCGTAAAAACCCTGGACGACCATCCCGAAATCATTGCCGTCATAAAGGAGGCGGATGAACGGACGGAGATGGTGTTCGGCGGCACCTGGCATACGGATTTCAGCTTCCTTGCCGCCCCGCCCCTGGCATCCTGCCTGTACGCCCGCGAGCTCCCCAGCTTTGGCGGCGATACGCTGTTTGCCTCCATGACCAAAGCGTACGCAACATTATCGTCCGGCATGCAGGATATGCTGCGGGATATGAAGGTGGTGCATTCGGGCTGGCGGTCATACGGCCCCGTGGGGACCTTCGCCAAGACACAGCTGACGTCCATCGGCGTCACGGCAAGTGATGAAGGCGACGCGGAGGTTTTGCATCCAGTGGTCGCGGTGATCCCCGAAAACGGCAAACGTACCCTATTCATCAACGATATCTACGCCATCCGGTTCGACGGCATGACGGAGGCTGAAAGCGCGCCGCTGCTGAATTTCCTGTGTGAACAGGCCCGGCGTCCGGAAAACCTGTGCCGTCTGGATTGGCGCCCGGGCTCCCTCGCCCTCTGGGACAACCGCACGACCATGCATTACGCCATCGATGATTATGACGGTCAGCGGCGGGAGATGCATCGGGTGACCATTGCCAGCGTGCCCCTACAGGGCATTACGCAGGGGCATTACGTAGGGGCATTCAGTAGAGGGCGTTAAATAGACGGCATCCAGTAATGCAGCGCGGCGGTAGGCGCATCCTGGCAGGTTCAGACGACGTCTTCGACATCTACGACCGCAAGGTCAAAGTCATCGAAGACGTGGTCTGAGCGAAATTGGCAGCCTTGTCCGAAGGCGCGAAAATCGCCTCCGACAGATTATTTAAGCCGCGTCGCCTAAATCTTTTTGCCGGCGCTTAATTTCTCCCAATCAAAGATAGACGGCTCCTTGTCCTTAAAGCGTTGCACGGCAGCCTTATGGTACGGCGTTACAAGGGCCATGCCTTGGGCGTCCGCCTCCAACTCCAGCAACGTGCGGTGATCCAGATTGTGGGATTGGTTGAGGATATTTTTTGACATCCCAATGGCCGCCGTGGAGGCATGGCGGAAACGACCGGCGAACTCCCGCACCTCGTCCATAGCATTTTCTTGAGACACCACATCCAAGATCAAGCCGATCTCCTTCGCCTCCTCAGCACCGACCTTACGGGCGCTGAAAACCAATTCCTTGGCCCGTTGCAGACCAACCAGGCGGGGCAGGATATAAAACCCGCTCCAATCAGGCACAGCACCGATGCGGCCAAAGGCCTGCATGAACAGCCCCTTTGGCGTGGCAAAGACAAAATCCGCTGCCAGCGCCAGATTGCAACCGGCACCAGCTGCTGGGCCATCGACCAAACTGATCACTGGCAATTCGACATTGGCGAGATCGTAGATCAGGTCATGATCCGAACGCAGGCCCTTGCGGGTCATCAATGATGTACGCTCGTCACTGCCCATACTTTTGATATCGCCGCCCGCACAAAAAGCGCCCCCAGCCCCGGTCAGGATCAGAGCCTTGATTTCCTCGCCCGCCTGTTCCTTTACCACTTTAAGGGCGGTGCGCAGGTCATCGCGCATTTCCGGGCTCAACGCATTGCGGGCGTCCGGGCGAAATAGGGTGATGGTGGCAATTTCATCACTGATGTCGAATTTGATATGTGTGAAGTCCATTCTGCGAAATTTCCTTTTTGAAAGATAGTCTCAGGATTTGGCTCAAGATTTGGCTTAACGATAACCGAAGTGCGCTGTTGTTGGAACTACCTTGCCGTTCTTCGCATGAGACGTCGCTGGCCCGATCAGCATACCCTATGTCCTGGTCACCATCTGGCTGTCATCTGGGTGCGAAATGTTGGGTCTAATTTTCCAGTGCCGTGCGTAATCGTTGCGCCAAGTCAGCTATATTGAAAGGTTTTTTCAGTAAATCGACCTCCGATATAGCGCCTTCTCCCATAATATTGGCGTCTTGAGTGTAGCCGGACATATATATGACCGGTAGGCCAGGCCGCATTTCACGCGCTTTGATCGCTATTTCCGGCCCAACCAAGCCGCCCGGCAACGCAACATCGGTGAGCAATAAATCCACCTCGTCATCCTCAGACAAAATTACCAACGCGTCCCGACCATCGCCCGCATCACGCACCCGATAGTTCAACGCCACCAATGTTTCCAATAGGATGCGCCGTAAATCCCGGTCATCTTCTACGACCAGGATCATTTCACCCGCAGCTTTGGCCAAATTCGGATGCTCACGCACTGGCAGATCTTTCGACTTGTCCACAGAGGTTTTTGGCAAAACAGATTAAAGGCTGCACCTGCAGATTTTGTCCTTTTCGCCTGAATGTGCCCGCCGGCAAAACTTGCTCTACCAATCGAGTGTTTGCGGCCGGTTTCCCGATCAATTCGATCTGTTGTAACAGCGGAATTCCAGCACCGCGTTCTTCAACGATGGGCGCACAGGCAGGCGCACCGAAATCAACAACCCTTGTCAAGAAAACAACCATAGGGAGATTTTATTCTAAAATAACAGCTATCTTCGACACGTCATCAATCTGTGACCATACAGGTTTGCCTCGTAGCAGACCAGAAATTCACTGGCCTAAAGGCATATTTCCCATACCTATTAGCATTTCATCAAAGTGGCAATCGCTAGTTCACACTACTTTATCGTGTAATTCATCGCGCCGACGCCCTTGCTTGGCTGCCCACATATTTGCATTTAATTGGACGGCGGCAGCTGATTTTCGATTTTTCGTCAAAACCAATATGCTCGCTTCACTGAATTCTAACCTACATTAAACTCGTTTGGAACATTTTTACAACAGATAAATTTCTATTGAGGAATATTACTGTGTCTTTTTCTAAGGTA